>NZ_JBYSYW010000041.1:0-43947 GCF_058783825.1 Pseudomonas sp. FW305-96
GGACCGCGCTGAACGCCCCATCCTGGGGCGCAGCGCTTGACGGGCATCCATGCCCGTCACCTCCCTCCGCAAGACCTCCGTTCGGCCTCCTGAAGTCGCAATTTGTGTCGCCTGAACTATCGCGCACTTAGAAGCAAAAGCAGAGCAAGAGCAAGAGCAAGAGTTGAAGGCTTTAGTGTGGTGAAGGTATGTAATTGTAGTGACCAGCAGCCCTATCGTCGAATTAATTAATGACAGGGCTGCTGCATATTGAATATCAAGGTGAAATAGGATCGCTCGCCGGAAAAGTCTCATCCAACGCGTTATCGACATTACTCTCTTTCGGCTGACTCACCTCCCCACATTTGCAATCCCCCATGCGACAAGGCTCACCATTACGGTGCCCCGTCGCACACGCTTCGCAGCAGTACGCCTTGCCATCCTGGACCACGGCATTGGCATCCACGGTGCAGGAACAGTGGTTGCAGGAACAACGTTGCTCGTTCATCAGCGTTCTCTCCGCTCGTCTTCAGGGGTGACCTCGTCGGTCCATGGCTCGCCGTCCAACGGCGCCGAGCGGGCCAGTTCGGCCTCGTCCAGGCCGATGCCGCCACCGATCTCGTGCGCCTCGACATGACGCAGGGTCTGGTCCGCCGGGCCGCCTGCCGTACCCGGCTCATGCGGATCGCGCGCACCGGTCTCGTCCAGCAGCGTGTCAGGGCTCAGGTCGTCGAGGGTGACATTGTCCTCGTGCAGGCTGTCACTCAGCGCCTCGCCACCGGTCATGCCACTTTCGGCAACGCGTCTGGGTGGATACTCCTCTTCCACCTCCCGCGCCGGTCGTTCGTCGCCAATCCGGCCCTGGCGCTCATCGCGGCGCTCGCTGAAATCCAGTTCATGGACACTGCCCATGCGGTCTTGCGTGTCGTCGATCTCGACGGCCGGTTTAGGGTCTCTGGGAATGGGCATGATCGCTCTCCGATTTGTGGGCTCATTCGGTCGACTCCCCCTGCCAGTCAATGATTCAGAGTTTCTGCAGGCAGCACCTGCCCACGCTTTTTTTGAACTCCGCCCAGCCCCCTCGCCTCCCAACCTAGAGACCCCGCGAACCGTTTCGGAGCCCGCCATGGCCAAGCCCCTGCTGGAGTACCAGCGCAAGCGCGACTTCAACGCCACGCCCGAGCCTGCCGGCAAGCGCGGCCGCACGGGCAAGGCCCATGCCTTGCAGTTCTGCATCCAGAAACACGACGCCAGCCACCTGCACTACGACTTTCGCCTGGAACTCGATGGCACCTTGAAAAGCTGGGCCATTCCCAAGGGCCCCTCGCTCGACCCCAAGGTCCGCCGCCTGGCGGTGCATGTGGAGGATCACCCGCTGGACTACGCCGATTTCGAAGGCAATATCCCCGAAGGCCACTACGGCGCCGGTGACGTGATCGTCTGGGATCGCGGTGTCTGGGAGCCCGAGGGCGATCCACGCCAGGCCTACGCCAAGGGCAAACTGCGCTTTCGTCTGCAGGGCGAGAAACTGTCGGGCGTCTGGAACCTGTTCCGCACCCACCTGGCCGGCAAGAAGGAGCAGTGGATGCTGGTCAAGTCCCACGATGGCCAGGCCCGCAGCGAAACCGACTACAGCATTGTCGAAGCCTTGCCGGACAGTGTGCTGAGCGACCGTACACTGCTGCCGCGCCGGCCGGCGAAAACAGCCACTGCCAACAAACGCACGGCCAAGGCCAACCCCGTCGCCCTGCCGGACAAGCTCCAGCCGCAACTCGCCACCCTGGTCGATTCGCCGCCCAGCGGTGACTGGCACTACGAGGTCAAGTTCGACGGCTACCGCATCCTCGCCCGCATCGAAGGCGAGGATGCGCGCCTGTTCACCCGCAATGGCCACGACTGGAGTGCGAAGATGCCGCGTCAGGTCGAGGCCTTGAAAGCGCTGGGGCTTGATTCGGCCTGGCTCGATGGCGAGATGGTGGTGGTCGACGAACAGGGTGTGGCCGACTTCCAGGCTTTGCAGAACGCCTTCGACACCGAGCACGACGAACGCATCACCTATTACCTGTTCGACCTGCCGTACCTGGGTGGCGAGGACCTTCGCCCGCTACCCCTGCAGGCGCGACGCGCCACCCTGTCCCGACTGCTGGAAGACACGCCGTCGGACCTCCTCAAGTTCTCCGCCGACTTCACCGAGCCTGTCGACTCGCTGCTCGACAGCGCCTGCCGCCTCAAGCTCGAAGGCCTGATCGGCAAGCGCGCCGACAGCCCCTACGTGGGCCGGCGCAGCAGTGATTGGGTCAAGCTCAAGTGCAAGCAGCGCCAGGAGTTCGTGATCGTCGGCTACACCGACCCCAAAGGCAGCCGCAACGGCTTCGGCGCCCTGCTGCTGGCCCTGCACGACACCGACAGCGGCCAGCTGCGCTATGCCGGCAAGGTCGGCACCGGTTTCAGCGCCACCACGCTGGAAAGCCTGCATGCGCGCCTCAAGCCGCTGGAAGTCGACAAGCCGGCCTTGCCCAAGCCGCCCCGCGGCGCCGACACCCGTGGCGTGCACTGGCTCAAGCCGCAACTGCTGGCCGAAGTCGCCTACGCCCAGATGACCCGCGAAGGCATCGTGCGCCACTCGGTGTTCCACGGCCTGCGCGACGACAAGCCCGCCACCGCCATCGACCTGGAGCGAGCCATGCCCGCCAAGCGCGCCGCGCAGCCACCCGCCGAGCCCCACAGCAGCCTGCGCCTGACCCACCCCAACCGCGTGGTCGACGCCAGCACCGGCACCACCAAGCGCCAGGTCGCCGAGTACTACGCCCAGGTCGCCGACTGGCTGCTGCCGCAGCTCAAGGACCGCCCCGTGGCGCTGGTGCGCGCACCGGACGGACTGGGTGGCGAACTGTTCTTCCAGAAGAATGCCGGCCAGCTGCACATCCCGGCGGTGCGCAGCTACAGCAAGGCGCAGGCCGGCCAGGCGGCGATGGTGCTCAACCGCGCCGACAGCCTGCTGGGCGCGGTGCAGATGAACATGCTCGAACTGCACACCTGGAATGCCACCGACAAGGATTTCGACAAGCCCGACCGCTTCGTCCTCGACCTCGACCCCGATCCGGCATTGCCCTGGAAAGCCATGCTCGAAGCGACCCAACTGACCCTCACCCTGCTCGATGAGCTGGGCCTGAAGGTGTTCCTCAAGACCAGTGGCGGCAAGGGCATGCACCTGGTGGTGCCGCTGACCCGCAGCGCCGGTTGGGACGAGGTGAAGGACTTCAGCCATGCCCTCGTCGAGCATATGGCGGGCCTGTTCCCGGATCGGCTCAGCGCCGTCTCCGGGCCCCGTAACCGGGTCGGGCGGATCTTCATCGACTACCTGCGCAACGGCAAGGGCGCCACCACAGTCGCGGCGTATTCGCTGCGTGCCCGCGAAGGCTTGGCGGTGTCGGTGCCGATCTGGCGCGAAGAGCTGACCCAGCTCAAAGGCGCCAACCAGTGGCACATCGGCAATCTGCAGGCGCGGCTGGCCGAGGTGGACGACCCTTGGGCGGACATGGCAAAGACCCGGCAGTCCATCACCGTGCGCATGCGCAAACAGCTGGGCATCGATTGAGGCCAAGGGGAACGTATTCATGAGCATCATCCAGGACTTCGACCTGACCAACCTCGACCGCCTGCTGCGCCGCTTCGGCGCCCGACCGCAGGCCATCGACCTCGACACCTTGCTGCCGGAGCTGCTGCAGGCCATGCAGGCCGACCACCTCGATCTGTTGCCCCTGCCCGGCCAGGGCCAGACCCTCAAGCGCTGGCAGACGCTCGCGCGGGTAGCCGGTTGCGACCTGACCCTGGCCAAGCTCTATGAAGGCCATACCGATGCCTTGGCGATCCTGGCCGAATGCGGTGCCGCCCACCACGCCCAGGACGGGATCTGGGGCATGTGGGCCGCAGAGCCGCCGGATGCCCGTGCCCGTATCGTCGAGCGGCACGACGGGCAGGTACGTCTGCAAGGGCGCAAGGCCTGGTGCTCGGGCGCGCTGCAGATCGACCGGGCACTGATAACTGCATGGGAGAATGACCAGCCGCAGCTGGTGGCCATCGAGTTGTCGCACCCCAGCCAGCGCATCCAGGCCGACCAGTGGCAGGCGGTGGGCATGGCCACCACCACCAGCGTCAGCATCGAATTCGACGACACGCCCGGGCTGGCCGTCGGCCTGCCCGGCCAGTACCTGGCACGTCCTGGTTTCTGGCATGGCGGCGCCGGCATCGCCGCGTGCTGGTACGGAGCGGCCGAGGCCTTGGCCGACTACCTGCGCGAGCATTGCCGCATGCCTCGGCCCGATCCGCACGCCGATGCCCATCTGGGAGCGGTGGATGCCGCCTTGTACGGCGCCCGCGCCGCGCTTCGCGAATGCGCCGCCTGGATCGACCAGCAGCCCCACGCCGACGCCAGCTTCGAAGTGCGCCGCGCCCGCGCCCAGGTCGAACAGGCGGTCGAGCAGGTGATCCGCCATGTCGGCAGGGCGCTGGGTGCCACGCCGTTCTGTCGCAGCAGTCATTTCGCCCGGCTCAGCGCCGACCTGCCGGTCTACCTGCGCCAGAGCCATGCCGAACGCGACCTGGCCGAACTGGGCAGGCAAGTGACCGGCATGCCGGCGGGAGCCTGGCAGCTATGAGCGAGAACCGTATCCAGGCGGCTGCCGGCACCCCTTGGCGCGACTGGCAGCAATCCGCGCACCTGGCCCGCGCCAAGTGGCTCAAGCCCGAACAGCTCTGTCCGCCCGGCCGGCGCCTGGTGTTGCTGGCCCCTCACCCGGACGATGAAATCCTCATGGCCGGCGGACTGCTGGCCGGTTTCCACGGGCGCGAGCAGGACCTGGTGCTGATTTCCGCCACCAACGGCGAAGGCAGCCATCCCCATTCCGCCCACTGGACCGAGCACCGTCTGCGCCACCAGCGCCCCCAGGAAAGCCGGCACGCCCTGCAACAGCTTGATCTGGACCTCAACCGCCTGGACTGGCGGCGCCTGAACCTCAAGGATGGCGCCCTGCCCCGCGATGAAGCGTTCCTGGCCAACTACCTGGAGCAACTGCTCGAACCGGATGACCTGCTGCTGACCACCTGGCGCGGTGACGGCCACTGCGACCACGAGGCGGCCGGCCGCGCTGCTGCCCAGGCGGCCCAGGCACGCCGGGTGCAACTGGCCGAGGTCCCGGTGTGGGCGTGGCATTGGGCAACGCCCGATGACCCGCGCCTGCCCTGGCCACAGGCCCATCGGGTACAGCTCGACGACACCCGCCTGGCGCGCAAACGCCAGGCCTTGGCCGCCCACGCCAGCCAGTTGCAGCCAGACGGGGAGCATCCTCCGGTGCTGCCCGTCACCCTGCAGACCTGCCTGTTGCAGCCTTTCGAACTGGTCTTCCTGTAATGGAGTCGCCATGAGCCTCGACGCGCAGTATTTCGCCGACCTGTATGCCGGCAACGACGATCCCTGGGCCTTTCGCACCCGCTGGTACGAACGTCGCAAGCGCGACCTGGCGATGGCCAGCCTGCCCAGCCAGTGCTACGGCCGGGTGTTCGAGCCGGCCTGCGCCAACGGCGAGCTGAGCGTGCTGCTGGCCGAGCGCTGCGCCAGCCTGCTGTGCCAGGACATCGACGCCACTGCCGTCAGGCTGGCCCGGCAACGCCTGGCAGGGGTCGATCATGCCCGCGTCGAACAGGGACACCTGCCGGGCGATTGGCCGGGCGGGCAGTTCGACCTGATCGTGCTCAGCGAGATCGGCTACTACCTCGACCCCACCGACTGGTTGCAGGTGATTGAACAGTCCGTGGCCTGCCTGGCTGGCGACGGCGGATTGCTGGCCTGCCACTGGCGCCATCCGATTGCCGGCTGCCCGCAGGACGGCGGCCAAGTGCACGCCCTGCTGGCCAGGCACCTGCCGCTGTATCCGCAGTTGCGCCATGAGGAGGCGGACTTCCTGCTCGAGTACTGGTCGTGCCAGCCCCGGGTGGTCGACCTGGACGAGACTTGCCCATGATCGCGGTGATCATTCCCGCCCATAACGAGGCCCGGCGCCTCGGACACTGCCTGAAGGCCGTGGGGGTGGCAGCTGCGCGGGCCGAAGCCGCGGGCCTGGAGGTCGAGGTGCTGGTGGTGCTCGATCGCTGTACCGATGCCAGCGCGCGCATCGCCAGGCGCCATGGCGTGCACACGCTGGCGCTGGAGGCCGGCAATGTCGGCATTGCCCGGCGCCTGGGGGCGGCGTGGATGATCGAGCGCGGCGCCCAGTGGCTGGCGTTCACCGACGCCGACAGCCGCGTGCCTGGCCACTGGCTGCTGTCGCAGTTGCAATGGCATGCCGACGCGGTGTGCGGCACGGTACATATCGAGCGCTGGCAACCCTGGCAGGGTGCCGCCTTGCGTCAGCTGTACCACAGCCGCTACCAGGCAATGGAAGGCCACCGGCATATTCACGGCGCCAACCTTGGGGTATGCGCCAAGGCCTATGCCAAGGTCGGCGGTTTCCAGCCGCTGCCGGCCCACGAGGATGTGCAACTGGTGCTGGCACTGGAAGCCATCGGCGCGCAGATCGTCTGGACCGCCAGGCACAGCGTGGCCACCAGCAGCCGCAGGGACAGCCGGGCGCGGCAGGGATTCGGCGATTACCTCAGCGGATTGGAAGGCCAGATCCTGTAGAACGGCGCTCGGATCACGACGCCTTGCGTGGGCGCTTGGCCGCAGGCTTTTTCGCCTTGCTCTTGCCACCCAGGCTGCGCTTGAGCAGCTCGGTAAGGTCGATGATGTCCGCGCCCTTCTCCGCCGTGACGCCCTCGCCTTTCTCCACTGTCTCGATCTTGCCCTTGCTGGCCTTCTCCTCGACCAGGTCGAGGATGGTCTGGCGGAACGCGTCGTGGTAGTCATCGGGCTTCCACGGCCCGCTCATGTCCTCGACCAGGCGTTTGGCCATGTCCAGCTCGCGCTTGTCGACCTTGCTGTCGGTCACGCTCTTGTCCAGCTCCAGTGTCTCCAGGCCCCGCACTTCCTCCGGCCAGCGCAAGGTGATCATCACCAGCGCCTCGTCGAGTGGGCGCAGCAGCGCCAAGTGCTGGCGGGTGTGCAGCACCACCGTGGCCAGGGCCACCTTGCCGGTGCTGGCCAGGGTCTCGCGCAGCAAGGCGTAGACCTTGCCGCCCCGGCGGTCCGGGCTCAGGTAATACGGCGTGTCGAACTGTTGCAGGGGGATTTCCCCGGCTTCGACGAACGAGAAGATATCGATGGTCTGGGTCGCCTCGGGCCGGGCCTTGCGGATTTCCTCCTCGCTGATCACCACGTAACGGCCCTTCTCGTACTCCACGCCCTTGACGATGTTGTCCTTGTCGATTTCCTTGCCGGTGACCTTGTTCACCCGCTTGTAGCCGACCGGTTCCATGCTGCGCTTGTCCAGCCAGTCGAAATCCACCCGCTCGCTGCGCACGGCGGTGTTGAGGGACACCGGAATGTGCACCAGACCGAAACTGATCGCGCCTTTCCAGATCGCCCTGGCCATGGTTGGCTCCTAAGTGTTCGGGGTCAGGCCGGGCTGGCTGTAACGCAACGCACCGCAGCGTTCGCAGCAGTGGCATTGCAGCCCGGCGACTTCATGGAACAACAGGCTGCGCCATTGGCAGCCACGCAGCAGGCAGACGAGTTTCATCAGCCACCTCCTTGGCCCACATCGACGGGGCGCTTACAAGGACTGACTGCGCGGCGCGCGGAAGGTTTATTCGGCTTTGCCCTACGGCAGCGGATTGCCCCCGGTGGGCCACCGCGTTGACCCGGATGCCGCGCTCGATCATCTGCTTGGCCAAGGCCTTGGTGAAGGCGACAATGGCGGCCTTGGTGGTGGCGTAGTCAAGCAGCGTGGCCGATGACAGGTAGGACTGGATCGACGCGGTCCTGCGGCTTACCAGACATGGGCTGGACTCCTACTCGAAGATGGGGGGGTTCAGATCCAGTCAGGGCCTGCCACACTTCGAGTTACGGCGAGAAACCATGGTTTGCATCATTTGCATTAACACCGACGAAAGGTAGGTATTACCGCGGATTAATACTCTGGTCATTTGCTGAGCGCACAAAGTCTTGCACCGAACTTCTAATACTTGCCAAGTATTCATCAAGGTATCGCTCTAAAAACTCGGGAGAGATGTTTTTCGCTATCTTCATACTAGATGCATTCAACTGTCCTCGGCTTTCATCGCTCAAAACTACACCTCTGGCTTCAGTACTAAGAACTGCCGCGCCGTTTATTATTAGCGCCATGCTCTTATGCTGTTCCTGTTCCGCTAAAAGTTGCTGTACTTGGTGATCCGGTTCAACTGGGACGATTCGAAAACGGTTGGGTACAGCAGGTTGTTCAGCAAGTGGAGCAGCCTGCGCAATAGCCCGTGCTGGTTGTCCCCCAGGTGGAGCAGCCTGTTCAATGGCCCGTGCTGGTTGTCCCCCAGTTCTCCGACGGTTAGTGCCCCCCCGACCGCGCCCACTTTTTCCAGTGGGGTCACTTAAATTCACTGGATCACCTAAACAATAGGCATAACAATTGATCCCTCCAGATGAAAACGGACTCTGCGTGTCGGCGGAGATAAATCGCATCAAAACTGGATTGTAAATCCGATAGCCGCGACCCAGCAGATAACCTCCCAGATCAACTTCTCGCACCTCGCCATTGAATCGTATTCCTGGCCGGGAATTGGCCCCTGCCGAGTCAAAGCCAAAGGCGGTATAGCTGATGCTGGACCCGCTGGTGATCAACGCAGTTCCGATACAGGTCCGCATCTGGTCCGTCATCAACAGCATCGGGTCTCTCCCCTGAGCAAACATACTGATCGTCCGACACCTCTGTAGGGGCGGGCTCGCATAGGCAAGAGCTTCAGCATTTGCAACATCACTGACAACTGGCAAATTTGCCAGGTCCCTCTCACGACGATCACCCAAACGCCCCATTGGCAGAGGCCTCGCGCACAACCTGGCTCGCCACCCACTGCATAGCCTTACGCCTTTCGCTGACCAGCTCGTTCGCCTGCGCCAACCAACTACGCTGTCGATCGGCACTGGTGCCCTCGCGCAGGATGCGCCAGGCCTGCATGAAGGCGCGCTCGGCGTCGGCGCTGTCGGCCGGACACTGCCCTTGCAGTTGCGCCAGCCAACCCTCGGCGCTCACCGGCTGCTGCTCGACCAGGCCAATGAAGGTCCCCAGGCGCCCATGGTGCATCGCACGCCAGTAGTTCTCTTGAGTGATCCAGCGCATTTCGCGGCTGAGCGGCATGCTGTCGTGCCTTGCGATGGCCTGTTCCACGAGATGCCGGAACAGGCCGGCGATGGCTAGGCCATCCTCCAGCCGCGGGCAACCATCGCAAATGCGCAGTTCCACCGTAGGGAAGCGCATCGACGGGCGGATCGCCCACCAGAAGTCGCCGTCCTCGGCCAACGTGCCGCTGCGTTGCAACAGCGCGCGATAACGCTCGTAGGCGCTCCAGTCCGGCAGCGGCTCCGGCAGGCCCATGTGCGGCCACTCTCCGCACACCACGCGGCGGTAGCTCATGTAGCCGGTGTCCTGGCCGCACCAGTAGGGAGATGAGGTGCTGAGCGACAACAGCAAGGGCAGCCAGTACAGGACCCGGTTGATCACCTGCATGCGATCCAGGCCCGGTGGCACCCCGACATGCACGTGCAGGCCGTTCAACAAGCTGCGCCGGGCCACCAGCCGGTAGGCGTCGAACAACTGGCGAAAGTGCGGCGTTGCGCGTGGATGCTGGCGCAACCACTGGGCGCTGGGGTGGCTTGCCGCACAGTACAGACCAACCCCCTCGGCGGCCAACGCCTGGCTCAGGCGCTGGCGATGCTCGGTAAAGAAGGCGCGGGCCTGGTGCAGCGTCTCGAACACCGGCGAGGCCAGCTCGATCTGGCTGCGGAACATCTCTTCGGCGAAACACGGCCCCAGCACCTCACGGCACAGACGGATCAGTGCCGTCGACGGCGAGGACAGCACCCGGCCACTGTCCAGCGCCACCAGCAGGTACTCCTCCTCGATGCCGAACGTGCAGGGCCGCCCCATGCGTTCATCCGCCGCGACGGGTGACGGTCAGGGCCACGGCGGCAATGCGCTCGACCTGTTCATAGCCGGGCTCGAGCAACTGCTCGCCGAACACGTCCGGATCCAGCTCGCGGTAGTGCCAGCTCAAGTCAGGGCCGGCCAGGCGCAGGCGAACCGCTTCGAGCAACGCATCGCGCCCTTCGACGATCGCCACCCCGGTGTACAGCAGCAATGTGCCGCCCGGTGTCAGGCGCTCACAGGCCTGTTCGACGATACGCTGCGACAGGTCGGCGCCGAGCGCCCCGCCACCGTGACGGTAGACGCGCTGGCTGGCATCGAGCATATAGGGCGGGTTGGCGACGATCAGGTCGAAGCTGCCGGTGATGCCCGTGAGCAGGTCGCTGGGCTCGACCGACACATTGGCCAGCCCGGCCAGGGCGGCGTTGACGGCGGTGTAGCGCAGCGCCAGCGGATTGATGTCCAGCGCGCTGACCTGCGCATGGCGTGCGGCCCGGGCAATCAGCAAAGCGCCGATACCGCTGCCGCAGCCGATATCGACGGCGTGCTGCACGCGCCGGGGGCTGCGCCGCAGGTGATCCTCGATCAACTGGGCGAAGCGGTAGCTGTCCGGCCCGAAGAACACCGCGTCGCTGCTGTCCGTCGGCCAGGCCGAATGCACCAGCAACAGGTCATCCAGGCTTGACCAGCGCACTCGGCTGCGCCACAGCTCGCCGTGCGCCTCCAGCACGCCGGCCGTGCCCAGTTGTTCCAGCTCGTCGGCACTGATCAGCGAAGCCGGGAACGGCCGGCTCCAGCCGAATACATCTCGCAGCGTGCATGCGCGCCGGGCCTGAGCTCGGGCATTGACCCGCGCCTGGGTCGCCGGGGTGACGCAGGTGAAACGGTAGCCGTCGGCATGCAGCCTGCGGCCCAGTTGTAACAAAGCCTCATCGGCACGGATTTGCTTCTGGTCGAGTTGCATCACCGCGGCCCTCCCTGGAACAGCCCGGTGGCAGCGATGTAGTCGCGTGTGGCACGCAGGCCCGTGGGTTCTGCGTGCCGGTTACCGGCCATGGCCTCGATCAGCGTGGCGATCTCCGAGGCTCGGGCCCGGCCGG
The DNA here is from genome assembly GCF_058783825.1 of Pseudomonas sp. FW305-96. Lineage (NCBI taxonomy): Bacteria > Pseudomonadati > Pseudomonadota > Gammaproteobacteria > Pseudomonadales > Pseudomonadaceae > Pseudomonas > Pseudomonas sp. FW305-96. Next base: position 11,150 of record NZ_JBYSYW010000041.1, read on the forward strand.
GCGCCTCCGCCTGCAGGGCCAACGCCTGCTCCCACTGCCCTGGCGGCACACGCCGAGGCCCGGCCCCTTGCCAGCTACCGGCGATCCAGTCATGCCACAGCTGTTTCTCGTAGGCGCTGAACACGCCGAACATTGCCGCGCCGGGGCCGTCGATCAGTGACCAGAAGCGGCTCTGCATCGGGTCGCTGTCACGCTTGATCCACCCCTGGGCTTGCAGGGCCTCCAGGAACTTGGCCATCGTCTCCGGCTCGGCTAGCCACTGGTTGATGGTGCGCCCTTGCAGGCGGCAGCGATCGGAGTGCATGAACTGGCCGAACACGCGCTTGCGCTCCAGCGCGGCGAGCAGTTCGCCCTGCAGGTCGAAGCTGGCGATCAGCGAAGGTGTGTCGAGACCCAGGTCGTTGAGCCGGTAGCCGTGCCTGACACGCGCATAGAAATCCTCATCGCCCGCTGGCGCCAACAGCCGCAGGCTCTCCAGCGAACGCCGGGCATGGCCGCTGGCAGCGTTGTCGATGGTCACATGCAACTGGAAGTAATGGGCGTCGATACCCAGTTCGGCCAACTCATGGGTGGTGATCAGCAGGTGCAGCGGTGGCTGTTCATAACCCAGGTTGTAGCCGATCACCTCGGGCAGGAAGCGCTCGCAGTGCTGACCGAGGGCCAATTGCACGGCGCCCTGCACGAAGCGTGGAGGCTCCAATGGCAGCCCTTGCAGGCACCCCAGGCGGCTGAGCAGGCGCTGGTAGATCAGCACATGGTTGCAGCGTGGGTCGCCGTCGCCCAGTTCTTCGAGAAAGGTGCGGATCAACCCGTGGTAACGCGGGTCGCGCCAGTGCCGCAGGGTACCGTGCAACCAGGCACCGTCGACCGCCTTGGTCGGCGCTACCTGCTGCAGGAACCACAAGGCCTGGGCGCGGGTGGCGAAATAGCGCCGGGGCGCTCCTTCACGCCGCTGCCGCAGGTAATGCGCATGGTCGTGGGCGACCTGGGCGGCATGGCTTTCGGCCCATTGGGGCAACAGGTTCGGCTCTTCCGGCAGGTCGTCTTCCCGGTCACGAACACGGCGCAGTTGTGTTTCCAGCCAGTGCTCAGCAGTGGCATCGCGTCCTGCCAGCAACGCCTGGTAGCGATGCGCCACATCATCAGTCATGTCGTGCCTGGCTTGCGAACGCACGCCTTCACGGATCATCGCCACCATGCCGGTCACCTCGCGCTATGGATTCTGGGGCTTGGTTTCGGGAGACGGGTTGCTGGTCGGGGAATCGGGTTGCTGCATCTGCAGCGAGGGCTTGCTCGGGTCGGCGTCTTTCGCCGGATGGTCGTTGTCGCGGTCGAAGCAGCCAGCCAGCAGGCTCAGGCTACCCAACAGGCAGATCAGAGGTGCGATACGCATGGGAACCTCCTGGTGGGGTGTGCGCGGTGCCAGGCGAACCCGGCACCGCGTGCCCTCACTTACGAGCGGCCGCCCTTGTGGCCGGACTCGCTCTGGCGATTGCCGCCGCCGGAGCTCTGCCCGCCCTTGCGACCGGCTTCGGACGCTTTTTCGCGGTCATTGGCGAAATTGCCTGGGTTCTTCGTTCCACCCTGGCTGCCGGTCTTGTTGGCGTCCTGCTTGTTGGTGTCCTGGCGACCGGTCATGTTGCTGTCTTTGTTGGCCATGGTTGCAAAAACCTCGTGTGGCTAAGGGTTGCACGGCGAGGTGCCGTACATGGATTGGGAGTACGGCGATAAAGAGGGATTCGGATTATTCCGAGCGGATCGGACCGGTGGCGCTAAACAAGCGGCGACGGTGTATTTGGGGCGCAAGCGGATCCCCGGTGGGCAGACTTTGCGTTGACCCCGGCAGATATCTGGCATACTTCGCCAACCTACCGGTCGGTAGATTTATATTTTGCTTTCACGGACCCTCGCTCATGCCCGCTTCACATTTGCGCTTCGCCGCCTCCCTCGCCCTGATCGGCGCCCTTGGCCCGTCTGCCATCGACATGTACCTGGCCAGCCTGCCGGAAATGGCCCGCGACTTCGCCACCGGCTATACCCAGGTTCAGCTGACGCTGACCGTGTTCCTGCTGGCCATGGGCGCCGGGCAACTGCTGTTCGGGCCACTGGTGGATGCCTTGGGGCGGCGTCGCCCGCTGCTCGCCGGCCTGCTGGTGTTCTGCATCGCCTCCCTGGCCGCGGCGGCCGCGCCGTCGCTGGACGCGCTGCTGGTGGCGCGCCTGGTGCAGGGCCTGGCCAGCGCGCTGACGTTGGTGGTGATCATGAGCATGGTCCGCGACAGCGCCGATGGCGCACGGGCGGCACAGATCTTCGCCCTGCTGATGACCATCGAGGGCCTGGCGCCGATCCTCGCCCCGGCGCTGGGCGGGGTGATCGACGCTGCGTACGGCTGGCGGGCGATCATGCTGGTACTGGCCGGCCTCGGTCTGCTGACCTTGGTCAATTCGGCCGTGACACTCGGTGAAACCCTGCCGCCGACGCATCGAGTACGCCTGGCACCGGCAACGGTATGGCGTACTTATGGCCGCATAGCCGCCGACGGCGCTTTCCTGCGCCCGGCCCTGGCCCTGTCGGCGGTGTTCTTCTTCCTGTTTGCCTACATCGCCGGTTCGGCCTATGTGTACCAGCAGCACTTCGGCCTCTCCAGCACGCACTTCGGCCTGCTGTTCGGCGGCTGCGGCGTTGCCATCCTGCTCGGCGCGGCGCTGTCCGGCTATTGCGTCAGCCGGCACGGCGTGGCCCAGGTGGCCTGGTGGGGGGCGCTGTGCATGGGTGCCGGCGCAGCCCTGGCGGTAATTGCCGGCCTGTCCACCGCGGGCCTGCCGCTGCTGCTGGCGGGCGTGGTGCTGGCGCTGTTCGGCCTGGGGGTTTGCGAGGCCACCTTGATGGCCCTGGCGATGTCATCGCAGCAGCGCGATGTCGGCTCGACGGCGGCCCTGCTCGGCGCGCTGCAACTGGTCATCTCGTCCAGCGCCACGCCCCTGGCCGGGCACCTGGCCACCCTGGGCCCGCTGGCCTGGGCCTGGTTACTGGCGGCGGCGGCCGTGGTCATCGTCGGTTTGACCCGCGCCGCCGTGGCAAAGACAATCAGCGCCTCGCCCTGCTGCGTCAACCCGGAGTGACCGCCTTGAAAGCCCTGACCCCTTCCGCCGCGCGCATCTGCGAGCATGCCGTGGAGCATTTCGCCGAGCACGGCTACGACGGCTCGTCGCTGAACGAGATCGCCGCCCTGGCAGGCATGCGCAAGGCCTCGCTGTACGCCCACTTCGCCAACAAGGACGCGTTATTCGTGTGCGCCTTCGAACGGGCCCTGGCCGACGAAACCGCCTACGTCGAGGCGGGCTTCGGCCATGAAGCGGCGGGCCGCGAGGCGCCGGGGCACTGGCATCCGCTGCACCTGGCCGAGCGCTACGCGGCGTCGGCCAACCTGCGCTTCGTGCTGCGCAGTGCATTCCTGCCGCCGGCGCCGATCCGCTCGACTGTCACCACCGGCTTCGAGGCGTACCTGGAGCGGATCCGCCTGGGCTTCTGCCAGGCCCTGCGCGAGCGCCACGCCTGGGCCCAAAGCGATGGCAACAAGCTGGAGCTGTACGGCGATGCGTACCTGGGAATCATCGACAGCCTGCATGTAGAGCTGCTGTACGCGCCCCCGGCGGTTTATGCGCGGCGGGCAGCGTCGTTGCTGAAAATTCTCGATGATTCGCTGCAATTGGCTGGACAGTAAACCATGGGGTTGCTGTGCAACCCCTCGCCGGCAAGCCGGCTCCCACAATGTCCGCGCCAACTGCCAACCCTGTGGGAGCCGGCTTGCCGGCGATGGGCCGCACAGCGGCCCCCTTGATTTCAGGGCCTGACCTTCTTCAGCTCGTTCAACAACCCCATCAACTGCTCCAGCTTGTCCGCGCCGAACTGGCGCTGGATCTCCTGGTAGTTGCGCTCCATCTCCTCGCTCATCGCCAGGAACGCCTGCTGCCCACGCACGGTCAGGCTGATGAAGATGCGCCGCTGGTCCTCCGGCGACTTGCGCCGCGCCACCAGGCCGTCACGCTCCAGGCGCTTGAGCACGCCGCTCATGCTCGGCTTGAGGATGCAGGCCTGGTCGGCCAACTGGTGGCTTTCCAGCTCGCCCTGCTGGCGCAGGATACGGATCACCCGCCATTGCTGCTCGGTCAGGTCGTGGGCATTCAGGGCCGGGCGGAAGAACGCCATGGTCGCTTCGCGGGCCTGCAGCAGGGTCAAGGTCAGGGAGGGTCTTGGTTGGGTCATCAGGATCAAGGGCTGTTTTATTAAGATATTAATAAAGTGAAATACATTTTCACCCGGGCTGTCCAGCCCTGTGAAAAGTACCAGCGCTCCTGGCAATCACCCATTCCCGCGATGCCTTCCCCGTAGCACGATCTGCCGACAGCCCACCGCCCGGACCCGTCGCCGCATGTCAACGCAACCCCGCCTGGCGCTGGCGGTACTCACCCGGCGTCATCTGCGCATGGCGCTGGAAGAAGCGGCTGAAGTACGCCGGGTCCTTGAACCCCAGGCGGTAGCAGATCTCGTTGGCCGAGCCGCCGGTGTACAGCAGCAAGCGGCGCGCCTCCTGCATCAGCCGCTCGAACACCAGGCGCTTGGACGGCAGGTCGGCCATGCGCCGGCACACGTCGTTCAGGCGCGCCTCGGTCACGCCCAGGGCTGCCGCGTAGGCCGGCAGGGTCCAGTGGTCGAGGTAGTGGCGCTCGATCAGTTCGTTGAAACGGTGGAACAGCTGCAGGTCCTCGTGCCGCGCGGGCGTGGCCTCCAGCGAATTGGCGCACAGGCGCAACAGGCTGATCATCACCAGGCGGGCCAGGTCCTGCACGGCGGTGCCCTGCCCGGCCTGGCCATGCCCCAGTTCGCCGCCCAGCAGGTCGAACAGCTGCTCCAGGCGCTGCACCTCCTCGGCCGCCGCCCCCCGCAGATGACCGAGCGCGACACATGCCGGCTGCAGGCGTGGGCCAAGCGCAAGCCCAGGCTCGGCCTGCAGCAGTTGCCAGACCAGTTGCTGGCGCACGGTCAGCACATGGCCGTCGGCATCGGGCTCGGTGACGAAAGCATGGGGAATGGTGGGTGGGGTGAGGAAGAACATCGGACCGGACTCGTGGTAACGCTGCTCGTCCAGGTACACCCGCACGCTGCCGGTCTTCACGTAGTGCACCTGGAAGAAACGGTCGTGCCGGTGCACCGGCATGTTGCGGCCGAAGAATCCGGCCAGGTTGCCCAGCCGGTCGTAATGCACCTCGCTGTCGCTGTAGCGCTGGTCGTAGACCTGACCGATGTTGATGTTGGGGATCGGCTGTCGTTCTTTCATTGTTGTTCTCGCAGCGGTGAAACGCGCCGGGGGGAAATCATCCTAGCACCACCGACCAGCGGCGAATGCCTTGACGATCGTTAACATATTAAATATAACGTTAACACATTAACAAAAACACCACGAAGCGCCCCCGGTCGCTTCGCCCACTGCAGGAGAAATGCATGAGCCGTGCCTTGCACGAGGTCGCCAGCGGCAGCCTGTTCGGCGTCGCCCTGAACTACCAGGGCCTGCTGCAACAGCATCTGGCGTCCTTCCACGAAGCGCCGTACCAGCAACCGCCGGTCAAGCCGGTGCTGTTCATCAAGACGCCCAACACCCGCAACGGTCACGCCCAGCCAGTGACCTACCCCTCGGCAGTCGAACGCCTGCAAGCGGGCCCTGCACTGGGCGTGGTCATCGGCAAGGACGCCAGTCGCGTCAGCCTGGACAACGCCCTGGACCACGTGGCGGGCTACACCATCGTCAACGAGTTCAGCCTGCCCGAAGACAGTTACTACCGCCCGGCGGTCAAGGCCAAATGCCGCGACGGTTTCTGCCCGCTCGGCCCGCAACTGGTGCCGCCCACGCAGGTCGGCAACCCCGACGCGCTGGGCATTCGCCTGTGGGTCAACGGTGAGCTGCGCCAGCAGAACAACACCGCCAACTGCGTGCGCGGCGTGGCCCGGCTGATCGCCGAGATCAGCGAGTTCATGACCCTGCATGCCGGCGACGTGCTGATCACCGGCACACCGGAAGGCCGTGTCGATGTGCTGCCCGGTGACCGGGTGACGGTCGAGATCGACGGCCTCGGCCAGCTGACCAACTCCATCGTCGCCGAACAAGGACTCGCCCCATGAAGCACGCCCGTATCCTGTTCGACGGCCAGGTCCACGCGGTCACCGTCGAAAACGACCAGCAACTGCGTCTGGCCGATGGCCGCCTGGTCGGCGCCGACCAGGTCACCTGGCTGCCGCCGGCTACCGGCAGCATGTTCGCCCTGGGCCTGAACTACGCCGACCACGCCGCCGAGCTGGCCTTCACCCCGCCCACCGAGCCGCTGGCCTTCGTCAAGTCGCCCGGCACCTACACCGGGCACAAGCAGGTCACTTGGCGCCCGGACAACGTCAAGTACATGCACTACGAGTGCGAACTGGTGGCGGTGATCGGCAAGCCGGCGCGCAACGTCAAGCGCGAGGACGCCCTCGACTACCTGGCTGGCTACACGGTGTGCAACGACTACGCCATCCGCGATTACCTGGAGAACTACTACCGCCCCAACCTGCGGGTGAAGAACCGTGACGCCACCACCCCGGTAGGCCCGTGGATCGTCGACACCGCCGATGTGCCGGCCCCGTCGAACCTGACCCTGCGCACCTGGATCAACGGCGAGCTGAAACAGCAAGGCACCACGGCCGACATGATCTTCGACATCCCCTACCTGATCGAATACTTCTCCAGCTTCATGACCCTGCAACCCGGCGACATGATCGCCACCGGCACCCCGGAAGGCCTGGCCGACGTGGTCCCGGGCGACGAGGTGGTGGTGGAAGTGGAAGGCGTCGGCCGCCTGGTCAACCGGATCGTCAGCGAAGCCGAGTTCTTCGCCCGCAACGCACAAGAGGCAACAGCATGATCAAGCACTGGATCGATGGCCGCGAAGTCGAAAGCCGCGACACCTTCGTCAACTACAACCCGGCCACCGGCGAGGCCATCGGCGAAGTCGCCAGCGGCGGCGCCGAGGAAGTCGCCCTGGCCGTGGCCGCGGCCAAGCAAGCCTTCCCGAAATGGGCCAATACACCGGCCAAGGAGCGCGCGCGCCTGATGCGCCGCCTGGGTGAGCTGATCGAGCAGAACGTGCCGCAGTTGGCCGAGCTGGAAACCCTGGACACCGGCCTGCCGATCCACCAGACGCGCAACGTGCTGATCCCCCGCGCCTCGCACAATTTCGACTTCTTCGCCGAGGTGTGCACACGTATGGACGGCCACAGCTACCCGGTGGACGACCAGATGCTCAACTACACGCTCTACCAGCCGGTTGGAGTGTGCGCGCTGGTGTCGCCCTGGAACGTGCCGTTCATGACCGCCACCTGGAAGACCGCGCCGTGCCTGGCGCTGGGCAATACCGCGGTGCTGAAGATGAGCGAACTGTCGCCGCTGACCGCCAATGAGCTGGGGCGCCTGGCCGTGGAGGCCGGCATCCCCAATGGCGTACTCAATGTCATCCAGGGCTATGGCGCCACCGCCGGCGATGCCCTGGTGCGTCACCCGGACGTGCGCGCCATCTCCTTCACCGGCGGCACCGCCACTGGCCGGAAGATCATGCAGACCGCCGGCCTGAAGAAATACTCGATGGAACTGGGCGGCAAGTCGCCGGTACTGATCTTCGAGGACGCCGACCTCGAGCGTGCGCTGGACGCTGCTTTGTTCACCATCTTCTCGCTCAACGGCGAACGCTGCACCGCCGGCAGCCGCATCTTCATCCAGGAGAGCGTGTACCCGCAGTTCGTCGCCGAGTTCGCCGCCCGTGCCAAGCGCCTGATCGTCGGTGACCCGACCGACCCGAAGACCCAGGTCGGCTCGATGATCACCCAGCAGCACTACGACAAGGTCACCGGCTATATCCGCATCGGCCTGGAAGAAGGCGCGCGCCTGCTGGCCGGTGGCCTGGAACGCCCGGCCGGATTGCCGGCGCACCTGGCCATGGGGCAGTTCATCCAGCCGACGGTGTTCGCCGATGTGAACAACAAGATGCGCATCGCCCAGGAAGAGATCTTCGGCCCGGTGGTGTGCCTGATCCCGTTCAAGGACGAGGCCGAGGCGCTGCAACTGGCCAACGACACCGAGTACGGCCTGGCCTCGTACATCTGGACCCAGGACATCGGCAAGGCCCACCGCCTGGCCCGTGGCATCGAGGCAGGCATGGTGTTCATCAACAGCCAGAACGTGCGCGACCTGCGCCAGCCGTTCGGCGGTGTCAAGGGCTCGGGCACCGGCCGCGAAGGCGGGCAATACAGCTTCGAGGTCTTCGCCGAGATCAAGAACGTGTGTATATCCATGGGTAGCCATCACATTCCGCGCTGGGGGGTGTAACGCGGGGCTGCTGAGCAGCCCATCGCCGGCAAGCCGGCTCCCACAGGGATCACCGCACACTGTAGGAGCCGGCTTGCCGGCGAAACGAGGGCGAAGCCCTCGCCATGGATACATAACAACAACTCGTTACCGGAGACTCCCATGGGCACACTCGCTCTCGCCGCCAAGATCACCCACGTGCCGTCGATGTACCTGTCCGAACTGCCGGGCCCGCGCCAGGGCTTTCGCCAGGCGGCCATCGACGGCCACCTCGAGATCGGCCGGCGCTGCCGCGAACTGGGCGTCGACACCCTCGTCGTGTTCGACACCCACTGGCTGGTCAACGCCAACTACCACATCAACTGCGCCGCGCACTTCGAAGGCCTGTACACCAGCAACGAACTGCCGCACTTCATCGCCAACATGAACTACGGCTTCCCCGGCAACCCCGAGCTGGGACGCATCCTCGCCGACGAGTGCAATCGCCTGGGCGTGGAAACCATGGCCCACGACGCCACCACGCTGGCGCCTGAGTACGGCACCCTGGTGCCGATGCGCTACATGAACACCGACCAGCACTTCAAGGTGATCTCGGTCTCGGCGCTGTGCACCTCGCACTACCTCAACGACAGCGCGCGCCTGGGCTGGGCCATGCGCAAGGCGGTCGAGGAACACTACGACGGCACCGTGGCCTTCCTGGCCAGCGGCTCGCTGTCGCACCGTTTCGCCCAGAACGGCCAGGCCCCGGACTTTGCCACCAAGGTCTGGAGCCCGTTCCTGGAAACCCTCGACCACCGCGTGGTGCGCCTGTGGCAGGACGGCGACTGGGCCGATTTCTGCGCAATGCTGCCCGAGTACGCGGTCAAGGGCCACGGCGAAGGCTTCATGCACGACACCGCCATGTTGCTCGGCGCGCTCGGCTGGTCGAAATACGACGGCAAGGCCGAGGTGGTGACGCCGTACTTCGGCTCCTCCGGCACCGGCCAGATCAACGCGATCTTCCCGGTCACCCCGCAGGATGGCAGCGCGATCCCTGCCGCCCAGGCCTCGAACCGGGCCGGCGTCACCTCCACAAGCCGCCTGTAAGGAGCATCACCATGCCCCATCTGGTCCTGCTCTACAGCCCGGATATCGAAGCCGACGCCGATATGCCAGGCCTATGCCGCGCCCTGGCCGACTGCATGCTCGCCCAGCGCGACGAACACCATCGCCAGGTGTTCCCCACCGGCGGCACCCGTGTGCTGGCCTACCCCGCCGCCCATGCGGCAATCGCCGATGGCCGCGGTGCCTACGGTTTCGTCTACGCCAACCTGCGCATGGGCGCTGGCCGCAGCGCCGCTGTGCACCAGCAGGTCGGTGACGCGCTGCTGGCGGTGTTGCGCCGGCACCTGGACGCGCTGCTGGAACGTCGCCCGGTCGGCGTGACCCTGCAGATCGACGAAAGCCAGGCCCAGGTTTACGACGCCAAGCACAGCAGCCTGCACCCTCTGTTCACCCGCCAGCCCTGAGGTCTCCATGTTCGACGCCCGCATCATCCAGCAAGCCGCCGCCCGCCTCGACCAGGCCGAACGCACCCGCGAACAGGTCGGCCAGTTTTCCCTGGAACATCCCTCGATCGGCATCGAGGACGCCTACGCCATCCAGCGTGCCTGGGTGGCGCAGAAGATCAAGGATGGCCGCAAGCTGGTCGGCCACAAGATCGGCCTCACCTCCCGGGCCATGCAGGTCTCCTCGAACATCACCGAGCCAGACTACGGCGCGCTGCTCGACGACATGCTGTTCGAGGAAGGCAGCGACATTCCCTTCGAGCGTTTCATCGTGCCCCGGGTCGAGGTGGAACTGGCGTTCATCCTCGGCAAGCCGCTCAAGGGGCCGAACGTGACCCTGTTCGAGGTGCTCGACGCCACCGAGTGGGTGATCCCGGCGCTGGAGATCATCGATGCGCGCATCCAGCAGGTCGACCCACTCAGCGGTGTCACCCGCAAGGTCTTCGACACCATCTCCGACAACGCCGCCAACGCTGGCGTGGTCATCGGCGGGCGTGCGGTGCGGCCGGGCGATATCGACCTGCGCAAGGTCCCGGCGGTGCTGTACCGCAACGGCGTGATCGAGGAATCCGGCGTGTCGGCGGCGGTGCTCAACCACCCCGCCAAGGGCGTGGCCTGGCTGGCCAACAAGCTGGCGGCACATGACGTGAGCCTGGAAGCCGGCCAGCTCATTCTCGGCGGCTCGTTCACCCGCCCGGTGGCCGCCCGTCCCGGCGACACCTTCCACGTCGACTACGACCAACTCGGCTCGATCGCCTGCCGTTTCGTCTGAGGAGCGCCCATGGACATGCCCATCAACACCTTCAAGCAACGCCTGCGCGACGGCCAGGCGCAGATCGGCCTGTGGCTCGGCCTGGCCGACCCGTATTGCGCGGAGCTGGCGGCCAACGCCGGCTTCGACTGGCTGCTGCTCGACGGCGAGCATGCGCCCAACGACCTGCGCAGCCTGCTCGGCCAGTTGCAGGCGGTGGCGCCCTACCCGGCCCAGCCCATCGTGCGCCCGGTGATCGGCGATACCGCGCTGATCAAGCAGTTGCTCGATATCGGCGTGCAGACCCTGCTGGTGCCCATGGTCGAAAGCGCCGAGCAGGCACGTCAACTGGTGCGGGCGATGCGCTACCCGCCCCACGGCGTGCGCGGTGTCGGCAGCGCGCTGGCGCGGGCGTCGCGCTGGAACAGCATCCCCGGCTACCTGGACCAGGCCGACGAGCAGATGTGCCTGCTGGTGCAGGTGGAAAACCGCGAAGGGCTGGCCAACCTCGACGCGATCTGTGCCGTCGAAGGTGTCGATGGCGTGTTCATCGGCCCCGCCGACCTCAGCGCCGCCATGGGCCAGCGGGGCAATCCGGGGCATCCTGAGGTCCAGGCGGCCATCGAGGATGCCATCGTGCGCATCGCGCGGGCCGGCAAGGCGGCAGGTATTCTCAGCGCCGACGCGACGCTGGCCCGACGTTACATCGAACTGGGCGCGGCGTTCGTCGCGGTGGGGGTCGACACCACGGTGCTGATGCGCGGCTTGCAGGGGTTGGCGGGCACGTTCAAGGCAGGGACCGCCGCCATCGCCCAGGGCGGTGTCTACTAGCCTGGCCTTGTAGCGCGTAAGCTCGATGTTGGGGCGATCCGGTAAAGCACTGCTGGCTCGCCCGGCAGCACCATGCTAGCCTCCGCGCGCCCCGCCCTGCGGGGTCGCGACAACGTCGAATCAAGGAGTCAGGCAATGGACCTGCAGTTTCTGGGCACCTCCTCCGGGGTGCCCACCAAGGCCCGCAACGTCAGCGCGACCGCGGTCATCGAGGCCACCGGCACCGGTTGGTTCCTGGTCGACTGCGGCGAAGGCACCCAGCATCAGCTGCTGCACAGCCCGCTGTCGGTGCGCGACCTGCGCGCCATCTTCATCACCCATGTACACGGCGACCATTGCTTCGGCCTGCCGGGGCTGCTGGCCAGCGCCGGCATGTCAGGGCGCAAGGAGCCACTGGTGCTGGTCCTGCCGGCCGACCTGCACCCCTGGGTCCGGCAGAGCCTGGCGGTCAGCGACACCTACCTGCCCTTCGAGTTGCAGATGCAGGCGCTGGAGACCTTTGGTGGCTTGAGCCACGGTAACATCCAGGTCGGCGTGGTCGAGCTGTCGCACCGGGTACCCTCCTACGGCTTCGTGTTCGAGGAGCGCGACCCGCAACCGCACCTGGACACCGAGCGCCTGCGCGCCGACGGCATCCCCGCCGGGCCGCTGTGGGGGCAGATCGCCCGTGGCCGAACGGTCGAGCACGAAGGTCGCCAGATCGACCCGCAGGCCTACCTGCAACCGACGCGCCCGGCGCAACGCATCATCGTCTGTGGTGACAACGACCGCCCCGAATTGTTGAGCGAACTGGCCGCCAACGTTGACGTCCTGGTCCACGAAGCCACCTTCACCCAACCGTTGGTCGAACGCACCCAGGCCAGCTTCGGCCACAGCACCGCCGCCGCTGTGGCGCGCTTCGGCGAGATGGTGGGGGTGAAGAACCTGGTGCTGACGCACTTCAGCGCCCGCTACCAGTCGGGCGGTGGGCGCGGCGGTTCCATCGAGGAGGTACGCGATGAGGCGCTGGCGCACTACAAGGGGCACCTGACCCTGGCCCGGGACCTGGCGCGCTATCGGATTGGCCGTGACGGGGTGCTGGTCGAGGTGGAGTAAGGCCCTGCCTTGGCGCCATGACAGACCTCAGGCGATGGCTTCAATGCGCCGGATGCTGCTCCACACTGGCCGCCAGGCAGTAGCGATCACGCCCCTGCCGCTTGGCCTGGTAGAGCGCCGCATCCGCCGCCGCCATCAGGTTTTCCGGGGTCACCGTCGCCAACGTCGGCGCACCCACCGCAATTCCGGCGCTGGCCGTGACATGGCCGAACGGACTGCCACCGTGCTCGATGGCCTGCCGGCGCAGCAACTGCAGGATCTCCTGCACGATCTGGCTGGCCCCCGCGGCATCGGTATCGGGCAGCAGCAAGGTAAACTCTTCGCCACCATAACGCACCGCCAGGTCGCCCGGGCGTTTCAGCGCCTGGCGCAACAGCTCGCCGAAGCGGCGCAGGCACTGGTCGCCGGCCGGATGCCCGTAGCGGTCGTTGTAGGCCTTGAAGCAGTCCAGGTCGAGCATCACCAGGGCCAGGGCATAGCCCTGCCGCCGCGCCCGGCGTATCTCCGCTTCCAGCACCGCGTCCAGCCGCCTGCGGTTGCCCAGCCCGGTCAAGCTGTCGGTCAAGGCCAGCGCCTTGAGGGTCTGGTGGGCCTGGTGCAGGGCACGCTCGATGGCGATGCGCTCGCGCAACTGGCGCAGGACGATCCAGCCGAAGCCGGCCAGGCCGATCAGTACCAGGACCAGCACCGCCACCGACTTGATCATGTCATGGCGCCACGGCGCGATGATCGACTCGCGCGACAACCCCGCCTCCACCACCAGCGGGTAGCTGCTCAGTGCGCGAAACCCGTACAGGCGCGGCGTGCCATCGACCACCGCCACCGCCTCGGCCACCCCTTCGCTGGCATGGGGCAGGTACTTGCGGAAGATGTCGCTGGCCGCCAGGCTGCGGCCGATCACCAGCTCGACGAACGGCCGGCGCACGAGGATGGTGCCGTCGCGCTTGGCCAGCACCAGGGCGCCACGTTCGTCGATCTTGAAGTCGCCGTAGTAGCGCACGAACCAGTCGACCTTGATGGTCCCCAGCAACACCCCGGCAAAGCTGCCGTCGGCATTTTCCAGGCGCCGCGAGATGGGGATGATCAGGTCACCCGTGGAGCGGCTGCGCACCACCGTGCCGATACGCACCTGACGGTCGGGATGGGTGCGGTGATAGATGAAATAATCTCGGTCGGCATTGTTGGCACCCGCTGGCACGTCATCCTTGTCGGTGACGATCCAGCCGCCGTCGGGGCCATAGACGAACAGGCCATGCAGTTGCGGCATGATCTGCGCCTGCTGCTTGAGCAACGCGTGCAGGCGCGGGCGGTCGACATGGGCGAAGCCATCGCCCTCCAGGCGCTCGGCCAAGGCCGCGGTGATCGCGTCCACCTGGCGGATGGCATCCTCGGCATGCTGGGCGGTGGCCCGGGCCAGGTTGCTGACCGCGTTTTCGGCATTGGTGAACACCTGCCGGTAGTCGCGCCAGATCCGCCAGCCCTCGACCAGCACGAAAGCCAGCATCACCACCGCCATGAAGCTGAGCATCAGGCGGAACAGCGACACGGCGCGGCCCTCGCCGGTCACCGGGAAGAGGCCGTCCTCGGTCTGTTTCCTGACTGCGCGCATTGAAGTCCCTTGTCATCGACCCTTGGCCGCCAATGACTATAGTTCAGCGCCGCTTGCGTGTGCCGAGGCTGATCCACACCGGCGCGTGGTCGCTGGCGTGCGCCTCGTTGCGCACCCAGGCGTCGACCCCGGCGTCCTTCAGGTAAGGCGCCAGGGCCGGGTTGAGCAGCAGGTGGTCGATGCGCAGCCCGGCGTTGCGCGGCCAGTGGTTACGGAAATAGTCCCAGAAGGTGTAGACCCGCTCGTGCGGGTACAACTGCCGCAACGCATCGCTCCAGCCCTGCGCCAGCAAACGCTGGTAGCAGGCGCGTGACTCGGGCTGCAGCAGCGCATCCTTGAGCCACGATTTCGGGTTGTAGATGTCCTGGTCGGTGGGCACCACGTTGAAGTCCCCCGCCAGCAACACAGGGTGATCGGCGCCGCGCAGCGTTTCGGCATGGGCGATCAGGCATTCGAACCAGCGCAACTTGTAGGCAAACTTCGGGCCCGGTTGCGGGTTGCCGTTGGGCAGGTACAGGCAGGCCACCTGCACGCCGTGCACCGCCGCCTCGATATAACGGCTCTGGCCGTCATCCTCCATGCCCGGCAAGCCGCGGCGCACCTCCAGGGGCTGGCTGGCGCGGGCGAGGATGGCGACCCCGTTCCATGACGCCTGGCCGAAGTGCAGGCAGCCGTAGCCGGCAGCCTCGATGGCCTCACCGGGAAACTGCGCGTCGCTGGCCTTGAGTTCCTGCAGGCAGACGATGTCGGGCTGCTCACGCGCCAGCCAGGCCAGCAGGTTGTCGAGCCGGCTGCGGATGCCGTTGACATTGAACGTGGCTATCTTCTGCGCTTTCATGCGTCGGGGTCGTCCACGCGGGCCTGCACCGCGTCTTGCAGTGCCCCCAGGTGGGCCTGGTCGGCCAGCTCCTTGAGCTTGAGCCAGTCGTCCCAGTCGATCGCGCCATCATCGCGCAGCGCCTCGGCCGTGCGCAGCAATTCATGGTGATAGGCGTCGGGCGATTCGCGCCGATAGCTGGCATCGTCGTACTGGGCGTACCAGGCCTCGAGTTCGGGAATGCTGCGTTCGATGCTCATGGTCGGGTTCCTCTGCACCTTTGAAGGTGTGAGCCTTGCTTGTCATCATCGGTTCAAAGCGCGCAGAAAAATTAAACCTTTGCCCGCCGCCGGCCCTCAACCGTACGCGACACTGACGTCGCGCCAACGGATAAGGAGTCACAGATGAGCAATCTGTTCCTCAAGCGGGTCGGGTTTTCCATGGTGCTGGGCATGGCGTCGCTACAGGCCATGGCCGCCTCGTCGGACGACTTCGTCGACGCCGCCACCGAGGCCGGCATCGCCGAGGTGGTGACCGGCAAGCTGGCGCTGGACAAGAGCAAGGACCCGCAAATCAAGACCTTCGCCCAGCAGATGGTCACCGATCACACACAGGCCAACCAGAAGCTCGGCGACATCGCCCGCAAACTCGACATCAGCGTGCCCGATGAAGCGGCGCTGACCGACAAGGTCAAGAAGATGATCCTGGAGTGGCGTGACGAGTCGTTCGACCGCTCCTATGTCAACAACCAGGTCGAGGCCCACGAGAAAGCCGTGGAACTGTTCAGGAAGGAGGCTGCCTCGTCCGACAAGGCCGAACTCAAGGCTTTCGCCGGCGAGACCCTGCCCAAGCTCGAAGAGCACTTGAAGCATGCCAAGGAACTACAGGCCAAGCACGGCCAGTAACCCGCCCCACTGAAAAAGCGAGACTCCCATGAGCAATGATGCACTGCGTTCGGAAGTCCTGACCCGCCTGTTGCACGCCCACCCACAAGGGCTGGGCAAGGAAGTGCTGGACAACTACCGCGGCGAGAAAGCCGTGGCCGGCATGCTCAAGACCCTGCAGGAGCAAGGCTTGATCCACGATGGCAGCGTGAATGTCGAATCCGGACACGCGCTCAGCGTCAACTACCCGATCAAGCTGTCGTCCGCCGGTGTCGAGGCCGCCAGGCAAGCCGAAGGCTGATGCTGGTCCGCCCTGTGGCAATGGTTCGGCCAACTGCCACAGGGCGTGCCAGGGTCTGTACGAAATGTGTCTGCGCGAAGGCCAGACAAGGCGAAACGGGGGGAGGAAGCGGAGTGTACTGGAGTACATGAGCATTCCGAGCCCCGTTTCAACGCAGTATGGGCGAGTGCAGATACATGTCGTACAGACCCTACCGCAGGCCTTCGATGATTGCCTCCATCAACGCCCGCACCCGCCGTGGCTGCACCCGCGTCGGCGCGTAGACGATCTGCAGCGCCACCTGCCCGGCGCTGAAGTCCTCCAGCACTTCGACCAATCGGCCATTGTCGAGGTCGTCGCGCACATCGCGAAGCGATTTCAGGCACAGCCCGTGCCCATCCAGCGCCCAGCGGCGCACCTGCTCGCCGCTGTTGGCAACCCGCCGCCCGCGCACGCCGACCGGGTAAGCCGCGCCGTCCAGGCGAAATGGCCAGACCCGTTCGGCGTGGATGCCGAAACGCATGACGATGCAATCGTGGTGGGCCAGGTCGTCCGGGTGCAGTGGCGTGCCGTGGCGATGCAAGTAGTCGGGCGCGGCGCACACCACCCGGCGGTTGTCGCCCAGGGGCCGTGCGCGCAGGGAACTGTCGGCCAGGGTGCCGTAGCGGATGGCGAAGTCGATGCCCTGCCCCACCAGGTCGACGTAGCCATCGGTCAGGTCCAGGTCGATCGAGACTTGCGGATGCTCGGCCAGGAAACGGTCGAGCAGCGGCACGATGCAGTGCTGGCCAAGGTCCACCGGCGCGCTCAGGCGCACCAACCCGGAGATCTTCTGCTGGCCGTCTCTGAGACGGCTTTCCAGCTCGTCGGCCTCGGCCAGCAGGCGCCGTGCGCCCTCGGCGAGTTGCCGGCCGGCGTCGGTGAGGCTCAGCGAACGGGTGCTGCGGGTCAGCAGCGCCACCCCGTAGTGTGCCTCCAGCGCCGCCAGGCGCTCGGACACCGTGGCCGGTGACAGCCCGCGCTCGCGGCCTGCCGCCGACAGGCTGCCTTTTTCGATGATGGTCAGGAACAACGCCAGGTTATCCAGCATGCTTTTCGATTTTCCCGAAATATGATTTTGACTTTCGCCTGATTATTGGGGATTTCCTCGCTAATTACACTGCCCGGCATCGACACCCGTACAGGAGCAACCCGATGACCAGCAGAAGAGATTTCATGAAAGGCACCCTCGCCGGCGGCATCGCCGTGGCGGCGGGCGCGGTACTGGCGAAAGAGCCAGGCGGCAGCACCGGGGCGCCGCCCGATAGCGCCGAGGGCAAGGGGTTCTGGCCCAATGGCGCGCAACTGGTGATTTCCGTGTCGTTGCAATTCGAATCCGGTGGCCAGCCGGAACACGCCGAAAGCCCCTTCCCGCCCCTGGAATCGCGCTATCCCGACACCATCGCCCCCAGCTGGTACCGCTACGGCCCGCTGGAAGGCGTGCCGCGCCTGCTCGCGCTGTTCGACCGGCACGGTATCAAGGTCACTTCGCACATGGTCGGCAAGGCTGTGGAGGCTTACCCGGAGCTGGCGGCCGAGGTGGTCAGGCGCGGCCACGAAGCCGCCGGGCACGGCCTGCACTGGGCTCCGCAGTACAGCCTGACGCCGGCAGAGGAGCATCGCCAGTACGAGCAGGCCAGCGCCATCATCGAGCGCGTCACCGGCCAACGCCCGGTGGGTTTCAACGCGTTCTGGATGCGTCACTCCCGCGAAACGTTGAACATCCTCCAGGACCTCGGCTTTCTCTACCACATCGACGACCTGGCCCGCGACGAACCCTCGATCATCCCGGTGCGCGGCAAGCCTTTCGCGGTAGTGCCCTACACCCTGCGCAACAACGACATCGGTCGTATTGCCGGGTCCACGGCGATGACCGGCGCCGCGCTGTTGCAGGAGCTCAAGGACGAGTTCGACGTGCTTTATGCCGAAGGCCGCCAACGGCGCCGGCTGATGTCGCTGTCGGCGCATGACCGCATCGGCGGCACACCTACCGTGGTGCGCGCGCTGGACCAGTTCTTCACCTATGCCCGCGGCCATGCCGGCGTGGCGTTCATGCGCAAGGACGAGATTGCCCGTTGGGCCCTTGCCCAGGCCGATACGCCGGTCAATCCGCCACGGGTGTTCGTCTGACCGACAGGGGGTGCTTAGCGCCCTTTCGCCGGCAAGCCGGCTCCCACACCGAGCGCGCAAATGTCACGCCATGCACTGTACCTGTGGGAGCGGTCTTGCCGGCGATGGGGCCAGTTGTTCAACGCCCAACCAACCCCGCCTGCCGCATGAACGCAAGGTTGTCCTCCAGATGCCAGTCCTCGGCGATCCGGCCCTCGGCGACACGGTAGATATCCATGGCGATGAAATCGATGGCCTGGCCCTGCCCCTGGTGCTCGCCCAGCTTGCCGCTGAAGTGCCCGGTGAAACGCAGCGCCGCGCTGACCCGGTCACCTGCGACGATCATCTGCAGCACCTCGCAGCGCAGGTCCGGCACCGCTGCGCGAAATGCCCTGGAAGCGCTCAATGGCCCTTCCACGCCCTGTGGCCGTCCCGGTGGCAGGGTGTTGTCGCGAAAGTCGCTGGCCAGCGCGGCGCGGGCCATGGCCTCGTCGCCGGTGTTCCAGAAGGTGTCGTAGCGGCGGGCGGCGAGGATCTGCTGCTCCAGCTGGGCCTTGGGCAGGCTCCGGTCCACGACCAGGGTGGCCGGAGTCACCAGCTCACCGGCATTGCCCGGATTGGCCGCCGCGCTCAGCAGCAACAGGGTGATCCAGCGGCCAGCACGCAGCGCCGAAGCCTTGGGTTCGGTGTTCATCTCAGTTTCCTTCAGTGCGTTCAACGGGTGGGTATGGCGCGGCCGCGAACCATGGATAAAAGCCTAACCAGTCCCGCCCAGGCGCTCAAGAAGGCACTTTTCACTCACCTGATTACCTTGGAGTAACCCATGGCCCATTACCGCGAATGCCCCGCCTACGACGTGTTCGCCCCGAATTGCCCGGCCCGCCTGGTGCTCGACCGCCTCGCCGACAAATGGGTGCTGTTGCTCATCGACCGCCTCAGCGCCGGTGAGCGGGTGCGCTTCAACCAGCTGCGCCGAGATATCGCCGGTGTATCGCAGAAGGTGCTGTCGCAAACCCTGAAGCGGCTCGAACGCGACGGCCTGGTGGAGCGCCAGGTGCATCCGAGCGTACCGCCCACCGTCGAATACGCCCTCACCGAACTGGGCGCGACACTGGGCGGTACGGTGGAGCGTCTGGCGCAGTGGGCGGAGTCGAACATGCCGGCGATTCTTCTGGCGCGCCGGCTGTATGACCAATGCGCCGAATGATTCAGGCCTCCTTTTCGACATCCCTCGGTGGCTTGGCCGGCCCCTGGGGATCAACCTGCGGGTCATCGACATCCGGCGAGTCCGGGTCGAAGCCGAGGTCGTCGGGCGCGGTGGCCTGCTCGGATGAGTGCGGGCCCTGCTTGGCCGGCGATTGGCGTGGATCTGACATGGTGATTTCTCCTGGTTGCGTTCAATGGAGATACCGCCACGGCTGCAAAGTTTGATTTGCTTTGAAATGCCGACTGCCGGGGGCGTCGACGGACCACGTGCCCCCGTTGCCCGCTACTGCTGCTGATACTGACTCAGGTACTTGTCCAGCACCGCCTTGTCCCCCGCCCCGTCCCCGGCCACCTGCCACAGCCGCCGCTCGATGCCCTGGGCCAGCAGGTGGCCCACCGCGGCTTCGATGGCCGACAACACGCACAGCTGCGCCGGCTCGTTGGTGGTGTAGCCGACCTCGGCCTCGAGCAGCTTCTTGAACTCGATGAACTTGAACACCCCGGCGTTCTGCCCGACCGAGTAGATGGTCTTGCTGGTCATCACGTTGGCCAGCACCTGCCCGGTGCGCACGTCCACCGCCCGCAGGTTGACCGTGACCTGGTCGACCCGGTACTCGCGGGACAGGCCGATGCCCAGGTAGCGGGCGCCCTCGCCGCCGCTGCGCACGTTGGTGTCGTAGGCGATGATGCCGCCCTCGAGCATCAGGTTGGCCGCCTGCAACGGCGGCAGTTCGCCCTGGATGTTCTCGGCAACGTCAGGCTTCTTCTGCGAGGCGCGGATGATCTTGCGCTCGGTCAGCAGGTTCTGCAGGCCCTCGCGCTCGAGCACCACGAACCAGCCACTGGCGTTGAGGGCGTCCATCAGCATGCTCGCCGCCCCCTGGGTGACACTGGTGGAGAACGAGCTGGCCGGAGTCGGCTTGTACTGCCCGGTCTGGTCGCGGAAGCCGTATACCACCGCCATCAGCCGGCCACGGGGCCGGGGCATGTTGACCAGGTCGTAGTAGGTCGAGGCCCGCGGCGTCAGCGTCGGGGTCTCAGGGTCTTGTTCGGCGGGCATCGGCTCGCGCAGGCCGCAGCCTTGCAGGCCAGCCAGGGCGGTGAGGATCAGCAGTGTGCTCAGCAGGCGTTTCATGGCGTTCTCTCCCCAGTAAAGACCCGTCCCTCTCAGGGGTTCAGGCCGCTGACCTCGATGATCGAGACTTCCCCGGTGGCCCGGTCGGTGACCTTGATGCTCAGCGCCCCGGAATCGTCGATCACGTCGATCAGGAAGGCGTCGGTGGACATGCTGCCGGTGTTGCCGTTGCTGATGTTGTCCAGCAACTGCCCGAGCAGGCGCGACTCAAGCTGGTTGCTGAAGCGCTCCAGGGCCGAGGTGCCGGCGAATGCCGAGCTGCGGTCCTTGAGGTCGGGATCGTCGTAGTCGTTCTGCGCCTGGGCGTTGTTCAACAGCCAGGCGCCATTGATCGGATTGCCGCCGAAGGACGGGTTGACCGGGGTGTACACCAGCTCCGTGGCCAGGGCCTGGCCACCGAGGCCGGCGGCCAGCAGGCAGGCGGCGATGCGTCGTGCAAGGTGGTTGCTCATAGCTCGTCCCTCTCCAGATCGGTTGTGTCCTGCAGCAGCCGTTGCAATTTGCGCTGGATGATCTGCTGCCTGACCAGGTCGGCGGCCGCGATGGCCTCGTCATTCAGTTGCGTGGTGTTGGGCGGCAGGAAGCGCCGGTACAGCACCTCGCGTTCGTACTCCACCGTCACCAGGCTGCCCCAGCGGGCATCCGGGCGTTCGCGCACCACCAGGTTGAAGTCGAGTCGGCTGGTGGCGCGCAGCCGGTCGCTGAAGGCGTGATAGAAGTCGTGGC
This sequence comes from Pseudomonas sp. FW305-96, assembly GCF_058783825.1. NCBI lineage: Bacteria > Pseudomonadati > Pseudomonadota > Gammaproteobacteria > Pseudomonadales > Pseudomonadaceae > Pseudomonas > Pseudomonas sp. FW305-96. The sequence continues at coordinate 32,568 of NZ_JBYSYW010000041.1, forward strand.
CGATGTGCGAGATGGTGTTGTCGACGATGAAACCCATCATCTCGTCCTCGGCCCCGGCCTGTGCCTGGCCATGCAACAGGGCCAGGCACAGGCACACCCGCGCGGCCAGGCGTTTCATGGCGCCTCTCCCAGGCCGGCGTGTGGACGGGCGCCAGCGGCGCTCTCGGCAAAGGCCTGCTCGGCGACGAACTGCCAGTCGCTGTAGTGCTCCAGCCCCTCGAAGGCGCTCCACTGGGCATCGAATCCACTGCGCTTGAGCGGCGCGGCGTCGGAGCGGCTGTACACCCCGGTGATGCGGCCATCGACCGCGCGCAACAGGCCCCATTCTTCGCCGCCACCGACAGGGTCCGGGTAGAGCCGACGCAGGTGGCGCTGCGGCGACGGGAAACGGTTGTCTTCCACCAGCTCCCCAAGGTCCTGCGGATACTGGGCCAGGCCCGGCGAGGCGCGGTAGTAGCTGCGCAGGGCCTGGGCGTACTGGCCGCCCACCCACAGCAACTGGCGCTCGTGCTCGCGCTGCACGCGGGTGGCCCACAGGGTGCCGGTGGCCGCCAGGGCCATGCTGCTGACGGCGATCAGCAGCAGCACGCCCAGGTAGGTGAAGCCGGCTTCACCATTCGGCATAGAGGCTGCCATCGCGCGCCCTCCCGGTTGCTCCGCTCTTGATGTCGGCCACCGCGCCGGAAACGCCCTCGGGCGGCGGCACCAGCTGCCAGGCATCGCGCCGCTCGGTGATCGGATCGACCGGGGTGTTGCGCAGGTAGCGCTGCTCCACCAGCTGGTCGATCGAATCGGGGTAGTGCCCGGTGTCGCCGTAGTAGTGATCCAGGGCCTCGCGCAGCACCGCCAGGCTCTGGCGCAAGGTGGCCTCGCGGGAGGCCTCCAGGCTGTTGAAGTAGCGCGGCATGGCGATGGTCATCAGGGTGGCGATGATCGCCATCACCACCAGCAGCTCGATGAGGGTGAAGCCTCTGCTCGCTTTCATCGCCGTCACCATTGCCCGTAGGGCACGTTGTTCAGGCCTTTGCCGCTGGCCTTGGAATACACGTCGAACACATCCTCGCCCTCACGCGGGCTGTCGGCCGCGCTGTCGTAGGCGCGCAGGCCCCAGCCGCCCTGGTCGTCGTCCTTGGCGGCGCGCAGCGGGTCGTGGGGGATGCGACGCAGGAAGTAGAACTTCGCACCCTTGGCGCTGCGCACATCGCGCACGCCGTCCACCAGCACCTGCAGGTTCGGCGGATAACCGCTGGCGTTCAGGCGCTTCTCGATGTAGCCGGCGTCGAAGGCGCGCTTGTAGGCGTCGATGGCGTCGCGCAGCTGATACAGGGCCTCACGCAGCTGCTGCTCCTTGCCCCGGCGCACCACGGTCTCGGTCAAGGGCGCGGCCATGCTGGCGAGCAGCCCGAGCAATGCCAGGGTCAGTACCACTTCGATCAGGCTGAAACCCTGCTGGCGGCGTGTCATGGCCGTGGCCTCGCGGCGGCAGGCACCACGGCCATCTGCCCCTCTACCAGCGGCGCCGCGGCCGGCTCGTCAGCCGGGGCGTCGGCGGGCAGCGCGCTGGCCGGCGCCGGTTGCGCCAGTTGGCGCACCTGCAGGGCCGATTCTGTGCCAGTGGCGAACTCCATGTCAGACGGGCTCTGGTAAGGCAGGTTGCGCACGATGCGCGGGGTGATCGCCAGCACCAGTTCGGACTTGCTCATGTCGTCCTTGTTGCTGCCGAACAGCCGGCCCAGGCCGGGAATGTCGCCCAGTCCCGGGATCTTGTTGCCGCTGGCGTTGTGGTCGTTGCGCACCAGGCCGGCCAGCACTTGGGTCTCGCCATCGTGCAGGCGCAGGCTGGTCTGGGCGTTGCGGGTATCGACCTGGACCGGAATGGTGCCCTGGCGCGTGGCCTCCAGGGGCGTGGCGTTGCTCACTTCCAGGGCCACCTTGATCGCCACCTCGTTGTTCAGGTGCACGGTGGGCTGCACTTCGAGCTTGAGGCCGACATCCAGGTAGGTGACGCTTTCGGTGATCACCGGGCCTTGGGTCGAGGGCACCGAGGTGGCGCTGATGATCGGCACCCGCTGACCGATGTGGATGCGCGCCTGTTCGCGGTTGCTGACCCGGATCACCGGGCTTGCCAGGGTGTTGATGTCCTTGTCCTGGGCATTGATCTTGGCCTGTGGCGCCGGCGAGATGCTGATGCGGCTGGAGTCGATGCCGCGCAGCTGGTCGAGCACGCTCACCGACTTGCCGTCGCTGGTCAGCACGCCGAAGGTGTTGGGCCATTGCAGGCCGAGGTCGAGGATGCGCGAAGTGGCCACTTCCATCACCTCCACTTCCAGCACCACCTCGGGGTTGGACTGGTCCTGGGACTGCAGCAGCTTCTCGGCCATGCGCACGGCGTCGGGGGTGTCGCGCATGGTCAGGGTGTTGAGGCGCTCGTCGACGAACACGTCGCGGGTCTTGAGCATGGTCTTGACCATGTTCAGCGCGGTGTTGGCGTCGATGCTGGTCAGGTAGAAGGTGCGCATGACCAGTTCCTGGTAGTCCTTGGTCTTCTGCGGCGAGTCCGGGTAGAGCAGCAAGGTGTTGTCGTTGACGATCTTCTGGCGCAGCTGGTTCTGCTCCAGCAGCAGGGCCACGGCATCCTCGATGCGCACCTCGCGCACGAAGATGGTGGCCTTCATGTCCGGGCGCAGGTCCTTGTCGAAGATGAAGTTGATCCCGGCGACCTGGGCCAGCACCTCGAAGATGGTCTTCAGGTCGGCATCGCGAAACTCCAGGGTGACCGGGCGCTCCAGCTTGCTGCGCAGTTGCGGGTAAGGCGTGGCGGTACGGGCCTGGACGTTCTCGATGTCGCTGCGCAGCATCTGGCCCTTCTGGTTCTGCGGGTCGAGGCGCAGCACCTCGCGCATGTAGCGCTCGGCGCCGAACAGATCACCCTGGCGCAACGCCGCCTGGCCAAGGGCGACACGGTCGTCGAGGGTGCGGATCAGCTCCAGCTGGCGGATGCCCTCCTGGGCGCGGCGGTTGTTGGCCTCGATGGTCAGCACCCGACCGTAGCCCATGCGCGCGCCGGCGAAGTCGTGGCGCACGCGGTCGCTGTCGGCCTGGGTCAGCAGCGCCTCGACCGCGGCCTGGCGGCCGTGGGCCAGGGCGATGTTCAGCTCGGTGTCGCGCGGATCTTCGCGCAGGGCTTCCTCCAGGCGAGCGATGCCGGCCTCGTACTGGCCTTCCTTGATCAGTTCCTGGCTGTCCTTGCGCGCGGCGCTCGAGCCGCATCCGGCGATGGCCACGCACAGGGCCAGGAGCACGAACGGCGCAGGCTTGCACAACTTCGACGGTTTCATGGTGCGCTCCCGACAGACAGGGTCTGTGGCTGATGCAGTGGCAGGTAGACCAGGCTCAGCTCGGTGGCCGAGACGCGGTCCAGACGGTAGGTGTCGTCGATCACATCGCCCTGGCGCACGACGTAGAGCTTTTCGCCGCTCTGCAGGAATATCTGCAGGTCGTCGCGCTCACCCATGCGACCGATGAAACGAAACGGCAGTGTCGGGGCGGTAGGTGCGGCGGGTTCCGGGGTGGTGACCACGGGTTGTTCGGTGACGGTGGCCAGGGCCTGGGGTGGGGTCCATTGCTGGCTGGGGAACAGGTCGCGTGAAGGGCTTTTGGCTTCATCGCGGGGCAAGCCCGCTGCCACGTTCGTGGGTGTCGCTTGGGGGCGGGTTTGCTCCGCGACAGGGCCTGCCAGCTCATCCTCCACCACGCCGAACCAGCGCCCCGGCGCCCACGCCAGCGCCGCGCTCAACCCCAGGAACCCGGCCCACATCACCGCACGCTGAGTGTTCATCACGACCTCGACAGGTAAAGGGTCATGCGCACACGGCCGGTCAGTTCCCGGTCACCGATCCGCTTGCGTTGCAGTTCGAGGTCTTCCAGCACCAAGGTCGGCAGTTGGCCGAGCAGTGCCTTGAGAAAGCCACGGATCTGCGGGTAGCTGCCGCGCACCGGCAGGACGATCTGGTAGCGCGCCAGCTGGGTCTTCGGGTCCACGCCCAGGGCGTACTCACCACGGGCCAGGCTGATGCGCTCAGCACTGGCCAGGTGGTACAGGCGCTCGATCAGCTCGCTGGCCTGAGGCTGGCCGGGCAGCTGCTGACGCAGGTCGTCCAGCGCCTGCTGCTCGGGCTTGGCCTGCACCTTGAGCTCGCCACGCGCCAGGCGCTGCACCTGGGCACTGGCATCGGCCTCGCTGGCACGCAGTTCGCGCACCGCCTGCCACTGGGGCAGCACCCCGGCCAGCGCGACCGCCAGGGCCAGGCCGCCGACCAGCACCGCGGCCAGCCCTGCCCGGCCCAGGCGCCGCAGCGCTTCATGGACGATCAGGCTACGGACGCGCATGGCCGGTCTCCCAGGTGGCGGTGAGGTTGAAGCGCACCGGGTGCTCGACCTGCCCGGCCACCACCTCGTGGTTGAGCAGCGACACGTCCGACAGCTCGGCGCTGCGCTCCAGGCGCTGGTGGTACTGCAGCATGGCCTCGAGGTTGCGCGCCTCGGCACTGATGCGTACCTGGCCCTTGCGGGCATCGGGGGTCAGGCTGAGCAGCGCCACGTCTTCCTGTGGCATCGCCTCGAGCATGGCGAACAGCTGCTGCCATGGCCGCTGCAACTGCTGCGAGACGCTGCGCATCTGCGCCAGGCGCTCGGCCTGCTCGCGGATCACCGCGCTGCTCTGCACTGCGGCGGTGGCCGGGCGCCGGCCAAGCTTGAGTTCGAGTTGGTGCACGCGGCCTTCCAGGTGCACCTGCTCGCTCACCAGTTGCTGCTGGGCCAGCACCAGCACGGCCAGCACGGCGCCGCCGAGGGCGAGCAACGACCAGGCCAGGGGGCTGCTGTGGCGGGGTTGGAATTCCAGGTCGAGGCGGCGCATGTCAGGCCACCGCTCGCCACATGGCGCACAACGGATCGGATTCGGCGCTGGCGGCGCACAGTTGCACCGCGGCCAGCTGCGAGGCTGCCGTACGTCCCGGGGCGTGCAGGTACACCCGAGGCAGCTGCTCGCCATACAGTTCGCAGGTACGCTCGATCAGCGCCTGCAGCGCCTGGTCGTTGTCGGCGCAGCCCTGGGCGAGCACTTGCTGCCAGGCACCGCCTGAAGCCAGCAGCAGCACGCTGCGGCGCGGCTCGGCCAGCACGAACAGGAAGTCGCCTTGGGTCAGTTGCGCCGAGCAGCGGTTGTAGGCGGCCATCAGGTACGGCTGCACCGAGCGCAGGCTCAGACGGCTTTCCCGCCCCAGGGCCTGCAGGCCCTGGAGCAGTGCCTCGGGCAGCGCCGTGGCGATGCGCGCGGCGCCGGCCGGCTCCGGCGAAAGAACGATGCGCCAGTCGTCCAGAGGCTGCCCGTAAAGGTTCTCGAAGCAGGCCCGGGCGTAGGCATCGAGCTCGCGCGGAGTACCGATGGCATCGCTCCAGGGCACCAGGCAGAAGCGGCTGTAGCGGGCCGAGAGCAGCACGCGCAACTGCGCGCCGCGTGCCGGATGCTCACCCAGCAGCCCGGCCAGGGCCTGCAGTGCCGGGGCCCAGGCCGGCTGGGCGGCGTCGCAGGCAAACGCTCGGCTACCCAGCCATTGATGCTGCCGGCCGTGCCAATGGCCCAGGCCGACACCCTCGGGGCCGAGCACCGCGCAATACCGATCAGGCGATAAATGTGACACGGTTGATCTCCTCGAGTGTGGTACGGCCATCGCGGACCAGGTCCACGGCCGAGGCGCGCAGCAGGCGCAGGCCGCGTTGGCAGGCCAGCTGCTTGATCTGCGAAAGCGGGCGACGTTCGACGATCATCTGCCGCAGGTCGTCGTCCAGGTGCAGCAGTTCGGCAATCGCGCTGCGCCCGCGGTAGCCGCTGCCACGGCACTGGCCGCAGCCCTGGGCACGCACGAAGCGCCAGCCGGCCACTGCGTCACGGGCCAGGCCCGAGGCGGCCAGCAAGTCGTCGTCCGGCTCGCAGGCCTGCGCGCAGTGTGGGCAGGCCAGGCGCACCAGGCGCTGGGCCAGCACGGCATTGAGCGCCGAGACGAAGCTGTAGGGGTCGACCTGCATCTGGCTGAAGCGGCCGATCACGTCGAACACGTTGTTGGCGTGGATGGTGGTGAACACCAGGTGCCCGGTGAGCGCCGACTGCACGGCGATCTGCGCGGTGTCCGGGTCGCGGATCTCGCCGACGAGGATCTTGTCCGGGTCGTGGCGCAGGATCGAGCGCAGGCCACGGGCGAAGGTCAGGCCCTTCTTCTCGTTGACCGGGATCTGCAGCACGCCGGGCAGTTGGTACTCGACCGGGTCTTCGATGGTGATGATCTTGTCCATGCCATGGTTGATCTCGCTGAGCATGGCGTAGAGGGTGGTGGTCTTGCCGCTGCCGGTGGGGCCGGTGACCAGGATCATGCCGTAGGGCTCGGCGGCCAGCCGGCGCAGGGCCTGCAAGGTATGCGCCTCGAAGCCCAGGGCCTGCAGCTGCACGCCGCTGACCTGGTCGGACAGGTCCTGCTTGTCCAGCACCCGCAGTACCGCGTCCTCGCCGAAGATGCTCGGCATGATCGAGACGCGGAAATCGATCTGCCGCTCGCCGATGGCCACCTTGAAGCGACCGTCCTGGGGCACGCGTTTCTCGCCAATGTCCAGCTCGGCCATCACCTTGATCCGCGAGATCACCTGTTCGGCGAAGGCGCTGCCGCTGGCCTTGCCGGCACCGTTGAGCACGCCGTCGATGCGGTACTTGATGGTCAGGCCCTGTCCGGTCATGCCTAGGTGGATGTCGCTGGCGTGCAGCTTGAGCGCGTCGTACAGGGTGGAGTTGACCAGCTTGACCACGCGGCTCTGGTCTTCGCTGATGCTGGTCAGCGACAGGCGCTGCAGCGGGTCGGCCTCGCTGCCGGATTCAGCCTCGTGGCCGAGGGCCTCGACGGCGTGGAAGCTTTCCTCGTGGCGGGCCAAGAACGCGGCCAGGTCGGCGGCGTGGGCCAGGTACAGCGGCGCGCCCTGCAGGCGGTCGTCGATCCAGGCCAGGCGGGCGCTGTCAAAGGGGTCGGCGAACACACCGACCCGCTCGCCGTCGTGTTCGACCAGGGCAAATTCGTGTTTCAGGCACTGCGCCAGGCTGACCCGGTCAAAGGCCGGAGCGCAGGCGAACAGGGCCTGGGTGGCGAGCACCGGGTAATGCAGGGTGATGGCCAGGCGCTGGGTGAAGGTGGCCGGGGTGTCGCTGGACAGGTGTTCCAGGCAGGCCAGAAGACGCTCTTGGCCGGCTTGCTGGCGGGCCTGGGCCAGGAGTTCGCGGGGGTAGCCCCGCGATGGGTCCAGTGGGTCTTTATCGAATGCCTGGGACATGGCCTGCGACTCCGCTCAGGGGCGGCGCCGCGGGCCTGGGGGCCTTGGGCGCCGCTATTCCCCGGTGAGCAGTTGTTCGTCGTCAGGTTTGGCAGGCTTGTCGCCATTGCGTCGGCGGTCGGCCAGGACCCAGCTGCCATCGTACAACTGCAAGGGGAACGACTCGTTCCTGTTCTGGCGTCGTTCGACGTACCCTTCGGCCGGCTGGTCGGTGCTCCTGCGCTGGCGCTCGATGCCCATCAGGTCGAAGACGGCGCGGGCCAGTTCCATCAGCGGGAACGGCTTGAACAGGACATGGGTCACGCCCAGTTCGGCGGCCCGCTCACGGACCTCGGCGGTCGGGTGGGCGGTGATCAGCACGAAATGGCATTGCCTGTTCCTGCGCACGGTCTCCAGGACCTGAAACCCCTCCATGTCGGGCAAGCGGTAATCCAGCACGATCACGTCCGGTACCTGTCTCTCGGCCTCTTCGATACCCGTGGTACCGTCGTGGGCGAGATGGACCTCCAGGCCTTGCGCCTGCAGATAGGCTTGCAGGTTCTGCGCAAGGGTCTGTTCGTCATCGACTACCAATACTCTGTTCACCAAGGTCCACTCCCATGAACTGCCCGGTCTCCCGGTCTGCGAAGTGCGGCCTTGTAGAGGCTTGAGCATGCTTCGTGCCAGGCATGAAAATTCACTGCTTACCGCTTTCAAGTCGCTGATATCGTTGAAGCTCGTCGGTCACCCCAGACCTTGGCGGCTGGCCGTTCCCCATAACCGGGGAAGATGATGGCACATTGCCCTGAAGGGTTTCCCCAACTATGGGGAAAGCCCTGCACGCCCCTCAGTCGACGCGCTCCACTGTAGCGGAATCACGCAAACGTTGGCGTACGGCTTGCCGGGCCTGGGCCTGGAGTTGCGCGACGAGCGCGTCCCTGGCCAGGCGCAGGCCGTGTTCTGGTAGGACAGAAGTATTATCACTTTGGTTCTGCATTCCTTGCAGTCTTTGCCAGTTGGCCTGATGGAAGGCCGCAACTTCGGCGCTGCTGGGTTCTTCGATCGCACTCAGCCGGGCAAAAACCTGCTGGGCGGCCATCTCATGTCGAGTGTAGTCAGCGAAGCCTGCCCGATCGAAGCCGGCTTGCGCCAGGCGCTGCTCGAACACCGCGGGGCTGCCGAAGGCCGCCTCAACCTCGCTGACCCGCGCCGTCACCAGCGCATCATTGATGTCGATGCCCTGGCGCTGGGCCTCCTGCCAAAGCAGTTCCTTGTCGATCAGTTCATCCAGGGCCTGCGCGCGCAGGCGCTGGTAAAGATTGGGGTTGCGGATGCTCGCCACCGCCCGCCCCTGGGCCTGGAGGTATTCGCTGAAGTAGCGTTCGAGGCGTAGCACCCCGATCTCCACGCCATTGACCCGCGCCGCCGGGGTGTCGGCGTGGCTGGCCAGGGCGAGCAGCGACAACAGGCAGGCAATCAGGGTGCGCATGGTGATCTTCTCCTGAATCTCAAGGGCTATCCGGCACCGCTCGGTACGGCGCCACTTCAATGAAACCAGGCCCCGGCAGGCTTACCTCCACCACATGCGCACCTGTCATGCCGTGGCGGCGTCCGGGGCCGAAACCGAGCAACGGCGTGAGCCCGGTATCGATGTCATGCAACTGCTCCAGGGCGACCAGCAACTGCTCACGGCTGGCGTCGCGCCCTATCTGCTTCAAGGCTTCGACCAACAACTGCCAGGCGCACAGGGTAGTGACCTGCAACGATGCCTGGCGCGGCTCCAGCCCCTGGCGCAACTGCACCCCGGCAAGGGTCGCCCGGCCTTGCGTGGTCCAGTCGCCGGGTACGAAGGGATAGCCCAGCAGCACCCGCTGCGACCACGACGGCGCCAACCCCGGCACGGCACCAGCCACCTGGCCCGACGCGGCGAACAGGTAAGGATTGCGCCCGCTTGCTTGCAGGCTCGACGCCAGCGCGGTGAACGCCTGGGCGTGGCCGAGGAAGAGGATACCCTCGCCGTCCGGGGCCTGGCCCATGAACGCCAGGGGCGGCGCGGTAGCGCCCCCCAGTTGAAGCAAACGCTGCTGCAGCACCTGCGCCGCATCGGCCTGCTCTGCGCCGGCATACACCACCCGCAAGGCAGCGGGCGCCAGGCCAAGGGCATCACGGGCATGCAGCGCCACGCTGAGCAATTGCGCGGGCACGCCCGGCAAGGGATCGAACACCTGCGCGCTGCCACCGCTACGCGGCGTGGCACCGATCAGGGGCAGGCCGGCCTGCTCCAGCTGGCGGCTGTCGAGCAGTGGTGCGAGGGGCGCGACCAGGGCGAACACCCGTTCTCGTTGCGTCAGCGTGTCCAGTGCCTGTGCGGTGCTGGCCGGGTCCTGCCCGGGGTCCAGCGCGACCAGTTGCAGGCGTCGCCCATGGATGCCTCCCTGTTGGTTCAACTGCGCGACACCATCCTCCAGCACTGCCCGCACTGTCCGCCCGGCCTCGGACAGCGGGCCCTGCTCGGGCAGCAAGGTGCCCAGGCGCAAGGTGCCCTCCTCCACGCCGGGGTCACGGTCTTCACCCAGGCGCTTGAGGTAGGCGGTGAGATTGCGTTGGTCGGCCAGGCTCAGGTCGAAGCGTGGCATCGCCGGGTCGAGGCGATTGCCGGCGGGGTCGGTGCCGCTGCGGATGACCCGCGCCAGGCTGGCATCGGTGTAGGCCGGGTAGCGCCGGTTGTTGGCCTCGCGATTGCCGGAGCCAAGGGCCAGGCGTTGCCAGTCCAGGCTCGGCGGGCGCACTCCGCCTTCGCTGCGGCCGCGCCCGTCGTTGCCATGGCAACCAGCACAGGGCAGCACGCTGGCCGGCACGCGCATGTCCCCGGGGCCGACCCGGGCCAGCAACTGGGCGTCGCTGCTGGAGACGCCTTCGCGGTAGAGGCGCTTGCCGGCGAGTTCCTGCTCGCTCAGTTGCACTGCCCCGCACAGGCACCACCACAACAGGAGCAGGACCCACTTGGCAGCGGCGGCCATGATGTCAGCGCCCCGCCAACGGCTGTGCCAGCAGTTGCATGCGCTGGGCGATCGCCGCGGGTGGCGCGTCGGGGCGGATCTTGCTCCAGCGCTTGCCCGCCACGTCACCGGCAATCAACTGCGTCGAGTGCTGCTCGGGGCTGGGCAGGAACTGGCCCAACCGCCCCAGCACCAGATCGACGCTGGCCTTGTCGCCGGTCAGGAACAGCCAGTTCGGACCATCCACCCCCTGCTTCTGCGCAAACGCCTTGAGTACCTCTGGCGTGTCGCTCAGAGGATCGCTGCTCAGCGACACGAACGTCACCTGCGCCGCCAGTGCCGGGCCCATGGCCTCGCGCACCTCGCGCAATTTGCGGGTGATCAGTGGGCAGGCATCGTTGCAGTGGGTGAAGATCACGTTGAGCATCACCACCTTGTCCTTGAGCACATCGCTGTAGAAACGCAGCTCTCGGCCGTCCTGGTCCTTGAGCACGGTGTCGGTGAACCAGGTCTGCGCATCGCGGGTGCCACCGCCGCTGGTCATGGTCTGCGGCGCCGGTTGTGGCGTCGGCGCGTGGCCCTCGTGGGCGAACGCCACCGAGGCGAGGATCCACAGGCAGGCGCCGAGCACCAGCCAGTCAAGGCTGCGCATACTGGCATGGCGGGAGGTGTGGGCGCTCATGGCTGTACCTCCTGACCGGCGATGGCGGTGCTCTTGGCGTGCACGCGACGCGCGCTCAGGCGGTTGACCTCGCCGATCAGCACGTTGGGGTCGGTGAAGCCGTAGTAGCGCGTCCAGTGCCCGCTGCGCCCATCACCCACCAGGATCAACGGCGGGTGCTCGCTGAGGTTGGCGCTGAAGCTGCCCAGCCCCTTGAGCGTTTCGCTGATGGCATAGGGTGAACCGGTCAGCCAGCTCCACCCCGGCCCGTGCTGGAATGCCCGGGCGTAACCGGCCAGGCGCCTGGAATCGTCACGCTGTGGATCGACGCTGATCGACACCAGACGGATCTCCTCACCCACCCGCCCAC
>NZ_JBYSYW010000042.1:0-42001 GCF_058783825.1 Pseudomonas sp. FW305-96
AAGCCCAATCCCCTGCCTCCACCGCCGCACGCAACTCAGGCAACAACAACCCCTGAACCCGCATGAACAATGCAAACATGACAATCCCCCCGCCAATCATCACCTGCACATAACGAGGCGCGGTCTCGAACCCGGCAAACCGCAGGTGAATCATCCCGACCCCGCTGACAGCCAACACCGCCACCGCCAGCCAGACCCATCTGAAGAACCGCTGGAAAACCTCCACCCACAAACGCAGCCGCGCAGGCCCTTCCAGCGCTGCAACCGTGGCCGGCCGCAGCACCAGCCAGGCGAAGAACATCCCGCCGACCCAGACGAGGGCGGCCAGGACATGCAAGGTGTAGGGCAGGGCAAAGGCAAGCATCCGGATCTCCATGCGGCACAAAGGGCAATAGCGGGGTATGATAGCCGGCCCATGCGAAACACTGAAAATATATCCAGCCCTCCGGGCGCCTGCAGACCATGATCAGCAACGAACTCAAAGCCACCATCCAGGGCGCCTACTCGCGTTTCCTCGAAGCCAAAAGCCTCAAGCCGCGTTACGGCCAGCGCCTGATGATCGCCGAAGTGGCCAAGGTGCTCGGCGACATCGCCTGCGACGATGAAGGCCGCCGTGCCGGCGAGCCCGCGGTGGTTGCCGTCGAGGCCGGTACCGGTACCGGCAAGACCGTCGCCTACAGCCTGGCCGCGATCCCCGCCGCCAAGGCCGCCGGCAAGCGCCTGGTGATCGCCACCGCGACCGTGGCGCTGCAGGAGCAGATCGTCTTCAAGGACCTGCCCGACCTGATGCGCAACAGCGGGCTGAACTTCAGCTTCGCCCTGGCCAAGGGCCGTGGCCGTTACCTGTGCCTGTCCAAACTGGACGTCCTGTTGCAGGAAGGCCACGCTCAGTCGGCCACCGCTCAGCTGTTCGAGGAGGAGGGCTTTCGCATCGAGGTCGACGAGCGTAGCCAGAAACTGTTCAACAGCATGATCGAAAAGCTCGCCGGCAACCGCTGGGACGGCGACCGCGACAGCTGGTCGGAGGCCGTCGAGGACCAGGACTGGGCGCGCCTGACCACCGATCACAGCCAATGCACCGGTCGGCACTGCCCCAACTTCCAGCAGTGCGTGTTCTACAAGGCCCGTGAAGGCATGGGCAAGGTCGACGTGATCGTCACCAACCACGACATGGTCCTGGCCGACCTGGCGCTCGGCGGTGGCGCCGTGCTCCCCGATCCACGCGACACAATGTACGTGTTCGACGAAGGCCACCACTTGCCGGACAAGGCCATTGGCCATTTTGCTCATTATTCGCGGCTACGCTCCACGGCCGACTGGCTGGAGCAGACTGCCAAGAACCTGACCAAGCTGCTGGCCCAGCATCCGTTGCCGGGCGACCTTGGCAAGTACATCGAGCAGGTGCCGGAGCTGGCCCGCGAGGTGCGTACCCAGCAGCAGTTCATGTTCACCCTGTGCGAGCAGGTGGCGGACTTCCGCGCCGGCGAGGACATGGAAGGCCGCGACCGCCCGCGCTATCGCTTCGAGGGCGGCGTGGTGCCGGAGCAGATCCGCGAAGTAGGCATCGAGCTCAAGAAAGGCTTCGCTCGTCTCAACGACCTGTTCACCCGCCTGGCCGACCTGCTCAAGGAAGGCATGGACGGCGAAAACAACATCGGTATCGCCAGCCACCAGGCCGAGGAGTGGTACCCGCTGTTCGGCAGCCTGGTGACCCGGGCCCAGGGCAACTGGGAGCTGTGGACCGCCTTTACCGCGGAAGACCCCGAAGACAACCCACCCATGGCCCGTTGGCTGACCCTTGCCGAAAGCGGCGCGCTGTTCGATATCGAGGTCAACGCCAGCCCCATCCTGGCTGCCGAGATGCTGCGCAAGAGCCTGTGGAACGTCGCCCATGGCGCCCTGGTGACCTCGGCGACGCTCACCGCGTTGGGCAAGTTCGACCGCTTTCGCATGCGTTCGGGCTTGCCACGCGACGCGGTGCAGTGCGTGGTGCCCAGCCCGTTCGTGCATGGCGACGCCGGACTGCTGCGCGTGCCCGACCTGGGCGCCGATCCGCGCGACGCCACGGCGCATACCGCGGCTATCATCCGTGAACTGCCAGCCATCGTCGAGGACGCCCGCGGCGCGCTGGTGCTGTTCTCCTCGCGCAAGCAGATGCAGGACGTGTTCGACGGCCTGGACCGCGACTGGCGCAAGCTGGTGCTGATCCAGGGCAACCTGTCCAAGCAGGAAACCCTGAACAAGCACAAGGCGCGGGTCGACGACGGCCAGCACAGCGTGTTGTTCGGCCTGGCCAGCTTCGCCGAGGGTGTCGACCTGCCGGGTGCCTATTGCGAGCATGTGGTGATCGCCAAGATCCCCTTCGCGGTGCCGGACGATCCGGTAGAGGCCGCGCTGGCCGAATGGATCGAAGCCCGTGGCGGCAATCCGTTCATGGAAATCGCCGTGCCCGACGCCTCGCTGCGCCTGATCCAGGCCTGTGGCCGGCTGCTGCGTACCGAGCAGGACCGTGGCGTGATCACCTTGCTCGACCGCCGTCTGGTCACGCAACGCTATGGCAAGGCTATTCTCAATGCGCTGCCACCTTTCCGACGGGAAATCGGCTGACTGCCGGAGCAACACGCACAACCCGTTGTCCATTACTCGATTGCGAGCCCATGACGGGTTCCGAAGGAGAGCCACCGCCTCATGATCCGCCGCGCCTTACTTGTTGTGTTCTCCGTGTTGTTCAGTGCGCCTTTGCTGGCCGGGCAGCAGACCCTGTTCAGCTTCGTGCGCCCGGCCTCGGTAGTGAATGTCGTCACCCAGGACGCCAGCCTGCCGCAGTACAACGCGGAGCAGACAGCCGAAGGCGAGGTGTTGCGGCGAGTGGTGTTCAACCCGGTGGCACAGCCGACACTGCGCCTCGCGCCGCAGAGCGGTGCGTGGGACTGGTCTGCCGGCCAGGCGCTGACTCTGCGCCTGCAGAGTGGCATGGACTGGGCGCTGACCGTCGATGTGGTGGTGCAAAGCAGCGACGGGCGCACGCTCACCAGCCGCATCGACCTGCCGGCAGGGCCTGCGCAGACCGTGATGATTCCGCTCAAGGCCAGTTCAGCACTGAGTCAGGGCATGCGTGCCGGGCCGCCGATGCCTTGGATCTACGAAGGCCAGCGCCTGTTGCTGACCAGCAGCGAAGGAGGAGCCGACCTGGCGCAGGTCACTTCGGTCAGCTTGAGCATCCCCGGCCCCAAGGTGGCGCAGAGCCTGTTGATCGAGAAGGTCGGCCTGCAGGATGACGATCAGGCGTTCAAGGCCGCCTACGCCGAGCTGATCGATGGTTATGGGCAATCGACCCGTGGCCGCTGGCCGGAAAAAATCGTCAACGACGAGCAGCTCAAGGCTGCCGACAGCCGTGAACAGGCACAGCTCAAGGGCTGGCTGGCCGAGCGCGACAAGCTCAGACTGGACACCTATGGCGGCCTGCTGGAGGGGCCTGCGTTCGACGCCAAGGGTTTCTTCCGTACCGAGAAACGCGACGGACGCTGGTACCTGGTGACGCCGGAAGGGCATCCGTTCTATTCGCTCGGCGTCAATGCCGTCGCCGCCGATGGCGGGCGCACCTATGTCGCCGGCCGTGAGGGCATGTTCAAAGCCTTGCCGGGAGAAGGCGACACCCTGAGTGCCTTCTATGGCGAAGGCAACAACGATGACGGCAATGCGTCGTCCCAAGGCCGTGGCTTCAAGCAGGGGCGCTGGTTCGACTTCTACGCGGCCAATCTTCAGCGCACCTATGGCAAGCCTTGCCCGCAGGGAGAGGTGGCGTGCCCGGTGGCGGTGCTGGACGCCCAGCGTTGGCAGGGTCATACCCTGGATCGCCTGCAGGCCTGGGGCTTCAACACCCTTGGCAACTGGAGCGATGCGGCGCTCGGGCAAGCCAAGCGCTTGCCGTACACCTTGCCGCTGTCGATCGTCGGTGACTACGCCAGCATCAGCACCGGCATGGACTGGTGGGGGCGCATGCCCGACCCGTTCGACCCGCGTTTCGCCATGGCCACCGAGCGTGCCGTGGCCATTGCTGCGCGGGATCATCGTGACGATCCTTGGCTGATCGGTTACTTCGCCGACAACGAACTGGCCTGGGCCGCGCCGGGGGACGACCCCAAGGCACGTTATGGCCTGGCCTACGGCACCTTGCGCCTGACCACCGATGTGCCGGCCAAGCGCGCTTTCCTCAAGCAACTGCGCGACAAGTACCGCAACCAGCAGGGGCTGTCGAAGGCCTGGGGTATTGAGCTGACCGCCTGGGAGCTGATGGAAGACCCGGGGTTCGAGGCGCCTTTGCCTAATCCTGAGCATCCGGAAATCGAGCGTGACTACCAGTATTTCCAGCAGGTGTTTGCCGAAACCTATTTCAAGACCATTTCCGATGCGCTGAAATGGCATGCGCCCAACCATCTGCTGCTCGGTGGCCGCTACGCGGTCAGCACCCCCGAGGCAGTGAAGGCCTGCGCCGAGTTCTGCGATGTGCTGAGCTTCAACTTCTATACCTTGAAGCCTGACGACGGCTACGACTTTGCGCGGTTGGCCGAGCTCGACAAGCCGGTGCTGGTCTCGGAGTTCCAGTTCGGCTCGCGCGATCGTGGCCCATTCTGGCCCGGGCCGCTGGAAGTGGCCCGCGAGGAAGACCGTGGCCCGGCGTATGCCAACTTCCTCAAGGCGGCCATGGCCCAGCCGATGATCGTCGGTGCGCACTGGTTCCAGTATCTCGATCAACCCGCCAGCGGGCGCCTGCTCGATGGTGAGAACGGCCATCTTGGCCTGGTCGCTGTCACCGATGTGCCCTATGCGGGGTTCATCGAGGCGGTGCGCCGCAGCAACCTGCAAGCCCTTGGGCATTTGCGCACAGCGTTGGACAAGCCGTAGTTCCTGATAACCACCCAGCCATCTTCAGTAGGCAAATCGCCCAACTACTGAAACAATGCACCCCTTTGCAAGCCAGGCAGTAAAGAGAGGTAGTCGGGTGCAGATCCAGGGTCACTATGAGCTGAAGTTCGAGGCGGTGCGCGATGCTTTCGCCGCGTTGTTCGAGGATCCCCAGGAACGTGGTGCCGCGTTGTGCATCCAGGTCGGCGGAGAAACCGTGGTCGACCTGTGGGCCGGCAGTGCCGACAAGGATGGCCGCGAGGCCTGGCACAGCGACACCATCGCCAACCTGTTCTCCTGCACCAAGACCTTTACCGCCGTCACCGCCTTGCAACTGGTGGGCGAGGGCAAGCTCGCACTCGACGCGCCGGTGGCGCGCTACTGGCCGGAGTTCGCCCAGGCCGGCAAGGACCAGGTCACCCTGCGCCAACTGCTCAGCCACCGTGCCGGCCTGCCGGCCATCCGCGAGCTGCTGCCGGCCGAAGCCCTGTATGACTGGCAGGCCATGGTCGATGCCCTCGCCGCTGAAACGCCCTGGTGGACGCCCGGCAGCGAGCACGGGTACGCGGCGATCACCTACGGCTGGCTGATTGGCGAATTGATCCGCCGTGCCGATGGCCGTGGTCCGGGCGACTCCATCGTCGCACGCACCGCCAAGCCGCTGGGCCTGGACTTCCACGTGGGCCTGGCGGATGAAGAATTCCACCGCGTGGCGCATATCGCCCGCGGCAAGGGCAACCCTGGCGATGCCGCCGCCCAGCGCCTGCTGCAGGTGACGCTGCGCGAGCCCGAGGCCTTGTCCACTCGGGCCTTCACCAACCCGCCGGCGATCCTCACCAGCACCAACAAGCCTGAATGGCGGCGCATGCAGCAGCCGGCGGCCAATGGCCATGGCAATGCCCGCAGCCTGGCGGGCTTCTATGCCGGCCTGCTCGATGGCAGCCTGCTTGAGTCCGAACTGCTCGACGAGCTGACCCGCGAGCACAGCCTCGGTCAGGACCGCACCCTGCTCACCCAGACCCGTTTCGGCCTGGGTTGCATGCTTGACCAGCCAGAGGTGGCCAACGCCACCTTCGGCCTTGGCGCGCGTGCCTTCGGTCACCCCGGCGCCGGCGGCTCTGTCGGTTTCGCCGACCCCGAACATGACGTGGCCTTCGGCTTCGTCACCAATACCCTCGGCCCTTACGTGCTGATGGACCCCCGCGCACAGAATCTGGTGCGGGTGCTTGGCAGTTGCCTTTGATCGGGTAACGCGGGTATTGCCACGTCCCTTTGACTATCCTCAATGCCAACGCCTGAAGCGTATGGGCAAAATTTCTTTCTATTTCATGGTGTATCGCTGATGTCTTCACATAAAACCTTAGCACTCGCCCTGTGCCTGGCCATGACCGGTTGTGCCAGCCACTCCCCGGACGCCGCAAAGGACGGTGGCCTGAACTGGTGGCCATTTGGTTCGGACAAGGTCGCTGACAAGGAAGTGAAGGAGGCTGTCGTCGAGAACGTGGCCAAGGCCGACGCCAAGTCCGAAAGCGGCAGCCGCTGGTGGTGGCCGTTTGGCAGCGATGAGAAGAAGGACAAGGTCGCGGCGGTGCCGAAGATCGACCATAAGGCCACGCAGGCCTGGCTTGACCAGTACGAGCCGAAGGTCCGCGAAGCGATCAAGGGCAGCAAGTTCGAGCTGGAGCGCCGCGAGGATTTGCTGGCGGTGACCATCCCGGTCGACAGCTCCTACAACCCTGATCGCCCGAACATGCTGCTGCCCGCGACCCTTGGCCCGATCACCCAGGTTGCCAAGGTCATCGAGACCGATACCAAGACCGCTGTGCTGATCCTCGGCCACGCCGACACCAGCGGCGCCATGGCCGCCAACCAGAAACTCAGCCTCGAGCGCGCCGCTTCGGTGTCGGCGATCTTCCGTCTCAGCGGCCTGCAGCGCGACCGCCTGATGCTCAAGGGTATGGGCGCGGTGATGCCGCGTGCCGCCAACGACAGCGCTGAAGGCCGTGCCTTGAACCGCCGAGTCGAGCTGCTGCTGACCCCGCAGAACACCATGGTCGCGCTGCTGGCCAAGTACCAGCAGGCTGCCCCGTCGCCGGCTCCGGCGGCGATGGTTGCCACCCAGGACGCCAAGGCCCCGGCCGCCAAGCCTGTCGTCAAGGCCGCCGCCAAGCCGGCTGCGAAAAAGCCTGCCACCAAAGCCAAGGCGCCAGCCAAGGCCAGCACCGTCGCCAAGAAGAAAGCCGCTGCGGCCAAGCCAGCCGCGAAGAAGGCCGCCACCGACAAGAAAGTCGCCGCCAACAGCCCTGCGAAGACCAACTGATCGTCAAGGAAACGCAGCATGACCCAATCCCTGGCCGATATGCGCCGCGACTACACCCGTGATGGCCTGGCCGAAGCCCAGGCCCCCGGGGAGCCGTTCGCGCTGTTCCACCACTGGTTCGCCGATGCGGTGAAGACCGAGCAGCTACCGGTGGAAGCCAATGCCATGACCCTGGCCACCGTTGATGCCGAGGGGCGTCCGCATTGCCGGGTGTTGCTGCTCAAGGCGCTGGACGCACGCGGTTTCACCTTTTTCACCAACTATGAAAGTGCCAAGGGCCAGCACATTGCGGCCAACCCTTATGCGGCGATGACCTTCTTCTGGCCGGCGCTGGAGCGCCAGGTGCGGATCGAGGGGCGGGTGGAGAAGGTCACGGCCAAGGAGTCGGACGATTATTACCAGGTGCGCCCGCTGGGCAGCCGGCTGGGGGCCTGGGCGTCACCGCAGAGCCGGGTGATTGCCGATCGCGAGGAGCTGGAAGGCCTGGTCAAGGCCACCGAGGCGCGCTTTTCCGACAGTCAGCCGCATTGCCCGGAGCATTGGGGCGGTTACCGCTTGCTGCCCGAGCGCATCGAGTTCTGGCAGGGGCGGGCGAGCCGCTTGCATGACCGCCTGAACTATCGTCTGGTCAATGGCCAGTGGGCGCGCGAGCGTCTGGCGCCTTGACAAGAATGGGGCCGCAACGCGGCCCCATCATCAACGATACCCCGCCGCCTCCCGTTCCAGCCACGCCGCCAACGCCTTGCGCCGCACCTTCTCCACCCGCGCCCGCTCCAGCAACTTGAGCATGAAGTCCTGCTTCGCCGGATCCTCCCCGGCCAGCGACAGCGCCAGGTCCCGGTCCATCCAGCGGCGCATGCGCACATACAGCCACCCGTGAAAATACAGCCCGGCGACCGTCACGACGACGACGATGAAGTAATCCATGGCTATCCTTGGTCTCATCTGTAGGCCCGCAAATCAGCCAGCAACGGCTGTACCTGAGCTGAATGAAAACAATTTTATAACGTTTGCGCCGTGACACTTGTCAAGGCGCGGAGTCTAATGGACACCTGTCTTATGGAGATTGTCCCATGCGTAAATCCGCTTTGCTGCTGGCCAGCTTCACCACCGTGTCGCTGCTGCTGGGCGGCTGCCAATCGTCGCTGACCGGCGACAGCTACTCCCGTGATGAGGCCCGCCGCGTGCAGACCGTGCGCATGGGTACCATCGAATCCCTGCGTCCGGTGAAGATCGAAGGCACCAAGACGCCAATCGGTGGCGGCGCTGGCGCCATTGTCGGTGGTGTCGCCGGCAGTGCCGTCGGTGGTGGCCGTGGCAGTATCGTTGCCGCAGTCATCGGTGCCGTGGCCGGTGGCCTGGCGGGCTCCGCCGCTGAAGAAGGCCTGACCCGTACCCAGGGTGTCGAAATCACCGTGCGTGAAGACGACGGCAGCATGCGTGCCTACGTGCAGCAAGTGCAGCAGAACGAGATCTTCCGTGTGGGTGAGCGTGTACGCATCATGACTGTCGACGGCACCAGCCGCGTCACTCACTGACAGCACGCTTGAAAAGAAAACCCCGACCGGCTTGGCCGTGTCGGGGTTTCTTTTTGTCTGCGAAAGACGATCGGGTTAGTCGTTCAACCCGAGGATATCCCTTGCCACCGCTTCGGCGATGCGAATCCCGTCGACGCCGGCGGACAGGATGCCGCCCGCGTAGCCTGCGCCTTCACCTGCCGGGAACAGACCCTTGAGGTTGAGGCTCTGGAAGCTGGCGTCACGGGTGATGCGCAGCGGCGATGAGGTGCGGGTTTCGATGCCGGTGAGCACCGCGTCGTGCAGGTTGTAGCCCTTGATCTGGCGGTCGAAGGCCGGCAGCGCTTCACGGATCGCCTCGATGGCGAAGTCTGGCAGGCTCGGTGCCAGGTCGCCCAGGGTCACGCCCGGTTTGTACGACGGCTCGACGCTGCCCAGCGCGGTGGACGGGCGCCCGGCGACGAAGTCACCGACCAGCTGCGCCGGTGCCTGGTAGTTGCTGCCGCCCATCACGTAGGCATGGGCTTCCAGGCGCTCCTGCAGCTCGATACCGGCCAGCGGGCCACCTGGATAGTCGCGCTCGGGGTCGATACCGACGACGATGCCGGAGTTGGCGTTGCGCTCATTGCGCGAGTATTGGCTCATGCCATTGGTAACCACGCGGCCAGGCTCGCTGGTGGCGGCGACCACGGTACCACCCGGGCACATGCAGAAGCTGTAGACCGAACGACCGTTCTTGGCGTGGTGCACCAGCTTGTAGTCGGCGGCGCCGAGTTTCGGGTGGCCGGCGTACTTGCCCAGGCGCGCCTTGTCGATCAGCGACTGCGGGTGCTCGATGCGGAAACCGACCGAGAACGGCTTGGCCTCCATGAACACACCCTTGGCGTGGAGCATGCGGAAGGTGTCGCGGGCGCTGTGCCCCAGGGCCAGCACCACATGGCGCGAGTGCAGCTGTTCACCGCTCTGCAGTACCACGCCCGTGAGCTGTTCGCCATCCACCAGCAGGTCGGTGACCTTCTGCTCGAAGCGCACCTCGCCACCCAGGCTGATGATTTCCTCGCGCATCTTCTCGACCATGCTGGTCAGGCGGAAGGTACCGATGTGCGGCTTGTTGATGTAGAGGATCTCGTCGGGCGCACCGGCCTTGACGAACTCTTCCAGCACCTTGCGACCGTGGTGATTCGGGTCCTTGATCTGGCTGTACAGCTTGCCGTCGGAGAAGGTGCCGGCGCCGCCTTCGCCGAACTGTACGTTGGATTCGGGGTTGAGCACGCTCTTGCGCCACAGGCCCCAGGTGTCCTTGGTACGCTGGCGCACCTCTTTACCGCGCTCGAGCACGATCGGCTTGAAGCCCATCTGCGCCAGCAGCAGCCCGGCGAAGATGCCGCAGGGGCCGAAGCCGACCACGACCGGGCGCGCAGGCAGCTCGGCCGGGGCCTGGCCGACGAACTTGTAGCTGACGTCCGGGGCCACGCCGATCTTGGCGTCGCCTTCGAAGCGGCGCAGCAGTTCGTCTTCGTTGCTGGTTTCAAGGTCGATGGTGTAGATGAACAGCAGCTCGCTGTTCTTCTTGCGCGCATCGTAGCTGCGCTTGAACAGGGTGAAGCCGAGCAGTTGCTCATCGCTGATGCCCAGGCGCTGGACGATGGCGGCGCGCAACTCGTCGTCGGAGTGGTCCAGGGGCAGCTTCAGTTCGGTGATTCGTAGCATGGCAGGGTCCAGTATCCCGGCCATGGGCGGCCGGCGGCTTTACACAAACCGCCAAGTATAAGCTGTTAGCCGCCCCGACTGGCAGGATAAAAGCACCCGGTGATCAGAGGTCGCGGGCGCCGCCGTAGTAGGCGCAGCCTTGCAGGGTCTTGCCGTCGATGCGCAGCTCGGCCTTGAGGTGGCGGATGGCGCCGGTGGCGCCGTCGACGCAGCGCTGTGGCGCGACCCACAGTTCGACACGCTGGCCGTTGGCCTCGCTGGACAGGCTCAGGCCGCCGCCGGGCAGCGCTTCTTCCAGGTAAGGCAATGGCAACGGCTCCTGGCCGATGCGGTTGAGCACCATGCCCTTGCCGCTGGCCTTGATGTCCCAGTCCGGCTCGTGGCCGCCGGCGCGGAGGGTCAACTGCTTGAAGTTGGGGTCTTCGCAGCCACGGTATTCGGAGGTGTCGAGGCGGTACAGGCGGGTCACGTCGAGCTGGCCGTCGCTGCCTGCCTGCTTGCTGCCGGCCATGCGCGCACGGACATCGGCGAACAGCTTGTCACCGGCGTCGTCGGCCAGGGTCGCGGCCTCTTGCAGGATGCCGGTGCCAGCAGCGTCGTTGACGATGAAGCGGCGGCTTTCGTTACAGGGTTTGAACAGCAGATGGCCGCCGGCCGCGCTCAGTTCGCCTTGCAGGCGGGTAGTGCCCAGGTTCGGGTCGACCGGTTTTTCGGCCAGCATCTGGCAGCCTGCGAACAGCGGCAGCAGGGCAGTGAGCAGCAGGGAAGGGGTGAGGCGCATCAGGCGGGCTCCGGTGTTCGGGCAAAAAGTGCCGGTCACGTTACCGAGCCTGCCGGGCCTCTACAAGAGGCACGGCCTCATCGCGGCGCAAGAAAAAAGGGCCCGAAGGCCCTTTGATCATTCAACCCCCGAGGTACGCATCGCGTACCTTCGGGTCGGTCAGCAATGCTTCACCGGTACCCTGCATCACCACCTTGCCGTTCTCCAGCACATACGCCCGATCGGCGACCTTCAGTGCCTGGTTGGCGTTCTGCTCCACCAGGAACACGGTCACGCCATCGCGGCGCAGCTGTTCGATGATGTCGAAGATCTGCTGGATGATGATCGGCGCAAGGCCCAGCGATGGTTCGTCCAGCAACAGCAGCTTGGGCTTGCTCATCAATGCCCGGCCGATGGCCAGCATCTGCTGCTCGCCACCGGACATGGTGCCGCCACGCTGGATGTAACGCTCCTTCAGGCGCGGAAACAACTGCAGGACCTTGTCCAACTGCTCCTGGTAGTCGCCCTTGTTGGTGAAGAAGCCACCCATGGCCAGGTTTTCCTCGACGGTCAGGCGGGCGAACACACGGCGGCCTTCCGGCACCACCGCGATGCTCTTGCGCATGATGTGCGAGGACGGCTGGCCGACCAGTTCCTCGCCCAGGTACTTGATGCTGCCGCTGCTCGCCTGGGGCGAGCCGCACAGGGTCATCAGCAAGGTGGACTTGCCGGCGCCGTTGGCGCCGATCAGGGTGACGATCTCGCCCTGGTTGATCTCGACGTTGACGCTGTGCAGCGCCTGGATCTTGCCGTAGAAGGTGGAAACGTTCTCGAACTTCAGCATTTACGCCTCCCCCAGGTAGGCCTTGATCACATCAGGGTTGCCGCGAATCTCTTCCGGCGTACCGTCGGCCAGGGGCGTGCCCTGGTTGATCACCACGATGTGGTCGGAAATGCTCATCACCAGCTTCATGTCGTGCTCGATCAGCAGCACGGTCACGTTGTGCGATTCGCGCAGGTAGGCGATGAGGGCCTTGAGGTCCTCGGTCTCCTTGGGGTTCAGGCCGGCGGCCGGTTCGTCGAGCATGATGATTCGCGGTTGGGTCATCATGCAGCGGGCGATTTCCAGGCGCCGTTGCTGGCCGTAGGCCAGGGTGCCGGCGGTACGGTTGGCAAACTCGGTCAGGTTGACCTTCTCCAGCCAGTACTGCGCGCGCTCCATGGCCTCTTTTTCGCTGCGGCGGAAGCTCGGGGTCTTGAACAGGCCGGCGAAGAAGTTGGTGTTGAGGTGGCGGTGCTGGGCAATCAGCAGGTTTTCCAGCGCGGTCATTTCCTTGAACAGGCGCACGTTCTGGAAGGTTCGCACCACGCCCTTGCGGGCGATCTGATGGCCGGCCAGGCCCTGGATCGGCTGGCCGTCGAGCAGGATGGTGCCGCCGCTGGGCTTGTAGAAGCCGGTCAGGCAGTTGAACACGGTGGTCTTGCCAGCGCCGTTCGGGCCGATCAGTGCCACCACTTGTTTTTCCTTGACGGTCAGGGCCACGCCGTTGACCGCCAACAAGCCGCCAAAGCGCATGCTCAGGCCGCTGACTTGCAGAATTTCGCGGCTCATCGAGGCAGCTCCATGTGCGGACGTTGCATGGGCAGCAGGCCCTGCGGACGCCAGATCATCATCAACACCATCAGCGCACCGAACATCAGCATCCGGTATTCGCTGAACTCACGCATCATCTCCGGCAGCAGGATCATCACGATGGCCGCGAGAATCACGCCCAACTGCGAACCCATGCCCCCCAGCACGACGATGGCGAGGATGATCGCCGACTCGATGAAGGTGAACGACTCCGGTGTCACCAGGCCCTGGCGGGCGGCGAAGAAGCTGCCGGCGAAACCGGCGAAGCAGGCACCCAGGGTGAACGCCGAGAGCTTGATCACGGTGGGGTTCAGGCCCAGCGCGCGGCAGGCGATCTCGTCTTCGCGCAGCGCTTCCCAGGCACGGCCGATCGGCATGCGCAGCAGGCGGTTGATCACGAACAGCGCCAGCAGGGCCAGCAGCAGGGCGACCAGGTAGAGGAAGATGACCTTGTTGATCGAGTTGTATTCCAGCCCGAAGAACTCGTGGAAGGTCTGCATCCCCTCGGCGGCGCGGCGCTCGAAGGTCAGGCCGAAGAACTCCGGCTTGGGGATGTTGCTGATGCCGTTGGGGCCGCCGGTCCAGTCTGTGAGGTTACGCAGGAACAGGCGGATGATCTCGCCAAAGCCCAAGGTCACGATCGCCAGGTAGTCACCGCGCAGGCGCAGCACCGGGAAGCCGAGCAGGAAGCCGAAGGTGGCGGCCATCAGGCCGGCGATCGGCAGGCAGACCCAGAAGCTCCAGCCCAGGTAGTGGGAGAGCATGGCGTAGCTGTAGGCGCCGACGGCGTAGAAGCCGACGTAACCCAGGTCGAGCAGGCCCGCCAGGCCGACCACGATGTTCAGGCCCAGGCCCAGCAACACGTAGATCAGGATCAGCGTGGCGATGTCGACCGCGCCGCGGGAGCCGAAGAACGGCCAGATCAGGGCGACGACGATCAGGCCCATGATCACCCAGCGCTGGGTTTTCGGCAGGGTCAGGAAGTTGCTCACCGACGACGGTACCAGTTTGCGGTCGGAGCGGCGGCCCATCACCGAGCTCCACTGCTTGTCGAACAGCACGCGCAGGAACATCAGCACCGAGCACGCGGCGATGATGCCGATGGTGAACGAACCCTGGCTATGCACCACCAGGCTGATGCCATCGATGCTGAGTTTCAGGCCCAGCACCGGGAAGGCCACGGCCCAGACCAGCAAGGCGCTGAAGAACGCCTGTTTGAGATTTCTGTTCATACTTTTTCAACCTCCGGGCGGCCCAGGATGCCGGTCGGCCGGAACAGCAGGACAAGAACCAAAAGACCGAATGCCACCACGTCCTTGTACTGGTCGCCGAAGATGTCGGCGCCGAACGCTTCGGCCACGCCCAGCACCAGCCCGCCGAGCATGGCGCCCGGGATGCTGCCGATGCCGCCCAGTACCGCCGCGGTGAAGGCCTTCAGGCCCACCAGGAAACCGGCGTTGGGGTTGATCACCCCGTACTGCATGCTCAGCAGCACGGCCGCCACCGCCGCCAGCGCGGCACCGATGACGAAGGTCAGGGCGATGATGTTGTTGGTGTTGATGCCCAGCAGGTTGGCCATCTTGATGTCCTCGGCGCAGGCGCGGCAGGCGCGCCCCAGGCGGGAACGGGAGATGAACAGGGTGAGGCAGGTCATGGCGACGAGAGTTACCACGAACACCAGGATCTGCATGTACGAGACCAGCACTTCCTCTGCGCCCCCCGGGCCGAACGAGAAGCTGCCGGGGATCAGGTTGGGGATGGACTTGTCTTTCGAGTCCTGTGACAGCAGGACGGTGTTCTGCAGGAAGATCGACATGCCGATGGCGGAGATCAGCGGGATCAGCCGGTTGCTGTTGCGCAGCGGCCGGTAGGCGACCCGTTCGATGCTGTAGCCGTAGGCACTGGTGACGAAGATCGTGGCGACGAAGGCCACGGTCATCAGGATCGGCAACGAGTGGATGCCCATCATGGCCAGCCCGGCGAGGGCGATGAAGGCCACGTAGGAACCGATCATGTACACCTCGCCGTGGGCGAAGTTGATCATGCCGATGATGCCGTACACCATCGTGTAACCGATGGCGATCAGCGCGTAGGTACTGCCGATGGTCAATCCGTTAACCAGTTGTTGTAGGAAATGGTAGATCTCAGGCATTACAGCGCTCCTAAAAACCTGATTTGCATTTCTCTGGCGGGGGATGACCCCGGCCCCTTGTTCTCGTGGTCTTC
The DNA here is from genome assembly GCF_058783825.1 of Pseudomonas sp. FW305-96. NCBI lineage: Bacteria > Pseudomonadati > Pseudomonadota > Gammaproteobacteria > Pseudomonadales > Pseudomonadaceae > Pseudomonas > Pseudomonas sp. FW305-96. The sequence goes on from NZ_JBYSYW010000042.1 coordinate 15,072, forward strand.
GCCACGTGATCTTTTTGCGGGCACGGCCAGGAAACCGCGGGTGACGGTTTTAAGATTTTCAGGTGAACCGGCTCCCGGATCACGGGAATCAGGTTCATGAACCTCGTAAAACAAAGCCCACTGCTCGCACAGTGGGCTTCTCGGTCAGCTATTAGTCACGCAGTTACTGAGGGGAGACTTCGGTCTTCGGCTTGCCGAAGTGCCATTCGTAGACCACGAACTTGAAGTCTTTCAGGTCGCCCTTGTCGTCATACGACAGGTCGCCGGTCGGGGTCTTGAAGGTGCCTTTGTGAATGGCGGCGGCCACCTTGTCGGTGTCTTCGGACTTGGCAGCCTTGATGCCTTCGGCGATCAGTTGGACAGCCGAGTAGGCCGGGAATACGAACGGACCGCTCGGGTCTTTGCCGTCGGCCTTGATGGCGTCGACGATGGCCTTGTTCGCAGGGTCGGCGTCGAACGACTTCGGCAGGGTAACCAGCAGGCCTTCGGAGGCGCCCTGGGCGATCTGCGAGATGGAGTCGTTACCCACGCCTTCCGGGCCCATGAACTTGGCTTTCAGGCCCTTCTCTTGTGCCTGGCGCAGGATCAGGCCCAGCTCCGGGTGGTAGCCGCCGTAGTAGACGAAGTCGACGTTGTTCTGCTTGAGTTTCTGGATGATCGAGGAGAAGTCCTTGTCACCGGCGTTCAGGCCTTCGAAGACGGCGACCTTGGTGCCTTTGCCTTCCAGGGTGGTCTTGACCGCGGTGGCGATGCCTTCGCCGTACTGCTGCTTGTCGTGCAGCACCGCAACGACCTTCGGCTTGACGTGGTCGGCGATGTAATTGCCGGCGGCCGGGCCCTGAGCGCTGTCCAGGCCGATGGTGCGGAAGATCAGCTTGTAGCCACGGGCGGTGATTTCCGGGGAGGTGGCGGCAGGGGTGATCATGATCACACCTTCGTCTTCGTAGATGTCGGACGCAGGCTGGGTGGAGCTGGAGCACAGGTGGCCGATCACGTACTTGACGCCATCGTTGACCACTTTGTTGGCGACGGCCACGGCCTGTTTAGGGTCGCACGCGTCGTCGTATTCCTTGGCTTCGAGCATCTTGCCATCGACGCCGCCCTTGGCGTTGATGTCCTTGATGGCCTGTTTGGCGCCGACGAACTGCATGTCGCCGTACTGGGTCACCGGCCCGGTCTTGGGACCGGCGATGCCGATCTTGATGGTGTCGGCGGCAAACGAATGGCTGGCGACTCCGGCCAGAACCATCGCGGCAAACAGCTTGGAAATCTTGATCATAGTGCTCCACTCATTCTGTTGTAATTCTTATAGTCCTGAGGCCAGGGCTACAGACCGGGCGGGATTCGCGGCCTGGCTACGCCAATGCCGTAAGCCCACCTTCCCCCGGAACATGTCCCGGAACTGTACCGGTACAGTGTAGAGCGCTGTCCGAGCGCTTGAAAAGCGGGCGAAAAGCGTCTGTCTCAAGGGGTGTCGCGTGATCGACATAAAGATACAGAAAAGCGCCATCACTTTGCCTGTATTCCCGGCCCGCCCCCACAAGTTCGGGCCTGATCGACCAAATTACGTATTTGAAACCGGGTTTTTCTGCAAAAATGCCGGCCTTTTTGTTGGCCGATCTTTGCGCAGGTAAACCCATGACTGATCAAGTAAGCACCCTCTATGCCAAACTGCTCGGCGAGACTGCCGTCATCGAGTGGAAAGCCCTGGAGCGTTTCTGGGCCAAGGGTGACCTGATTTGGGTCGACCCCAGCCTCGACCTGATCGCTGTTGCCGAGGCGATGGCCGAGAATCGCGGCGAGATCTTCGCCAAGTGGCGCAATGATGGCACTGTCGGGCCAGTCTCTGCCGAGCAGGCGCTCGACCTGCAAACCCGCGATCCAGAGATCTGGGCGGTGGTGGTTTCGCCGTTCATCGTGATCCAGGCGAAGAAAGCGGAATAAGCGCGGGCTTTTTTAGTGCGTGAAAACGCGCAAACGCTCCGCAATGGTGCGCATTGACGCTCACGTAAGGTGGAAGTTGGTAACAGTGGCGGGGTGATTCGGCGGGGCGGTAACAGTTTACGGGATGCGTAAATGGGGCCGCTTTGCGGCCCCCACTGGATCAGTAATCCACGCGCCCGGTATGGCTGTTCAGCGAAATCACCCGGGTCTTGCCGATGCGGTGCCTGAAGATCTCGCGCAGGTACTTCACCGCCTTCTTCACGCACTCGCGCGACAGGCGGATGTCGTTGATCGAGACGAAACGGCTCTTGTCGTTGATCAGCTCGCGGTACTTCTTCTCGTACATCGGCTTGATCGCGTACCAGTTGGTGTCGAGGATCTTCGCCGGGTTCTCGAACTCGTTGAGCAGGTCGTCGATGCTGTCTTCATCGAAGTGCTCGCTGGTGATGAACTCGAGGATCGCATTGTCCATGGTGTCGTCGAAACGGTATGGGTTGCGCGCGAAGCAACGCTTGATGAACGCCACGATCAGCGTGAGGAAATCGTCCGACAGGCACGGGCTCTTGGCGATCAGGGTGGTCAGCGACAGGTTGGCCGAGGCGCCGATCACCAGCGCATAGCGCTTGAGCGTGGTGTTGGGGAACAGGCTGTTGAGGTGGGTCTTGAGCCGGTTCAGGTCCATATACGACAGTTTGTAATCCTTGGGCAGCGACACGATCGACACCACCGACGAGCAGTTCTTGAAGAAATGCAGGTCGTGCAGCGCCGCGGCGTCGTAGCCCGAGGCCTGGTACTGCTCCAGCGCGGCGCGGTAGCGACGCGACTCGATCGGCAGCAGGCTGATGCCTTCGATGGCCTGGGTCTGCTTGTTGAAGTGCGGCAGGTCGATGGAGCGGAAGAACAGGTCGTCGATGTCCAGGCGCGGCTGCTCGCGCTCGAACACCTTGAACTTGTCCGACCCTGCCGGCGGCACTTCCGGCACCACCGACTCGGCATAGGCGATGGCCACGGGGCCGGCCAGGCTCATGAACAGGTCGTTGGCGTCCAGGCGGATGGTCTCGCCAATGTCGATGCCGGCGCGGCGGAAGTAGTTCTGGTCGTAGTCGGTGGTCACCGCCTGGGCGGTGAGGATGTTGAAGATCTGCTGGGAGATGTACTGGTTGGCGTGCTTCTCCATGGCATTGACGTCGATGTTCTGGATCGTGCCGTCGTCGCTCTCCTCGGCGTAGCGCATGATGTCGTTGGAGATCAGCATCATCGCGTTCCACGGGCGGATGCGGCCCATGACGCTGGCTTCGCTGCTGTCTTCATTGTCGAAGTTGTACGAGAAGTCCCATTCCTCCGACAGGTACTTGCACAGCAGGCGCCCGGCGTTGATGTGCAGAGCCTCGGACATTTCGCTGCGGTGATCGGACGCATTGGGCAGCACGCAGATGCCGCTGGTGAAGATCGGCTCGAACACGAACGAATGCCCGCTCTTGCCGTCGTTCTCGTCGGCCGGTTTGGTATCGAATGTCTTGTTCATGTACGAGTACTGCTGGGCCAGGCCGAATTCCGAGGCCATGCCCGAGCCGGTGCCGCCGCCGGCGCTGAAGATGTAGAAGTACAGGCGCGACTGGTTGGCCTTGATGCCGCAGGAGTCGATCAGGTACGAGTGGATCAGCTTCCAGTCGGCGCTGGAGAAGCGCTGGGTGTCCTTGTTGAGGATGATCTTGGCCAGGTACTGGCCGAGAATCGGCGCGTTGCCGGCGCCACCGGCATGCACCTCGGACAGGTCCATGATCTTCATCTTGCTGTAGTCGCGCAAAAAGCCGCCGCGCTCGCCCTTGCGCGAGAAGCGGATGCGCCCGGCGATGTCCTTGTCCAGGTCGCCTAGCATCACCAGCGGCTCGACCAGGAACACCGGCTTGGCCGCCTTGTTCTGTACCAGGCGCAGGTTCTGGCGGATCCAGCGCGCCGGGCTGTAGCCCGCTTCGCCTTTGAAACGGTCCTCGTTGTTGTACTCATTGAGGAAGAAGGTGCGGGCGTTGTACACCAGTTCCGCCACGTCCAGGGCGATGTTCGAGCCGCAGCGGCCCAGGCCGATCAGGCACACCGACGGGAACTGCTGCTCCAGACGCAACTGGTCCTCGTCCTCGACATGCAGGTTGGGCGGAAACACCAGATCGCGCAGGCCGTCGAGGTTGTCGAGGATGCGTTGGATGTCCTGTTCGGTGAAGTACAGGTACTGTTGCGCCGGCATGCTGCGCGCCGCGGGCAGGTCTCGAGCACTGCCGGCAGTCAGCGAGGTGGTGCTGAGGGAGGGCTCGGGAGCCGCATTGGCAGAAGTGATCGTAGAGGTCATAGTGCGCCATTTGCCTGGAGTGGTTGGCTTCCCGGTGATGCATATCATCTAGCCATCACGGAGAAATTTCGCGACTTTATCAGTGCGTCTTTTTCTTATGCGATAGGGGGTTTCCTTAGTCGTTCTAAGGTTTTTCCCTTCTCACCCGCATTGCATCGTCCGTTTGTCACGCTTCTTTAATCTGGAGTTGCTCATGAGTACTGCATTGCCTTCGTTGGGGTTTGCCGGGATCGGCCTGATGGGCCTGCCGATGTGCCGTCGGCTGCTGGCCGCGGGGTATCCGCTGACCGTGTGGAACCGCAGCCCGGACAAATGCGCCGAACTGGTTGCCGCCGGCGCCCAGCTGGCCGGTAGCCCTGCCGAGCTGTGCCAGGCGGCGGACATGGTGCTGCTGTGCCTGGCCGACACGGCGGTGGTGCGCGAAGTGGTGTTCGGTGAGCAGGGCATCGCCCGTGGCGGGCGCAGCGGTCAGCTGCTGGTGGACTTCTCCAGCCTCGAGCCGACCGCCACCCGCGAGATGGCGGCGGAGCTGGCGGCCCTGTGCGGCATGGCCTGGCTCGATGCCCCGGTGTCCGGCGGCACGCCGGGGGCCGAGGCCGGCACCCTGGCGATCATGGTCGGGGGCGAGGCGAGCGATCTGCAGCGGGCGCGGCCGGTGCTGTTGACCCTGGGCCAAAGGGTGACGCACATGGGCGCGGTGGGGGCCGGCCAGGTGACCAAGGCGTGCAACCAGATGATCGTGGCCTGCAACGCGCTGGTGATTGCCGAGGTGGTGGCGCTGGCCGAGCAGTCAGGGGTCGATGCGCGGCTGATCGCCGAAGCGCTGGCCGGCGGGTTTGCCGACTCGAAACCCTTGCAGATCCTCGCCCCGCAAATGGCCGAAAGCCGCTTCGAGCCGGTCAAGTGGCACGTGCGCACCTTGCTCAAGGACCTCGACAGCGCGGTGAAATTCTCCCGCGAGCAGGGCTCGGCGACGCCGCTCAGTGGCCTCGCCGCGCAACTGATGCGCCTGCACGGTAGCCAGGGTTATCTGCAAAAAGATCCGGCGACCCTGGTAGCGCTGTATCGCAGCAAGGACTGAGCTCGCCCGGCTGGCGGTCGAGCCGTTCGAGGATCGGCCGCAACTCGGCCAGTGGCACCGGCCGGCTGAGCAGGTAGCCCTGCAGATAGTCGCAGCCGTGGCTGGCGAGGAATTCGTGCTGCTCGACAGTCTCGACGCCCTCGGTGACCACTTTCAGGTGCAGGGTATGGGCCATGATGATGATCGCCTGGACGATCTCGCGGTCTTTCTGGCTGCCGGGCACGTCCTGGATGAACGAGCGGTCGATCTTCAGCACGTCCAGCGGCAGGCGCTTGAGGTAGGCCAGCGATGAATAGCCGGTGCCGAAATCATCGATCGACAGCGCCACACCTTGGGCACGGATGCGCTTGAGCAGGCTGATGGTGTGGTGGATGTCACCCATCAGGGCGTTTTCGGTGACCTCCAGCTCCAGCTGGCGCGGCGCCAGGCCGGCCTGGAACAAGGCCATTTCCACCTCGGTGGCCAGCTCCTCGCGGCCAAGGGTGAGGGCCGAGCAGTTCACCGTGACCTTGAGATCGCCATAGCCATGACGATTGAGCTGGGCCAGGTCCTCACAGGCCCGGCGAAGCACCCACAGGTCCAGCTCGGCGATCAGGCCGTTGGCTTCGGCAATACAGATGAAACGGTCGGGGCTGAGCAGGCCATGCTGTGGGTGTTGCCAGCGCACCAGCGCCTCGAGCTTGGCCACCTGGCCGCTGCGCAGGTCGAAGATCGGTTGGTAGTGCACGCACAGGCCACGCTCTTCGAATAGCGCCACGCGCAGTTCTTCTTCCAGTTGCAACTCCAGGGTGGCGCGGGTCTTCAGGCCGTTGTTGAAGAAGTTCAGGCTGTTGCGCCCGCAGCCTTTGGACTGGTAAAGCGCCAGGTCGGCGTTCTTCAGCAACTCCTCGGTGCTCTGGCCGTCGTCGGGGAAGATGCTGATGCCGATGCTGGTGGTCATCACCATGCGCCGGCCGGCCAGATCGATCGGCTCCTTCATGCGCTGCATGATGCGCTGGGCCAGGTGGCGTGCCTCGTCACGGCTGTTGAGGCTGGTGACGATGCAGAACTCGTCGCCGCCGAAGCGGGCCACCAGGTCCTGGCCACGGGTGGCGGCCTTGATGTGATCGGCGATCACCTTGAGCAACTCGTCGCCGGCGGCATGCCCGAGGCTGTCGTTGATCCGCTTGAAGTGGTCGATGTCGAGGAACATCACCGCCAGCATACCGTCATGGGCAGCCTGCTCGGCCAGGCGCTCGGCGAAGACCTGGTTGAAGCCGCGGCGGTTGACCAGGTTGGTCAGGGCGTCGTAGTGGGCGGCCTGCTGCAGCGAGGCGCGGGCCTGGTCGAGCTGGCTGAGCAGTACATTGACGCGGCGCAGGTCGTGCTCCTTGCTCTGCAGCTTCTTGTCGGCCAGCGCCGCGCTGATGCTGCCAGCGCTGATCAGCAGGGTGATGACGGCAATGGTCAGCGCCAGTTGCAGGCTGTTGTCGGCCGAAGGCAGGCGCAGCGCGGTCTCGCTGGGGATCACCAGGGTCATCGCCGCCATGCCGGTAAAATGGGTCAGGACGATACCTGCGGCCATCAGTAGGCTGGCGCCGTACTTGAGCAGCAGGTGCAGGGTGCCGCTGCCCTTGTTGAAATAGCGTGCCATCAGCAGCGCCACCAGGCTGGCGAGCACGGCGATGCCGACGGAGGCAAGCAGCAGGCCGGTCTGGTAGTACTGCAGGGCGCTGGTCTGCAGGGCGGCCATGCCGGTGTAGTGCATGACACTGATGCCCAGGCCGATGAACAGCGCGGTCTGCAGGTAATGGCGCAGGCGCATCTGGCTGCGGTTGAGGCTGTTCATCGCCAGCCAGGCGGCCAACAGCGCCACCAGCAGCGACAGGCCGGTCAGTGGGGCATCGAAGTGAATTTCCAGGGGCGCCTGGAAGGCCAGCATGCTGATGAAATGCATGGCCCAGATGCCCCCGGCCAGGCAGCAGGCACCGAGCACGCGCCATTGTCGGCGGGCGAAGCGGTCTTCGCATTGGCTCTGGCGTTCGCTCATGTCCAGAGTGGCGAAACAGGCGGCGCTCGCCACGATGAAGGCAAGCAGCACCAGGAAGGGGTTGTGTCGGCAGTCGAGGATGATCTGTCCGGTCGCCGGCAGCTCAGCGAACAATTGCAGTCCCAGCCACTCCATTGCAGGCCTCTTCGTCGAGTCTTCACTCGTCCCCAAAAAGCACGGATGGAGACTGTTCCTGCTGGAGTATAGGAACCTGTACCTAAGCCTTCCTGATTAATGGCAATTTGATTTCTACCATTTGGATATGAAAGCAATAGCCAGATGGTCTAAATGGATGGCTTGCAGGACGAAACGAGCGCGGGGCAAGCCCGCTCCCACCAATCCCGAGCCGGAATTGTGGGAGCGAGCTTGCCCCGCGATGGCCTCTATGGCGATCAACCGGCGACGAGCACCCGGATCGCCTCGAGGCGCAGTGCCGCTTTTTCCAGCGCCGCCAAACCCTCTTCGCGCTGCTTGCGCAGGGCGTCGATCTCGCTGTCGCGCACGCTCGGGTTGACGGCCTTCAACGCAGTCAGGCGCGCCAGCTCCTCGTCGGCTTCGGCGGTGAGGCGTTGCCGGGCCTGGGCCACGCGCTCGTCGTGGGTTGGCAGGACCTTGGCCTCGCCTGCGGCGATGCGCTTGGCCAGCACGTCGCGCTGGGCCTGGACGAACTTGTTGGCGCTGGCCTTGGGCACGCTTTCGAGCTGGTCGTTGAGGGTTTCGAAGGCCACCCGCGGGCCAAGGTCGTTGCCGTTGGTATCGAGCAGGCAGCGCAGCGCGGCCGGTGGCAGGTAGCGCCCCAGCTGCAGGCTGCGCGGTGCCACCACTTCGCTGACGTAGAGCAGTTCGAGCAGCACGGTGCCGGGCTTGAGCGCCTTGTTCTTGATCAGCGCCACGGCGGTGTTGCCCATCGAGCCGGACAGCACCAGGTCCATGCCACCCTGGACCATCGGGTGCTCCCAGGTGAGGAACTGCATGTCCTCGCGCGACAGCGCCTGGCCACGGTCGTAGGTGATGGTCACGCCTTCGTCGTCACCCAGCGGGAAGCTGGCGTCGAGCATCTTCTCGCTCGGCTTGAGGATCAGGGCGTTTTCCGAGTGGTCCTCGCTGTCGATACCGAAGGCGTCGAACAGGGTTTCCATGTAGATCGGCAGGGCGAACTGGTCGTCCTGCTCGAGGATCGCCTCGACCAGCGCCTGGCCTTCGCCGGCGCCACCGGAGTTGAGTTCCAGCAGGCGGTCGCGACCGGTGTGCAGCTCGGCCTCCAGGCGCTCGCGCTCGGCTCGGGCCTCGCCGACCAGCTGGGTCCAGCCCTTGTCGTCGCCACCGGCCAGCAGTTGCAGCAGGCGCGGGCCGAACTGATGCTGCAGGGCGTTGCCGGTCGGGCAGGTGTTGAGGAAGGCGTTGAGGCCTTCGTGGTACCACTGGAACAGGCGTTCCTGCGGGCTGTCCTGCAGGTACGGGATGTGCAGTTGGATCGTGTGCTTCTGGCCGATCCGGTCGAGGCGGCCGATGCGTTGCTCGAGCAGGTCCGGGTGGGCCGGCAGGTCGAACATCACCAGGTGATGGGCGAACTGGAAGTTGCGGCCTTCGCTGCCGATCTCGGAACACACCAGCACCTGGGCGCCGAACTCTTCGTCGGCGAAGTAGGCGGCGGCGCGGTCACGCTCGAGGATGCTCATGCCTTCGTGGAACACCGAGGCCGGGATGCCGGAGCGCACGCGCAGGGCGTCTTCCAGGTCCATGGCGGTCTCGGCGTGGGCGCAGATCACCAGGACCTTGGTGCGCTTGAGCATCTTCAGGGTGTCGACCAGCCAATCGACCCGTGGGTCGAAACGCCACCAGCGCTCTTCGTCACTGTTATCGCCCTGGGCCTGGAAGGCCACTTCCGGGTACAGCTCGGCGCGCTCGCCCGAAGGCAGGTCGGCGTAGGCCTCGGGGTTGGCCAGCGGGTAGGGGTGCAGCTGGCGTTCGGGGAAGCCCTGGATTGCCGCCCGGGTGTTGCGGAACAGCACGCGGCCGGTGCCGTGGCGGTCGAGCAGTTCGCGGATCAGGCGCGCGCTGGCCTGGCTGTCGCCGTCGCTGACCGCGGCCAGCAGCGCTTCGCCTTCGGCGCCGAGGAAGCCCTGGATGGTGGCGTGGGCTTTCGGCGACAGGCGACCCTCGTCGAGCAGCTCCTGTACGGCTTCGGCCACCGGGCGATAGTGCTCGCTTTCGGCGCGGAAGGCAGCCAGGTCGTGGAAACGGTTGGGGTCGAGCAGGCGCAGGCGGGCAAAGTGGCTGTCCTGGCCGAGCTGCTCAGGCGTGGCGGTGAGCAGCAGCACGCCAGGAATCACCTGGGCCAGCTGCTCGACCAGCGCGTATTCGGGGCTGACCTGCTCTTCGTGCCAGACCAGGTGGTGGGCCTCGTCGACCACCATCAGGTCCCAGCCGGCGGCGAACAGCGCGTCCTGGGCCTTTTCGTCCTCGACCAGCCACTCCAGCGCGACCAGCGCCAGCTGGGCATCCTCGAACGGGTTGCTGGCGTCACTCTCGATGAAGCGCTCGGCGTCGAACAGCGCAACCTGCAGGTTGAAGCGCCGGCGCATTTCCACCAGCCACTGGTGCTGGAGGTTTTCCGGTACCAGGATCAGCACGCGGCTGGCGCGACCGGACAGCAGCTGGCGATGGATGACCAGGCCGGCCTCGATGGTCTTGCCCAGGCCCACTTCGTCGGCCAGCAGTACGCGGGGAGCGATGCGGTCGGCCACTTCACGGGCGATGTGCAGCTGGTGGGCGATGGGTTGGGCGCGCACGCCACCCAGGCCCCAGAGCGTGGAGAGCATCTGCTTGCTGGTGTGCTGCAGGGTGTTGTAGCGCAGCGAGAACCACGACAGCGGGTCGATCTGCCCGGCGAACAGGCGGTCGCTGGCCAGGCGGAACTGGATGAAGTTGGACAGCTGCGTCTCGGGCAGCGTGCGTGGCTGGTTCTGCGGGTCGATGCCGTGATAGACCATCAGGCCGTCGATGTCCTCGACCTCCTGCACGGTCAGCTTCCAGCCTTCGAAATGGGTGATCAGATCGCCTGGCGAGAAGCGCACGCGGGTCAGCGGCGCATTGCGTAGCGAGTACTGGCGCGTGTCGCCCGTGGCCGGGTAGAGCACGGTCAACAGGCGGCCATCCTGCGCCAGGATGGTCCCAAGACCGAGCTCGGCCTCGCTGTCGCTGATCCAGCGTTGCCCCGGTTGATACTGCTGCGCCATACTGCCAAAACTCCCGCGGTGAAAAAGCTGGCCATGTTACCGGATCGGCTGCGCCAGACCAAAGAATCTCAGTGAGTCTAGCGTGTTCATCGACGAACACCCGTCACGAGGGCCATGCGCCAACATGTTTGCCAAGCACCGCTGGTTGAACGTCACCTTGGGCCTGGGCAGCCTGGCGCTGCTGGCCGCCTGTGAACAGAAAAGCTTCGAGATCCTGCCGCCGATCCCGGTCGAGCAACTGGAAGTGCTCGGCGTGCAGACGCCGATCAAGAGCGTGCATTTCCATGACCGCGAGGGCGAGGGCCTGCTGGTGCTGAGCCGGGTCGACGGCCAGGCCACCGACCCTGATACCGAGGAGGAAGTCGACAAGGTGGTGCTCAAGGCCACCCTGTATGGCCGCGCCGCCAGTGCCGATGTCTTCAAGGCGCGCTGGCAGATCGAGCAGGAGACCACCTGCGCCGGCCTGGACCTGGACGTCGACTTCTACACCGATGTCAGTGATGTCGGCGACCTGAACAAGGACGGTGTCGCTGAAGTGACAGTGGCCAGCCATGCCTTCTGCGGTGGCGGTATCGACCCCCACGACATCGCCATCGAGATGCGTGAAGGCCAGGCGATCTACACCATCACCGGCCAGTCGCTGATCAGCCCGCCCGGTGAAGACCCGTTCGGCGGCGAGCGCGAAGACAGCGCCTCGTTGAAGAACGCCCCGCCAGGGGTGCGCGAACATATGGATGCGGTCTGGCAGCAGGTCTACAAGCGGCCATGGAGCGAGTCGAGCCCTTCACCCGACGATCCGGACGAAGACGTCGAGTAGGCCCGCGCTATACTCCAGCGCAATGCGGCGTTGTGACACGCCGCACACCTTCGACCGCAGGCATTCAAGGCGGCGCGCCATCAGCCGACAACAAGGCTACAGGAGACCTCCCATGCTGCCGCCGATCATCCCGCTCAGTGCCGCCCCCGTGACCTCGCAACACGACCCGGTCAAACCGCCGCCGACCATTCCACCGGTGGTGCCCACGCAGCCGACCTCCAGCGATGGCACCATCGACCTGAAGAATCATCGTGATCCCGAAGAGCAGGCCTTGTTGTTGCGTGACGAGCAACGCCGCCAGCAAAAAAGGCGCAAGCAGGCTGAGGGCGATCGTTACGAGGCGGTTCCCGGCGAGGAACTCAATACCGACAACACCGTGCCGGTGGCGCCGCTGGGCGAGCGCACGCGCCAGGGGCTGCTGGTGGATATCGAAGTCTGACTAGTCAGCGCCCAGGCAAGCCTTCATCATTAAGGCCTCTGCTGTCCGTCGAGCCCACCATGAGCCAAGACAAACTGATCGACTTCGGCGCCGAACGCGCCAAACGCATCCACGACCTCAATGACAAGCGCCTGGACGACATGCGCCAGGCCTTCGAGCAGGCCTTGCCGCTGGGGCAGGGCAAGAAGAAAAAGCCCAAGGGCAAATCGAAGAAGCGCTGAAACTTGATGCAGGTCAAACCTGCACCCGCCTCCCGCGCCCGGCCCCGGGCGCCATTGACTCCGGTCAATTTTCCCCCTCCTCGCATTGGTTACCTTGCACCCATCGGATGACGGCACATCAAGGGAGGAGCCGACATGTTCTTCGACAACGTGGTTATCGCCGGGGTGGTAACAGTCGGGTTGATGTTGGCCTTCTTCGCCGGTCTGGGCATTTTCATCTGGAAGGACTCGAAAAAGCGCAACCAGCGCTGATCCTTCCCGATACACGAGCACGCAAGGCATTTAGGGCGACTTCGGTCGCCCATTTTTTTTTGCCTGCGAAAATCTGCCTGCGACTGCTTAGATGATTAGCTAGCTAATTAATCGTTTCCGCTTTATCCTTCCTCCCGTTGTCTATCTTTCTTCCTATTACCCCAGCGCGCCCAAGGTCCGTTTCGTGCCCATCACCTTCCAGGCCCTGTTTGCCCCCAGCAGCCTCGCCCTCAAGTTCGCCATCAAGACCTTGCTTGGTGGCGGCCTGGCTTTGTGGTTGGCGATGCGCTGGGGCCTGGAGCAACCGGCGTGGGCGCTGATGACTGCCTTCATCGTCGCCCAGCCGTTGTCGGGGATGGTGGTGCAGAAGGGCCTGGCGCGGTTGGCCGGCACCCTGGTCGGCACTTGCATGTCGGTGGTGTTCATCGGCCTGTTCGCCCAGACCCCATGGCTGTTCCTGCTGACCCTGGCCTTGTGGCTGGCCCTGTGTACCGCTGCCTCGACCCAGTTGCGCAGCGCCTGGGCCTACGCGTTCGTGCTGGCCGGCTACACCGTGGCGATCATCGCCCTGCCGGCGGTCGACCACCCGCTGCAGGTCTTCGACCAGGCCGTGGCGCGCTGCACCGAGATCTGCCTGGGCATCGTCTGCGCCACCGTCACCAGCGCGCTGCTCTGGCCCATGCGCGTGGAGCAGCAACTGGCCGACCAAGCCCGCCAGGCCTGGCAGAACGGCCTGCAGGCGGCCAACGCCATGCTTGGCGGCGAAGACGAGGCACGCGGCGGCCTGCTCGACAGCCTCGGGCGCATCGTCGCCATCGATGCCCAGCGCGAACATGCCTGGTTCGAAGGCAGTCGTGGCCGCCAGCGCGCCCGGGCGATCAGCGGCCTGAGCCAGACACTGATGGTGCTTTTGCGCATCTCACGCTCGGTGCGCAGGCAGTGGCGCCAGCTTGACGAGGGTGAAGCCAGGCACCTGGCGCCATGGCTGGACGAGGTTCGCGCTCACCTGGCCAGCCCCGAGCAGCCCAGCTTGCTGGTGTTGCGCCAGCGTGTCTGGGACGCCGCCCACGACGAGCGGATCAGCCCCGCCGAGCATTACTGTCTGGCGCGCCTGACCTTGCTGCTGGACTACACGATGGCTTGCGCCCAGGCCCTCGACGACGTCGAGCAGGGGCGGGCGCCGAGGCAGGCGACGCAGAGCCTGGCAACCCATCGCGACTTGTCCCTTGCCCTGCTGTTCGGTTCGCGCAGCGCCCTGGCCTTCCTGGCCATGAGCAGTTTCTGGCTGGCCACGGCCTGGCCATCGGCGCCAGGCGGCCTGGTGCTCACCTGTGTGGTCTGCAGCCTGTTCGCCAGCCGCGAGAATGGCGCGCAGATCGGCCTGAGTTTCCTGCGCGGCATTCTCCTGGCCATCCCGGTGGCGTTTCTGGTGGGGCAGATCCTGCTGCCGCAATGGAGCAGCTTCGCCATGCTCTGCCTGGGCATGGGTGTGCCGTTGTTCTTTGGCGCCCTGGGCATGGCCCACCCGCGTACCGGGGCGACCGCCACGTCCTATTGCCTGCACTTCATCGTCCTGGTCGCGCCGCTCAATGCCATGCATTTCGATGTGGCGACCATGCTCAACAGCGCCCAGGCCATGCTGCTGGGCGTGGGCGCCGCGGTAATGGCGTTCCGCTTGCTGGTGCTGCGTCACCCGGCCTGGCTTGGCCGGCGCTTGCGCGCCGCCACGCAAGGCGATCTGGTGCGCCTGACCCGGCGCGACCTGCGCGGCGCCGACAGCTGGTTTGGCGGGCGCATGGCCGACCGCCTGATGCAACTGGCGCGGCATGCCAGCGAATTGCCCGAGGCCGAGCGCAAGCGCTGGGACGACGGCCTGCACGGTCTGGATATCGGTGACGAACTGGTGCACCTGCGCATGTGCCTGGCCGTGGCCAAGGCGCCGCTGGGCAATGCCGAGCGCCAGTACCTGCAGCAGTTGCAGGCGGTCCTTGCCAGCGGCCCGGCGCCGGGGCGTGGCCAGCGCCTGGACGCTGCCAGTGAACAGTTCATCGAGGCCCTGCGCCGCCAGCCGCCCAGTGACCCGCTGCGCCTGGCCATCGGCGCGGTGCTGCAATTGCGCAAGAGCTGGGGCAAGTGGTGCCGCTGGCAGGAGGAAACCCATGGGGTTGCGTGAGTGGGCACTGGGCGGCGTGCTGCTCAGCCCGTTTCTGATCTATGTGCTGCTGGCGCTGGTGCTCACCGGGCTGTTGCGTTTCATCGTGCAGGCCACCCCCCTGGGGCGCTGGATCTGGCACGAGGCGTTGTTCGACGCTGCGCTGTTCGTCTGTGTGCTGTATGGGGTGGTGCGCCTGTCAGGCCCTTTGTAAGGAGTAAGTCCATGCGTACAGTCGTACGTACCCTGGTCACCCTGTGTGTGGTGATCCTTGCTGTTTTTGCTGGCTATCAACTGTGGCAGTACTACATGCTCACGCCTTGGACCCGGGATGCCCGGGTGCGTGCCGACGTGGTGGTGATCGCCCCCGACGTGTCGGGCTGGGTCAGCGCGTTGAAGGTGCATGACAACCAGCAGGTGAAGGCCGGCGACCTGCTGATGAGCATCGACCGCGAACGCTTCCAGGCCGCCTTCGACCAGGCCACCGCCGTGGTCGAGACGCGTACCCAGCAGTTGCGCCTGCGCGAGCGCGAGGCCGCCCGGCGCACCGCGCTGGGGCCGGAGGCGATCAGTGCCGAACTGCGCGAGAACGCCCAGATCAACGCCGCTGTCGCCCGTGGCGAACTGCACGAGGCCGAGGCTCAGTTGCAAGTGGCGAAGATCAACCTGGCCCGCAGCGAAGTACGCGCCCCGCGGGGCGGGCATATCACCAATCTGCGCCTGGCCGAGGGCAATTTCGTCAACACCGGGCAGTCGGTGATGGCGCTGGTGGACGATGCCACTTTCTATATCCAGGCGTATTTCGAAGAAACCAAGCTGCCGCGGATTCGCGTCGGCGACCCGGTCAAGGTCTGGCTCATGGGCGCCGGCGACGCGATGCAAGGGCAGGTAGAAAGCATCAGCCGGGGGATCACCGACCGCAACTCGACGCCGGATGGGCAGTTGCTGCCAGAGGTGGAGCCGACGTTCAACTGGGTGCGGCTGGCGCAGCGCATACCCGTGCGCATCCGCCTGGACCAGGTGCCGGAGGGCGTGACCCTGAGCGCCGGCATGACGGCCAGCGTGCAGGTGCACGAAGCGCCTTGAGGGGGCAGGCCAGCTCCCCCTGGGATTGCACATGACTTGAGGCCGGCGCGGTCGGTGTGGGAGCCGGCTCGCCGGCGAAAGGGGCGCATCACGCCCCGGTACTCAGCCTCAAGGCTGCTGGGCGGTCGCCGCCAGCACGATCTCGCGAATGCACACCTGCTGCGGCTGCTGGTAGGCCCAGACGATTGCCCCGGCGACATCTTCCGCCGACAGCACCACGCCGCCCATGTCATTGGCCTTCCAGGCCTCGTAGTCGCGCTTGATGCCCGCGTCGGTGGTATGCCCGAGCAGCTCGGTCTCCACTGCGCCCGGCGCGATGGTCACCACTCGCACATTGTGTGGCGCCAGCTCCTCGCGCAGGTTCTCCGACAATCCGTGCACGGCGAACTTGCTGCCTACGTAGGCCACATGGTTGGGGAAGGTCTTGCGTCCGGCCACCGAGCTGACGTTGATCAGGGTGCCATGGCGCCGCTCGACCATCCCGCCGACCAACGCGTGCACGCCGTTGAGCAGGCCTTTGACGTTGATGTCGAACATGCGCTCCCATTGTTCCGGGTCCTGTTCGTGCATCTGCCCCAGCAGCATCACCCCGGCATTGTTCACCAAGGCATCGGCGGGCCCGTACACGGCTTCGGCCTCGGCCACGGCGGCGACCAGTGCTGCGCGGTCGCGGATGTCCACGGCGCGGCACAGGCAATCGGGCAACGCCAGCGCCTCCAGGCGATCCAGGCGGCGGGCGACCAGCAACAGCGGATGGCCCGCGGCGGAAAAGCGTTGGGCGGTGGCGGCGCCTATGCCGGAGCTGGCGCCGGTGATGATGATCAGGGGTTTGTTCATGGTTGCCTCCCAGGCATAATCGCTTTCGATGGCCAGGATTCTAGATAGCCCTTTCGGCCATGAAAAACGGCTTATTTCTCTGGCTGGCATCGGTTCTATCTATGGATATCCGTCATCTCAAGGCATTTATCGCGGTCTTCGAAGCGCGCAACATCACGGTAGCCGCCCAGCGCCTGTGCGTGGCGCAACCCACCTTGTCGGTGACCATCCGCCAGTTGGAGGACGACCTGGGCGCCGAGCTGTTCCTGCGTCAGGCCCGTGGGGTCGAAGTCAGCGAGCAGGCGCGTGAGCTGTATCCCCAGGCCTGCCGCATGGTGGCCGAGGCCGACGCGCTGCGCCTGCGCTTTCGCCAGGGGCAGGAGCGGGTGCCTTTGGCCCTGGGCATCGAGGCGGACATCGCGCCGGCCCAGGTCGAGGCTTGCGTGCGCCTGGCCAGCCAGGCGGTTGCGGGCCTGCAATTGACCTTGCTGGCGGGGTGCGACGGGGATGCGCGGCTGGCCGACGAGGCCCAGCGCTGCGAGGACGAACTGTTCCTGCCGTTGTGGGAGGAGGCCTTCGTGCTGGTAATGGCGACCGGCAGCCAGCCGGACGGGCGCTGGATCACCTGTCCGCAGCATCCTTCGCACCAGCGCCTGATGGGGTTGTACGGCGAAGGCGAGCAGGTTGGCCAGGCCGGTTCGTTGCAACTGGCGCTGGCCATGGTCGCCGCCGGGCTGGGCGCGGCATGGTTGCCACAGTCCCTGGCCGAGCGCTGTCCCGGGGTCTACTGGCGGCCCGGCAGCGGCCTGGCACTGCGGCGCCGGGTCGGCCTGTGCATCACCCATGAGGCTTTGTCACTTCCTGCCGTCGCTGCGCTGCACCAGGCCTTGAACCGAGCTTGAGCGCATTGCGCAGCGTACTCCTCAGAGGAACATGCCCCCCGACACCTCCAGCCGCTGCCCGTTGATCCAGCCATTGCCATCTTCCAGCAACAAGGCGATGGCCGCGCCGATATCGTCGGGCAGGCCGACCCGGCCCAGCGCGGTATTGCCGGCGATGTAGTCATTGACCTGCTGGTTGTCACGCACCACGCCCCCGCCGAAATCGGTCTCGATGGCGCCCGGCGCGAGAATGTTCACACGGATGCCGCGCGCGCCCAGCTCCTTGGCCTGGTAGCGGGTCAGTACTTCCATGGCGCCCTTCATGGCCGCATAGGCGGCATAGCCGGGCAGGGCGAAGCGGGTCAGGCCGGTGGAGATGTTGACGATGCGCCCGCCATCGGCCAGCAGCGGCAGAAGGCGCTGGGTAAGGAAGAACGGGCCTTTGAGCTGGATGTTCAGCAACTGGTCGAACTGCGCCTCGCTGGTCTCGCTGAATGGCACGTTCAGGCCGATGCCGGCGTTGTTTACAAGGAAGTCCAGCTGATGGCGCCCGAACTGCTGTTCAAGCGTGTCGCCCAGGCGTTCGGCGAAGCCTGCGAAGCTGGCGCTGTCGCTGACATCCAATTGCAACATGGCGGCGCGCCCGCCGGCCTGCTCCAGCGTGGCCGCCACGGCGCGGGCTTCGTCGGCCTTGCTATGGTAGGTGCCGATGATGTCGATGCCACGGGCGGCCAGGTGTTCGGCGGTGTTCCTGCCAAGGCCGCGGCTGGCGCCGGTGATCAGTGCGATCTTGCGAGTCATGTCGGTTACCTTTGGTGGGTGGCTGTGGCTGACAGGTTATTGGTCGGACAGGTGCTGTTAAATCCAGGAGATCCGGAAATACTGTTCGCGCCAATTGGACAATTAGGGGCCGTATGAACAAGTTGGAGCTGCTGCGTACCTTTGTCAGGGTCAGCGAACTGAGCAGTTTCACCCTGGCCGGCGAAAGCCTGGGCCTGCCGCGCTCGACCGTTTCCGAACAGGTGCGGGCGCTGGAAAACCTGCTCGGCACGCGCCTGCTCAACCGCACCACGCGCCGGGTGCGCACGACCCAGGACGGCGCCTTGCTGTACGAGCGCAGCAAGGACCTGTTGTCGGGCATGGACGAGATCGAGAGCCTGTTCAGCGCCGACGACGCCGAGCTGGCCGGGCGTCTGCGCATCGACCTGCCGACCATGATGGCGCGGCGGGTCATCGTGCCGGCGCTGCCGCGTTTTCTCGAGCGTTTCCCGCGCCTGGATGTAGAGATCAGCTGCACCGACCGCCAGGTCGACCTGTTGCGCGAAGGCTTCGATTGCGTGATGCGCATCGGCGCGCTCAGCGACCTTGACGTGGTGGCGCGCCCGGTCGGGCGCCTGAGCATGCGCAATTGCGCCAGCCCCGCCTATCTCGAACGCCACGGTGTGCCGCGCCGCCTGGAGGACCTGGATAGCCACCGGCTGGTCCACTACGTGCGCAACCTCGGCGCGCGCAGTGCCGGGTTTGAATACGAGCAGGGCGGCGAACTGCGCTTCCAGGCCATGGCCGGCGTGGTCACGGTGAACAACGCCGAGGCCTATTCCGCCGCCTGCCTGGCTGGGCTAGGCCTGATCCAGGTGCCGGCGGTAGGTGTCGATGAACACCTGCGCGCGGGTGAACTGGTGTCGCTGCTCGAGCCCTGGCAGGCGCGGGCCATGCCGGTGTCGCTGTTGTATGCGCGGCAGCGCCATGTGCCGCGCCGGGTCCAGGCGTTCATGAACTGGTTGGCGGTGCTCCTGGAGTCCCAGGTCGATCCTTCGGTAGGCGAAAACTGAACAGGGTGCCGCCCTCGGCACTGGAGGTCACCTCCATGCGGCCGCCGTGGGCGAGGGCGATCTGCTTGGCAATGTACAGCCCCAGGCCCAGGCCGGGCTGGGGCGCGCCAGAGATCGGCCGGCTGAAAGGTTCGAACAGCAAGGGCAGGGTTTGCGGGGCGATCGGCGTGCCCTGGTTGTGCACGCTCAGGTCGAACGTACTGTCGCTGAGGCTGGCGCGCACGGTCACCGGGCCTTGTGGGTCGCCATGAAGGAGGGCATTGGCGATCAGGTTGGACAACAGTTGCATGATTCGCTCGCGGTCACACAGCAGGCCGCCGACCTGGCCAATGTCGAGGATGATGCGCCGCTGCGGGTGGACACGCTGCAGCTCGGAGGCCACATGGCCGAGGGCGTCCGGCAGATCGTGGCAGGGTTGCAGGTTCAAGGGGATCCCGGCACCAAGGCGGCCACGGGCGAAATCCAGCATGTCGCGCACCAGCTCGGTGGCCCGCTGGCCGCAGGTGAGGATATGCAGGGCGATGGCCCGTTGCTTGTCGTGCGTCAGGCGCTGGCTGAGCAGTTCGGCACCGGCGGTGATGGCGAACAGCGGGTTGCGCAGGTCGTGGCCGAGCACGGCAATGAACTGCTCGCGGACCTCGGCCATGGCCCGCTCTTTGTGCAGGGCGAGTTCTGTGCGCTGGGCGTTTTCCTCGCTTTCGATCTGAATGGCCAGCAGGCGGGCGAACGATTCCATCATTGGCTGTATCGCCGTGCCCTTGAGCGGCGTTGGCTTGGCGTCCAGGGCGCAGATGGTACCGAAGAAGCTGCCGTCGGTACGTAGCACCGGAACTGAAATGTAGCTTTCGAAGCGGTACTGGCGCGGGGCGTGGTGACGGCAGTACTGCTCGTCCTCGCTGGCCTTGTCGATCACGATGGTACGGCGTGTGCTGCGGATTTCGTGGCACAGCGTGGTGGCGACCTCGAGTTCGCCGCCAACCTCGAGGCCGAATCCCAGGGTGTCGAGCACCGCGCAGGCCGTCCAGTTGCTCTCGGTCACCCGGGCCACGGCGGCAAAGCGCAGGCCAGTGGTCTCGCAGATGACCTGGAGGATGGCCGGCACGGCGTTGATGCGACCAATGATGGCAATGTCGGCGGTGACGGCCTGGGTCATGAGGGGCGGATCCGATAACAACGAAGGGGCTCGAAAATCCAGTCTAGCGGGCCTTGGCGCGAGGGGCGAAAAACCTTGGCGAACGGTCTGGCACTTGGGTTAGGCTGGCACTTGCGCGTTGCCCGCCAGAGGCGACCGCCCCCTCTGCGTGCGTCACTTCCGAATTCTTTGCGAGGTTACGCCATGGCCATCACATCCCAGGACATCTGCATCGCCGCCGACCAGCTCAAGGGCTTCGTCGGCTTTCACGGCAAGCGCGGCACCCATATCGTGCGGTTTTCAGAGGACGCGTTCGGCATGGACGTGGCCGACGACAGCATCACCCCCTGCAGCGAGTTCGTCTGGCGGCCCGAGGCAGATGCGCGCATGGCGCTGTGCCGGGAGCGCCTGGCGTTGCTGCTGGAGCAGCATGTGGACGATCGCTTGAACATCGGCGAGCCCTTGCGCATCTACCTCAACCGTACCGACCTGCCCGAAATCGTGGCTGAGCGCAGCCTGCGCTGAATCCCGTGGCAGCGCGTTCAGGACGCATCCTGGCGAACTTCCCGGTTCGCCAGCAGCGCCTCGAACCCTGCCCGGTCCACGGGCTTGCTCAGGTAGTAGCCCTGCACCTCGTGGCACTGCTCCTTGTCCAGCGCCTTCAATTGCTGCTCGGTCTCCACGCCCTCTGCGGTCACCGTCAGCCCCATGGCCTTGCCCAGGTTGATGATCGCCTGGACCACGGCCCGGTCGTTGCCGCTCTGGCTGCTCAACCCGGCGATGAAGCGCTTGTCGATCTTGATGCTGTCGAAGGGGTAGGTGCGCAGGTAGCCCAGTGACGAGTAGCCGGTGCCGAAGTCATCCATGTTCAGGCGCACGCCCAGTTCCTTGAGCGCGAGCATGGTGCCCAGGGCGCCTTCGATGTCGTTGAGCATCACGTTCTCGGTGATTTCCAGCTCCAGGCGCTGGGCCGGGAAGCCGGTGTCCAGCAACACCTGGCGCACATCGGCGACCACATCGCTGCGGGAGAACTGCGCAGGCGACAGGTTGACCGAGACCAGCAACTCTTCGGGCCAGTCACGGGCATTGCGGCAGGCTTCTTCGAGTACCCAGCGACCCAGCGGGACGATCAGGTCGCTCTGTTCGGCCAGTGGGATGAAGGTGTCTGGCCCTATCAGCCCTTCTTGCGGATGCTCCCAGCGCAACAGGGCTTCCACCGAGACGATGCGCAGGTCGTCCAGGCGATAGCGTGGCTGGTAGTGCAGCACGAACTCGTGCTGCTTGATCGCCCGGCGCAGGTCGTTTTCCAGTTGGCGACGGTACTGGATCTGCTGGTTCATTTCCGGCGAGAAGTAACGCCAGGTGTTCTTGCCGTCGGCCTTGGCCTGGTATAGGGCAATGTCGGCGCAACGGATCAGTTCGCCGGCGTCGTAGCCTTGGGCCCGGGTCTGGGCGATGCCGATGCTGGCGCCGATGTGCAACTGGTGTTCCTCGAAGCCAATGGGCTGCTGCAAAAGGTCGAGCAGGCGCGCGCAGAAACGGTCGATTTCACTGCGGTTGTCCAGGCCGTGCAAGACCAGGACGAACTCGTCGCCGCCCAGGCGAGCGACCAGGTCATTGTCGCGGGTGGTGTCGCGCAGACGGCCGGCCACCTCCTGCAGTACTGCGTCGCCGGCCGGATGGCCGAGGGAATCGTTGATGGGCTTGAAACTGTCCAGGTCCAGCAGCAGCAGGGTCAACGGTGGTGAATCGCTGCCGCGCAACAACGCCTGCTCGAGGTGGCGCGACAGTTTGTTGCGGTTGGCGAGGCCCGTCAGGGCATCGTGCATCGACAAGTGCTGGATGCGGGCATGGGCGGCGACCTCGTCGGTGATGTCGCTGGCGGTGCCGCGAAAGCCGGCGAGCTTGCCCTCGTAGACGATCGAGCGCGCCGAGACGCGGCAGTAGCGGTTCTGGCCGCTGGCGTCATCGTAGTTGCAGCGCAGGTTGGCCAGTTGCTGCGGGTTGTCGTCGGCCTGGCTGTCGAGCCACGGCAGCAGGGGCGTGGTGTCGCAGGCCAGCAACTGGTTGAGCGGCTGGCCGAGCCACTCCTCGATGCGATAGCCGGTGACGCTGACGAAGCGCTGCGACAGGTAGGTCAGGCGGTGATGGCGGTCTGTTTCCCAGATCCAGTCGGAGGCGGCTTCGGCCACTGCGCGAAAGCGCTGCTCGCTGGCTTCCAGGGCGCGGTTGCTCTGCTGCAATCGCAGCAGGCTTTCATCTATTGCCTGGGAACTGCGCAGGGCGTGGCGGAACAGGTAGAGCAGCACCAGGCCAAGTACCAGCAGTACTGCCAGCAGCGGCGGCAGAAAGGCATGAAGCAGTTGGCGGCCCGGCAACGGTGTGTTCCAGACCAGGTGATAACCGGTTTCGCCGAGGGCGATATGCGGTTGCCCGGCCTGGGCAACAGCGTTTTTCTCCAGGCGCATGCCGGTCAAACCCGCGCCTTTGCCCAGCACTGCGAGCTTGGCTTCGGTCAGCTGGTCGACGAACACCATCACCGGCGCCTGTTTTACATCAGCCTCGGTCACTTCCTTGTCCGGGCGTACTGCCGCGGCGCTGAGTACTGCGGGCCAGCCGTTGAAACGTACGAAATGGGTTACCTGCTCGCGGGCCGGGGCCGCCCTGCGCGCGGCGGCGATGATCGCTGCCAGGGGGCTGTCGATATGGGCGCTAGCCGGCGAATCGGTGGGTTTGCCCTTGAACAGGGCGTAGGTGGTGCGGCCATCCTCGACCACGAACACGCCTTCGTAGCCGCTGGCGCTGTACAGCGACTCACCGACGTTCTTCTCGTCATACGCCCACTGCCAGTCGACCTTGCCTACCAGATGTTCGTAGGCGACGTCCCAGACGGCGTAGCTGGAGAGGAACTGACGCGAGGCCACCAGCCGCTGCTCCAGCGCCTGGGTGGCCTGGAAGGTGCTTTGCTCCAGCGCCTGGCGGTCCAGCGTGGCGGCGATGTTGAACAGCGCCACCAGGGTGAACACGCAAGCGAGCCCGAACAGCGCGCAGAAACCGCCGACCAGGCGGCGCACCTGCAGGCGCGAGGTGGGGCTGGAGGGTGAAAGGTCGACGTTCCTGTCCATGTACGGGCGACTCCTTCAACTGCTGTCTTGCGCCCGAGGCCTGGGCGAAGGTTCAGTCAGGATAGGCCAGCCTGAGCGTGGCGGCCTCGCCGCGAGCGAAATTGACCTGGTCGCGACCCTGGCGCTTGGCGGCATACAGGGCCTTGTCGGCCTGTTCCAGCCAATGCTCGGGCGAGGCGAGGTCGGGTCGAAAGTCCGCCAGGCCGATGCTCAGGCTGATGCGCAAGCCCGGCAAGTGCGGGTTGCGGTAGGCGGCCACGCGTTCGCGCAGGCGCTCCATGGCCTGGCAGGCCTGGGCTTCGTGGGTGCCGGGGAGGATCACGCAGAACTCGTCGCCGCCATAGCGCCCGGCCAGGTCGTCCTCGCGCAGGGTGCGCTTGAGCTCCTGGCTGAGCTGGCGCAACACGCAGTCGCCGACCACATGGCCGTAGGTATCATTGATGGTCTTGAAGTGGTCGATGTCGATCAGCGCGATGACCGCTGGCAGCCGCTGCTGCTGGCAGATCTGGAACTTGAGCAGCAGCAGGTCTTTCCACGAACCATGGTTGAGCAGTCCGGTGAGGCTGTCGGTACGGCTCAGGGCGCTGAGGCGGCGCTTGTGTTCGGTCAGCTTGATCGCCAACTGGTAGCACACCCAGCCCAGGGCCAGGGGGTAGAGGGTCAGCATCGGCAGGCAGGCGAGGACCTGCAACTGCGTGGCCTGTGTCTGCAGGCCGGTGCCGAGCAGCGTGGTGGCCAAGAGCATGCCGCACAGCTGCGCCAACAGGCCACGCAGCAGCACGCGTTTGCCACCGGCGGCGACGTTGTTCATGGTCATCATCGACAGGATGGTGACGCTGGGTAGCGGGTTGAAGTGGATAGCTGCGGTCCAGAAACCGCCCATCAGCGAATCCAGCAGGATGTTGCGCTGCTCGGCCTGGTACGGGGAGGCCGAGCGCAGGGCCCACTGGTAGGCCACGTGTGGCCAGACCAGGCCATTGAACAGCAGCAGGGCCCAGGCCCAGGGCGGTGGGGTCAGCGGGGCGATGGCAGCCATCACGCTGAACAGGCCGATTCCCAGGCCGATGATGCGCGGCAGGTAGATGCGCCTGACGAAAGAGAGCCCCTTGCCGCTGCGATTGTCGATCATGGTTGTCGTTCTTCTGTGGAGCGCCGTTTATCGCATAAGTAATGTGAATATTGTTGAACAATCGTTCATCGGCGAAAAATGACCTTACAAGCCATTTCACGGTTGATCCGACCCTGTGGAGTAATATGAAGGCTTTCCTCTTTTGCGGAGTGCTGTTGCTCATGGTGTCCATGGCTACCCCCGCCGGCGAGCCGGCTCCGTATCGGGACGGGCGCTTTCACAACCAGGTCGAACTGCCCAAGGACGGTGTGCTCAAGAAGTTGCGCATCGGCGTCAAGTACCTGCTGCTGCGCAAGCCACCAAAGACCCGGCCAGACGCAGCGCTCAGCCTGCAGCCGATGACGCGCCAGCAGGTGGCTGACGCACCGGATCACAGCTTGTGGCGCCTCGGCCATTCCACTGTGCTGCTCAAGTTGCGCGGGCGCTTCTTCATTACCGACCCGGTGTTCGCCGAGCGCGCCTCGCCGGTGCAGTGGGCCGGGCCGTTGCGCTTCCATGCGCCGCCGCTGGCGCTGGGCGACCTGCCGCCACTGACCGCGGTGATTCTCTCCCACGACCATTTCGACCATCTGGATGAGCAGGCCATCCGCCAGCTGGCACCGCGCACCGAGCATTTCCTCGCGCCGTTGGGCGTGGGGGACCTGCTCGTCGAGTGGGGCGTGCCGCCGGCCAAGGTGCGGCAACTGGACTGGTGGCAGGAAACCGAAGTCGAAGGCGTGCGCTTCGTCGCCACGCCTGCCCAGCACTTCTCCGGGCGCGGGCTGTTCGACAGCAACCGCAGGCTCTGGGCGTCCTGGGTGATGATCGACGAAGGGCTGCGGCTATTCTTCAGCGGCGATACGGGCTATTTCGACGGTTTTCGTGAAATCGGCGAGCAGTATGGGCCGTTCGACCTGACCCTGATGGAGACTGGCGCCTATAATGTTGCCTGGCCCAATGTGCACATGCAGCCGGAACAGACCCTGCAGGCGCATCTGGACTTGCAAGGCCGCTGGTTGTTGCCGATTCATAACGGCACCTTCGACCTGTCCATCCACGGTTGGCAGGAGCCCTTCGAGCGTATCCTGGCCCTGACCAACGCCGCCCAGGTGCAATTGAGCACGCCGCAGATGGGCGAGCGGGTCAGCCTCGACTCGCCACACCCCGGGCAGAACTGGTGGCGGCCACGGCCATTGCCGCAGCGGGGCAGGGGAGCCGAGCGGGCGGTTGCGGCGCGCTAGTCCTTTTTCGGCTTTTCATCCTTGAGCAATTGCGAGGGGGGCTTGCCGCTGTCGCTGCGAACCTGGGCGTGGCTGATCAGGGCAAAGATGAAGCTGCCGCCGATGATGTTGCCCGCCAGGGTGGGTAGTGCGAAGTCCAGCCAGAACGCCTGCCAGGTTTCATCGCCGGCCCAGACAAGGTACGACACTTCCACCGAGCCCACGACAATGTGGGTGAAGTCGCCCAGGGCCATCAGGTAGGTGATCACCAGGATGATCCAGATCTTGGCGTGCTCCATGGAGGGGATCATCCAGACCATGGTGGCGATCATCCATCCGGAGACGATGCCTTTGGCGAACATCTGGCTGATGTCGTTGGTCATCACCTTGCGGCCCACCTCAAGGAAGGCGATGTCGGTCTTGCTGTCGAAGATTGGCAGTTCGAGCATCACCCAGGCCACCAGCAGCGTACCGGCCAGGTTGCCGAGCAGCACGACGCTCCACAGGCGCAACAGCCGGCCGAGGTTGCTCAGGGTGGGCGCGGTCATCACCGGTAGCACGGCGGTCAGGGTGTTCTCGGTGAACAGTTGCTGGCGGGCGAGGATCACTGCCAGGAACCCCGCGCTGTAGCCCAGGCTGGCGATCACCTGGGCGCTGTCGCCTTCCGGCAGGCGGGCATAGAACAGCCCCATGGCCATCAATGACAGGCCCATGGTCAGGCCTGCCGCCAGTGCCGACCACCACAAGGCGGCGAGGGTGCGTTCCAGTTCCTGGTCACCCTGGTAGCGGATGATCTCGTGCAACACTGCCGCCCGCGGCGGCTGGTTGTGGCTGACTTCCTGCTCTTCGTCCGCCGACAGCCCCGGGGTCTTCTCATTCTGTGCATCGCTCATGGCAAAGCCGCTCCGCTTGCGTGTTTCTCTACAGAGCGGCAAGCGTGGCGAATAGTTGCCGACGTGCCGCTGGATGGTGATCGAAAGTTTTTTCAGATCAAGGTGTTGACTCTGAAATCAAACCGCGTATTATTCGCCTCCTCGCAGCGTTGAACGCCACGAGGCAAGCGGTAAGTTGTTGAGGTAGAAGGTGTTTTGCAAAAAGCGACTTCTGAAAAACTTCAAAATAAACGCTTGACAGCAAATGAGGAAAGCGTAGAATGCGCGCCTCGGTTGAGACGAAAAGCTCTTGGCCAACCGCTCTTTAACAAATTGAATC
>NZ_JBYSYW010000043.1:0-40180 GCF_058783825.1 Pseudomonas sp. FW305-96
GGGGCGAGATGGGGGGGCGGGTCAGGACATAAAGAAAGCGTAAAGATCGCTGACGTATCGCGGGGCAAGCCCGCGATGGAGATCAGCGCTGCGGCGTGTGCTGCGCGGTATTGCGGCTCCAGTCCAGCAGCAGGCTGTACCCCACCGCCAGCAAGGTCGGCCCGATGAACAGGCCGATGAAGCCGAACGCGATCAGGCCGCCGAACACCCCGAGCAGCACGATGACCAGCGGCAGGTTACCGCCGCGGCTGATCAGGTATGGCTTGAGCACGTTGTCCACGCCACTGATGATGAAGGTGCCCCAGATACCCAGGAACACCGCCATGCCGTAGTCGCCCTTCCAGACCAGCCAGGCGGTGGCCGGTATCCATGCCAGTGGTGGGCCCATGGGAATCAGGCTGAGCATGAAAGTCACCAGGCCCAGCACAATGGCTCCCGGCACGCCGGCGATCAGGAAGCCGATCAGCGCCAGCAGGGCCTGAGCCGCCGCAGTACCGATCACACCATTGACCACCCGCTGCACGGTGCCGGCGACCAGGTCGACGTAGTACTCGGCGCGCTCGCCCACCAGCCGTTGCAGCAGGCGGTGCACGAACGCCGCCAGGCGTGGCCCGTCGCGGTAGAAGAAGAACACGAACACCAGGCTCAGGGTCAGCTCGAGCACCCCACCGCCGATCTGCGCGCTGCGGGCCAGCAACCAGTTGCCGACCTGGCCAAGGTACGGCTTGGCCGAGGCCAGCAAGGCCGCCCCTTGCTGGTCGAAGGACTCCCACCAGCCAACCAGGCGCTCGCCCACGAATGGGATACCGGCCACCCAGGCGGGCGCGTCCGGCAGGCCATCGACCTGCACATCGCGAATGAACGCGGTGGCATCACGCACATGGTCGGCCAGGTTGAAACCCAGCCATACCAGCGGCATGGCCACCAGCAGGATCCACACCGTGGTCAGCAGACTCGCGGCAAGGGTTTCCCGGTCGCCCAGCACGCGGGTCAACAGGCGCATCAGCGGCCAGCTGGCGAAGGCCAGGATGGCGCCCCACAGCAGCGCCGAGATGAACGGCGCCATCACCCACAGCGCGGCGCCCAGCAAGGTGAGCAGCAGGATCTGGATCAACAGGCGGTCATTGTTGGCCATGGTGGCCCTCACTCAACGGATCAGTTCCAGGTGCAGGCCTTCGGTCGGAGCATCGCCCACCTCCAGCCGGGCGCTGCGCACGCCGGCCTTGACCAGTTGCTCGCGCCAGGCTTCGGCGCCCTTGCCACTGAGGCTGGCGCGCAGGGTGCTGTCGAGGTTCAGGCTGCGGGCCAGCAGCGTCGCCCAGGCGGCCTGGGGCTCGGCCAGGTCAGGGTAGTCGAGCTTGCCGGTGTCGCGCAGTTCGCGCAGCACCGTGGCGGCGGTGGGCAGCAGCTCGCCCAGCGGGTTGCCGGCGACGAACTCCTCGACATGCAGGTAGGCGCGGCGGTTGCCGCGCGTCACGCTGTACAGCGCCACCAGGGTGTCGGCTTCTTCGGCGGAGCGGCGCAACAGGATGAATGCCTGCTGTTCGTCACCACCATTGAGGCGGGCGTTGGCGAACACGTCGTTGGCCCACAGGCTGGCCTCGCCGCAATCGCGGCCCTGGCACCAGAACAACGGGTAGCCACCGTCCTGCTGCAATGCCTCGCGAGCACTGGTGAAGGCTTCGCGGGCGCTGCGCTCGACCGGCAATTCGTAGGTCACGGAACTGACCTGGCCGCGACTTTCGACTTTGTCCTCGACCCGTAGCCGGCCGCTGATCTTGCGCAGCGGACCCATGGGGTAGACACGCTCCTGCTCCACTGCCGGGCGTTGGTCGACCACCTTGGCGTCGGGTGGTACCGGCAGGCTGCCGGCCCAGAGCAAGGGGCTGGCGATGGCGAGGCAGGCGGCGACGGCGCCGCGAACGAAAACAGGTGCGCTCATCGACCGCCCTCGCAGGTGGCGGGGCAAGGTGCGTGGATGTCTGGCATGTACATGGTTGTCTCCCTTTCAACCCGCCAAGCCTCGACACTTGTCCGGTGCAAGTCAAGGAATGCCAAAGAAGCGATTGAAACAGTCTGCGACAAGGGCCGCGCCCTCGGCGTCGTTCAGGTGCAGATGGTGCCCGCCCGGCAGGATCACCTGCTCGAAGGGTAGCTGCTCCAGCAGATCCGTGTGGCGCGCCAGCATGCCGTCGGCGGCCACCACCAGGCAGGCCGGGCAGGCGATACGCTTGACGAAGGCCATGGCCTGGTCTTGGTTCAGCCGGATGGGCGAAGGCAAGGTGAGGCGACTGTCGCTGCGCCAGCTATAACCGCCCGGCACCGGCATCAGGCCGCGCTGCGCCAGCAGCTCGGCGGCTTCGCGGCTGACCGCGACCATGCCCTTCATGCGCGCCTCGACACCCTCCTCCAGGGTCGGGTATACCGACTTGCGCTTGCCCTCCAGGCGCAGCTGCGCCTGCAAGGCCAGCCCCAGGCGCTCGGCAGCGTCCTGTTCGCTGAGCGTCGGTGGGATCACCCCGTCGATCAGCGCCAGGTGACTGACCCGCTCGGGCAAGGCCCCGGCCAGCTGCACCGAGATGATCGCACCGAGCGAATGACCGAGCAGGCCGAAGCGCTCCCAGCCCAGTTGCTCGGCAACCCGCAACACGTCGTGGGCGTAGTCGGCCAGGGCATAGCCGGCACCGACCGGGCGATGCTCGGAGTAACCATGTCCGGCCAGGTCCAGGGCGACGATGCGCAGCCCTTTCAGCTGCGGCGCCAGGCGGGCGAAGCTGTTGGCGTTGTCCAGCCAGCCATGCAGGGCGATCACCGGCAGGCCGTCGGCCGGACCGAACAGGTGCGCGGCCAGCTCGATATGGCCCAGCGTCAGGCGGATCTCCTCGACCTGGGCGCTCATGCCTGGCTCCAGCGCTCGAACAGGCCCTTGATCAGGCTGGCGGTGTCGGTGGGCCGCTCCAGCGGGAACATGTGCCCGCCCGGCAGGCTGTGATACTCGCCCATGGCCATGCCGCGCACGGCCAGGGCGTGGTGCTTGCGAATCACCCGGCTCTGGGCGCCACGCACCATCGCCAAGGGCACCTGCAACTGGCGAGGCCTGGCTGGGCTGACATGCGGAATGCTGCGGTAGATACTGATTTCGGTGGCCGGGTCGAAGCGCAGGCGCAGACCGTCCTCGTCCTGCGCCAGGCCATGCTCCAGGTAGGCTTCCAGGCACTCCGGGTCGAAGTGGCGGAACAGGGTCTTACCGGTAAAGTAACGGCGGGCACTGTCGCGGTCGGGAAAGGCCTCGCGCCGGCCCAGGGTACGCCCGGCCGGAGTGATGCGGTCGATGAAACCCAGACGCTTGGCGGCCTGGATCAGCCATTCGTCGGCGCGGGTCAGCACCGGCGAATCGAGCATCACCACTCCGCGGTAGAACTCCGGCCGACGCAGCGCCGCATGCAGGTGCAGCACGCCGCCCAGGGAGTGGCCGACGCCCCAGACCGGCGCATCCTGCTGCTCAAGGTGATGCAGCAGCTCGTCCACCAGGTTCTGCCAGTTGTCGTTGACCGGAAAGCGCGGATCGTGGGCGTGCTGTTCCAGGTGATGCACCTGGTAGTCCGGAGCCAGCGCGGCGAACAGCTTGCCGTAGGTGGCCGAAGGGAAGCCGTTGGCGTGGGCGAAGAAGATCTGCTGCGACATGGCCGCCTGCTCTGCACGGGGATGGATGGCCCATTGTCGGCAAGCGATCGGCTGGCGGCAACGTCCTGAACGGTCATCGCCAGTGACGATCAGGTCATCGCGACTAGAAGCTGGCCATCGAACGGTGCAGGCAGGCACGCATGTAGGCCAGTTGCCACTCGAGGGCTTCGCGGGCCAGCTGGCAGTCCTGCTGAGTTTCCACCAGCCGGCGCAGCGCCAGGCAACTGGATTGCAGCAGGTGCGCCATGCGGATGCCGGACTGGCGCAGTTGCTCGAGCTCGTACTGGCCTTCGAAGCGGCGCAGCAGCTGGTCGAGCTTGGCATCGGCACAGTCGCGCAACAGGCAGTACTCGGCGAAGTCCAGCGCAGCGGGGCTGTCCAGCTTGTCGATCACGCTCTGGGGATTGACGGAGCGCACCAGCTCCAGGCGTTGCCTGCTCATCCATGATTCCTTGCGCGGCGTTGCGATCATGCACGCCGCCACGCTAAGGCCCGCACCACCCGAACGGCAACTGGCATAAATGCCAGTTGCCAGGTGTCAGCCAGCGTGGTAGAGGCTGCGCAGGGTCATCAGGCCGGCCAGTGGCCAGTCGCCCTCCAGCTCGGCCAGGCTGGCCGTGCTCAACGGTGCAGGTTGCTGGCCATGGCCGTGCTCAAGCTGACCAACCAGGTTGCCCACCAGGGGTTGGTGGCTGACCAGCAGGACATGCTCGAGCCCCAGGCGCTCGATCTCGCCGATCACCTGCTGCACGTCGCTCTCTGGCGTCAGCCACGGCACGGTACGCACCGGCTCAGAAAAACCGAGGGCGCCGTGCACCAGGGCGGCGGTCTGCTGGGCACGCACATAGGGGCTGGCGATGATTGCCTGCAACGGCTGGCCCAACAGGTGCGCGGCACTGCGCAGCACCTGCTCGCGACCGTGCGCTGTCAGGCGCCGCTCGGCGTCGCTGTTGGCCCTTGGCTCGGCCTCGCCGTGACGCAGCACCCAGAGCTTCACAGCTTGGGCTCCTCGTCACGCACCGGGTGTGGCGCCGGGGCGACGGCGTGGGGCGCTTCGCCTTCCGGGGTGCGCGGGGTCGGCCAGTCGGCGAACGGCCAGGGTTTCTGGTCGCTATGGAAAGTGCCGAAACGGCCGATCTGTGCCAGGTACTGGCTCAGGCTGTCACCGAAGTTCATCAGGCTGGCGCTGGGCGCGCCGTAGATCAGGCGGTAGATCAGTTGCACCAGCACCAGGCCGCCAAGCAGCAGCTCGGCCAGTTGCCAGGCCACCAGGAACACCAGCATCCACAGCACGCGCAGGATGATCGACTCGCGCTGGGCGCGCTCCGGGGTATCGTTCATACGTTTCTCCCTCAGTTGAAACCGCTGGTGGAAATGAAATCGACATCGGTCTTGGGCTCGGCGCGCATCAGGTGCTCGATCACCTGGTTGAGCGTGCGGCCTTCGAACAGGATCGCGTGCAGCCCCGCCACCAGCGGCATGTATACGCCCACTTCCTGGGCCTTGGCCTTGAGCACCTTGAGGGTGTTGACGCCTTCGGCCACCTCGCCCAGTCGGCTGACCGCCTGCTCGAGGCTCAGGCCCTGGCCTAGCGCATGGCCGACCTGGTAGTTGCGGCTCTTGGGCGAGGAACAGGTGACGATCAGGTCGCCAACCCCGGCCAGGCCGAGGAAGGTCATGGGGTTGGC
Source organism: Pseudomonas sp. FW305-96 (assembly GCF_058783825.1). Classification (NCBI taxonomy): domain Bacteria; kingdom Pseudomonadati; phylum Pseudomonadota; class Gammaproteobacteria; order Pseudomonadales; family Pseudomonadaceae; genus Pseudomonas; species Pseudomonas sp. FW305-96. The sequence goes on from NZ_JBYSYW010000043.1 coordinate 5,373, forward strand.
GCCCTGGCTCACGGCGAAGCGGGTCATCTCGGCCAGGGCCCGGGTAATCAGCATGCTCTTGGTGTTCTCGCCCATCCCCAGGGCCACGGCCATGCCGGCGATGATGGCGTAGACGTTCTTCAACGCGCCGCCCAGTTCGACGCCGAAGCGATCGCTGCTGGCGTAGACACGGAACGTGCGGCCATGCAGCACGGCCTGCACCTGCTGGCACAGCGCTTCGTCCTCGCTGGCGACCACGGTGGCGGTCAACGCATGCTCGGCAATCTCGCGGGCCAGGTTGGGGCCTGACAGCACGCCGATGCGTGCCTGGGGGGCGATCTCTTCGAGGATCTGGCTCATCAGCTTGAAGGTGTTCGCCTCGATGCCCTTGGTCAGGCTGACCAGGCCCTTGCCACGCAACAATTCGGCGTGGGGCGCCAGCACGCTGCGCAAGGCGCTGGAGGGCAAGGCGACGAAGATCAGCGCGCTGCCCTGCAGGGTGGCGAGCAAGTCGTTGACCGGTTCGACGCCGTCATGCAGGCGGATGCCCTTGAGATAACGCGGATTCTCGCGGTCGACGCGCATTGCCTCGGCTTGCGCCGGGTCGCGCATCCACTGCCGCACCGGATGGCCGTTCTGTGCCAAGAGGTTCGCCACGGCGGTGCCGAAGCTGCCGCCTCCAAGAACTGCAACAGGTTGCTGTTCAGTCATATCCAATCCGTTAACCAATAAAGTAAGTGGCGACGTGCGCATTATACGGCGCGCATGCGCCAGAGCCAGTGGCAGTACCCGCCCATTTGCAGGGCGGGCCTGTCATGGTGTCGCGGTCACTGGCAAAAGCCGCACGGTCGGTTAACATGCCTGATTCATTTCTGAAACAAGGCCGTTTCGTGTTCCCTGGCACGCCCCCGTACCCCCGCCTGCTGTTGCTGACTGCCCTGCTCGGCGGCCCGGCCGTGGCCGATGACCTGTTCATCGACAACCAGGATCTGCCGCAGGTTCTGACCGCCACGCGCCTGAAACAATCCCCGGCGGCGGTTCCGGGCAGCATGACCGTGCTCGACAACGAGCTGATCCGTGCCAGCGGTGCCCGCGACATCCCCGAGCTGCTGCGCCTGGTACCGGGCATGATGATCGGCTACGGCGCCGGCAACCAGCCGACGGTCAACTACCACGGCAGCAACGTCAGCGACGCCCGGCGCATGCAGGTGCTGATCGATGGCCGCTCGGTGTACCGCGCCGGCCTGGCCACGGTGGACTGGAGCGACATCCCCGTGGCCATCGAGGATATCGAGCGCATCGAGGTGTTCCGCGGCCCGAACACCGTCAGCTACGGCGCCAACGCGCTGATGGCGGTGGTCAACATCCTCACCCGCAACCCGGCCGACAGCCATGGCACGCGGGTCAAGCTGACCCGCGGCCAGGACGGCATCAACGATTACTACGCAAGCCAGGGCTTCGGCTGGGACAGCGGCGACCTGCGCCTGTCGCTCTCCGGCCAGCAGGACGACGGCTTCGACCAGGACCAGTTCGGCCGCGACTACCGCGACAGCCGCCGCGCCAATCGCATCAACATCAATGCCGTGCATACCCTGGCGCCTGACCAGACCCTGGAATGGCAACTGGCGGCCAAGGAAGGCAGCAACCAGCGCCCCTACACCTACCAGCCGGTGTTCGGCAACTACCGCGCTGGCGACAACGCCGATGTCAACGCCAAGGACTACGCCGGCTCCGTGCGCTGGAACCTCGACCTCAACCCCGAGCACAGCCTGTATGTGCAGGGCTCGGCGCAGCATTTCGACCGCCAGCAGGTGTGGCGCGCCTGCGATGCGGCAATTGCTTTCAGCCCCGAACTGACACGCCTCTGGCAGCTCGACCCGAACTTCGCCGAGAAGGTCGCGCGCAACCTGTACACCGGCAACCTGCCCAGCACCAGCGATCCCGTGCTCGGCTCGCTGATGGGCCAGGTGCAGAACCAGTGGGCCAGCGGTGGCCGCAACACGATCTGCGGCGACGTCGACCAGAGCACCCGCGAAACCCGCTATGACCTGGAAATCCAGGACACCCTGAGCCTCACCGACAGCCTGCGCCTGGTCAGCGGCATGAACTACCGCTACGACCGCGCCGATTCGCAGACCTATTTCAACGGCAGCATCGACGACCAGACCTGGCGCCTGTTCGGCCAGCTCGAATGGCGCGCCGACGAGCACTGGATCCTCCAGGGCGGCGCCATGTACGAACACTCGCAGCTGTCGGGCAACTCGCTGACCCCGCGCGTGGCGGTGAACTACCTGATCACCCCTCGCCATGGCTTGCGCGCGGTGTATTCCGAGGCCATTCGCTCGCCGGACATGTTCGAGAACAACGTCAACTGGAGCTACACGGTCAAGAACCTCTCGCCCAACCTGTACGGGCTGCAGAACGGCGAGTATTTCGTCAAGACCCGCGGCCCCGGCAACCTCGACCAGGAACGCATGCGTTCGCGAGAACTCGGCTACAACGGCGCCTTCAGCGACATCGACCTGAACGTCGACGTGAAACTGTTCTACGACGAAATCACCGGCATGATCAGCGAGCCGTTGAAGAACAACCAGTTCATCGCCAGCAACGCCAACAAGGCTCGTTTCAGCGGCAGCGAGGCGCAGTTCGACTGGCGCGCCACCCAGCGCGACCGCTTGCGCCTGACCTATGCGTATGTCGACGCCTGGGCCAGCAACCCGGCCGATCGCCGCCTGAGTGCGCGCAACAGCGGCTCGGCCGGCTGGTTGCGCGACTGGGGCGAGGGCTGGTCCAGCGCCCTCTTCTATTACGGCGACGATGCCCTCAACCAGTACCGCTACGAGCGGGTCGACCTGCGCGTGGCCAAGCGCTTCAAGATCCACGGCAGCAACCTGGAACTGGCCGCGCTGTGGCAGCAGCGCCTGGATGACGAACCGGTCACCCTCGAGCAGAACCGCCATGACAGCCGCCACCGCCTGAGCGTCAGCGCGGAGCTGGAGTTCTGATGGTGCGCCTGCTGCGCCTGCTGCTGTTGTGCCTGTGGCCCTTGGGATCGCTGTCGGCCAGCGAGATCCTGCTGGTCGGCGGCGAAGACCAGCCCGGCATCCGCAGCTTCGTCGCAGCCCTGGAAAAGCGCAGGCCCCACGACCAGGTGCGGTTCCAGACCGTCGAACAGTTGCCTGGTCCGGGCAAGCTCAAGGCCGACACCCGCCTGGTGCTGCTCGACATCCCGGCCCTGGAATGGCGCCTGACGGAGGCAACCGGGCCATCGGCCCTGGCGCTGCGCATCAGCCGGGTCCAGGCCGAGCAACGCCTGGGGGTGTCGCGCCCCGCCTACCTCACCCTGCTGTGGAGCGACCCGCCCCTGGCCCGGCAACTGCGCCTGGCCCGCTACCTGCTGCCGCAGGCGCGGCGCATCGGCGTGCTGTATGGCGAACACAGCCGCTTCCTGCTCGACGAGCTGCGCCAGGCAGCCCGCCCGCTGGGCCTGGAGATCGTCGCCCAGGACTGGCCCGACGTGCGCGACAGCCGCCCCTTGCAGCAGTTGCTGAACAACAGTGATGTGCTGCTGGGGCTGGACGACCCCGAGCTGTACAACTCCAAGTCGGCCAAGAACGTGCTGCTCAGCAGCTATGGCCGGCAGATGGCGCTGATCGGCCCGAACGTCGGCTTCGTCCGCGCCGGCGCCCTGGCCAGCACCTACAGCGACCAGGACGATTGGCTGGCGGTGCTCGAGCAGTTGCTCGACCAGCCACCGGCGCGCTGGCCGCGCAGCCTCTACCCCACGCACTTTGGTGTCAGCGGCAACCAGCAAGTGGCCCGCGCCCTGAGCCTGGAAGCGATCGACCCGGACGCCGCCGCCCTGGCCCTTGCCGAAGGAGCCCCCACCCCATGAGCAAGCGCCTGAGCTGGGACATCCACACCCGCACCCAGATCATCAGCCTGGGCCCCGCCCTGTTGCTGACCCTGCTGCTGATCAGTTTCTTCACCTTCGTACGCATCCAGGACTTGCGCCAGGAGCTTAACCACACCGGGCAACTGATCGCCAACCAGCTGGCACCGGCGTCCGAGTACGGGGTGATCTCGGGCAACAACGAGGTGCTCGAGAGCCTGATGCGCGCCACCTTGAGCATTCCCCACGTGCGCTTTCTCGAGGTGCAGGACAGCCGCAACCATATCCTGGTGTACGTCGAGCAGCCCGATGAAAGCCTCAGCCGCGCCCAGCGGGTCGAGGTGTTCCAGGCACCGATCCGCCTGCAGCAGATCCGCCTGGACAACGACTTCCTGCAAGGCAAGACCCCGCCGCCAAACATCGGCGACGACTACCTGGGGCGGGTGATCGTCGGCATGTCCGACGATGCCTTCAGCCAGCGCCAACAGGAGATCGTGATCAAGGCCGCAATCCTCGCACTGTTCGCCCTGCTGTTCACTTTCCTGCTCGCCCGGCGCCTGGCCACCAGCCTGTCCAGGCCGATCAGCGAAATGGGCCATGCGGTCCGCGCCATCCAGCAAGGCGACTTCAACGCGCCCCTGCCGGTAGTCGACGACAGCGAACTGGGCCACCTGGCCCGGCACATCAACAACCTGGCCAGCGCCCTGGACCAGGCCGCTCATGAACAACAACAGGCCATGGGCCAACTGATCCAGGCTCGCGAAGAGGCCGAGCAGGCCAACCGCGCCAAGTCGGACTTCCTGGCGATGATGAGCCACGAGCTGCGCACACCCATGAACGGTGTGCTGGGCATGCTGCAGTTGCTCGAGACCACCGAACTGACCGGCGAGCAGGCCGAATACACCGCGGTGGCCAGCGAATCCACCGGGCACCTGCTCAAGGTGATCAACGACATCCTCGATTTCTCGCGGATCGAGCGCACCACCCTCGAACTGGAGCTCATCGATTTCAACCTCGGCGAGCTCATCACCAGCAGCGTGCAGTCGTTCCAGCACACCGCCCAGCAGCGCAACCTCGACCTGCGCCTGCAACTGCCCCCCGGCATGCACCAACTGCAGGTGGTGGGCGACCCGACGCGGATCCGCCAGATCCTGCTCAACCTGGTGGGCAACGCCCTGAAATTCACCGAGCGTGGCGAAGTGGCGATCGAGGCGCGCTGGCAAGTGCTCGACCGCCAGCTGATCTGGCTGACCTGCACCGTGCGCGACACCGGCATCGGCATCGACAGCAACCGCCTGGAGATGATGTTCGTGGCCTTCCAGCAAGCCGACAACACCATCTCCCGCCGCTACGGCGGTACCGGCCTGGGCCTGTCGATCGCCCGCACCCTGGCGGAACGCATGGGTGGCCAGCTGCGCGGCGAGAGCCGCGAAGGCCTGGGCTCGACCTTCACCCTGGAAATGCCACTGGCACTGGCCAGCACACCCAGCGCCCTGCCCGGTGTCGCCACACAAGACCAGGCGACGGCTGAGGGCGGCGGGCGGATCCTGCTGGTGGAGGACAATCCGGTCAACCAGAGCGTCATCGAGGCCATGCTGCGCAGCCTGGGCTTCGAGGTCAGCCTGGCCATGGACGGCGCCCAGGCGATCGATCTGGTCGACCAGCAACGCTTCGCCGCGGTGCTGATGGATTGCCGCCTGCCCCAGGTGGACGGATACGAGGCTACCCGTCGCATCCGCCTGCTGCCCCACGGCGAAGGACTGCCAATCATCGCCCTGACCGCCAGCGCGCTGCAGGGCGACCGCGAACGCTGCCTGGCCGCCGGAATGAACGATTACCTGAGCAAGCCGTTCAAACGTACCGATCTGCAGCGCATCCTGCGCCGCTGGTTGCCCGGTCAGGCAGTTGCGACTGGCGATAAATGCTAAAGTGCGGCAGTCTTAAAGACTGGACAGGACCGCCCCAGGGCCGGAAAATAACATTTCAGTGCACACCTGTACTTCTTTTGCCAGGTGCGCTGTGACTTTCACCACAACGCAATAGTCTACCTGTAGGCTGCCGCCTCGAATGCAACGCGCTTCGGGCCGGCCGGGAAGATTCGTCCCCTGCCGCAGGGGGTTATTGAGGAGCTCGCATGACCAAACAACACGCCTTTACTCGGGAAGACCTGCTGCGCTGCAGTCGCGGTGAGCTGTTCGGCCCCGGTAATGCGCAACTGCCCGCCCCGAACATGCTGATGGTCGATCGCATCACCCATATCAGCGAGGAAGGCGGCAAGTTCGGCAAAGGTGAATTGGTCGCCGAGCTGGATATCAATCCAGACCTGTGGTTCTTCGCCTGCCACTTCGAAGGCGACCCGGTGATGCCAGGCTGCCTGGGCCTCGATGCCATGTGGCAACTGGTCGGCTTCTTCCTCGGTTGGCAGGGCCTGCCGGGCCGTGGCCGTGCGCTGGGTTCGGGCGAAGTGAAATTCTTCGGCCAGGTACTACCCACCGCCAAGAAAGTCACCTACAACATTCACATCAAGCGCGTCCTCAAGGGCAAGCTGAACATGGCCATCGCCGATGGCTCGGTCAGCGTCGACGGGCGCGAGATCTACACCGCCGAAGGCCTGCGGGTCGGCGTGTTCACCTCCACTGACAATTTCTAAGGGTTATTCGCATGCGCCGCGTCGTTATCACTGGTCTGGGCATCGTTTCGTGCCTGGGCAATGACAAAGAGACCGTCACCGAAAACCTGCGCAACAGCCGTCCGGGTATCCGTTACAACCCGGAATACAAGGAAATGGGGCTGCGTAGCCAGGTTTCCGGTTCCATCGACCTGAACCTCGAAGAGCTGATCGACCGCAAGGTCTACCGCTTCGTCGGCCATGCCGCGGCCTACGCCTACCTGGCGATGCAGGACGCGATCAAGGATTCCGGCCTGAGCGAAGAGCAGATCTCCAGCCCGCGCACCGGCCTGGTTGCCGGCTCCGGCGGCGCTTCCACCCTGAACCAGATGGAAGCCCTGGACACCCTTCGCGAGAAAGGCGTCAAGCGCGTCGGCCCCTACCGCGTCACCCGCACCATGGGCAGCACCGTGTCGGCGTGCCTGGCCACCCCGTTCAAGATCAAGGGCATCAACTACTCGATCTCGTCGGCCTGCGCCACCTCCGCACACTGCATCGGCACCGCCATGGAGCAGATCCAGTGGGGCAAGCAGGACATCGTCTTCGCCGGCGGCGGTGAAGAGGAGCACTGGAGCCAGTCGTTCCTGTTCGATGCCATGGGTGCCTTGTCGACCAAGCGCAACGAAACCCCCGAGCTGGCCTCGCGCGCCTACGACGCCGACCGTGACGGTTTCGTCATCGCCGGCGGCGGCGGCATGGTCGTGGTCGAAGAACTTGAGCACGCCCTGGCCCGTGGCGCCAAGATCTACGCCGAGATCGTCGGCTACGGCGCAACTTCGGACGGCTACGACATGGTCGCCCCAAGCGGCGAAGGCGCAATCCGCTGCATGCAGCAGGCACTGTCCACCGTCGACACCCCGATCGACTACCTGAACACCCACGGCACCTCCACCCCGGTCGGCGACGTCGCCGAGATGAAGGGTGTGCGTGAAGTGTTCGGCGACAAGGCACCGAAGATCAGCTCGACCAAGAGCCTGTCCGGTCACTCGCTGGGCGCCGCAGGCGTGCACGAGGCGATCTACTGCCTGCTGATGATGGAAAACAACTTCATCGCCGGCTCGGCCAACATCGACGAGCTGGATCCGGAAGTCGCGGACCTGCCGATCGTGCGCAAGACCGAAGACGCCAAGCTCACCACCGTGATGAGCAACAGCTTCGGCTTCGGCGGCACCAACGCCACCCTGGTGCTCAAGCGCTGGGAAGGCAAGTGATCGGCTGACACGCTGAACGAGAACGCCCCGACTTAGGTCGGGGCGTTTTTGTTTGTGCCCCGCGGGGGGGGCTTACACCGAGAAGCGCTGCACCAGGGTATTGAGGTCCACCGCCAGCCGCGACAGGGCCTGGCTCGCTGCAGACGTCTCCTCGGCCCCCGCCGACGACTGATGCGCCAGGTCGCGGATGGTGGTCAGGTTGCGGTCCACCTCGCGCGCCACCTGGGCCTGCTGCTCCGAGGCACTGGCGATCACCAGGTTGCGCTCGTTGATCTGGCCGATGGCCGCGGCGATCGCCTCCAGCGCCTGGCCTGCGGCATGGGCACCGTCGAGGGTCGAGCGGGCCTGGGCATCGCTGTGCTGCATGCCCTGCACGGCCCGTTCGGCGCCGCTGCGGATGGCCACGATCATCTGTTCGATCTCCTGGGTCGAACTCTGCGTACGGTGGGCCAGCGCCCGCACCTCGTCGGCGACCACGGCGAACCCGCGCCCGGCCTCGCCGGCCCGCGCCGCCTCGATGGCCGCGTTGAGCGCCAGCAGGTTGGTCTGCTCGGCGATCGAGCCGATCACATCCAGCACCTTGCTGATGTCGTGTACCTGCTGGGCCAATTGTCCGACCTCCTCGGCATTGCCTGCCACGCCAGTGGCCAACGCCTCGATGGCGGTAACCGTGGCTCGCACCTGTTCGCGCCCGCGCCGAGCGATCTGGTCGGACTCGCGCGAGGCCTCGGAGGTGGCCACCGCGTTGCTCGCCACCTCCTCCACCGCCGCCGTCATCTGATTGACCGCCGTGGCGGCCTGCTCGATTTCCATGCTCTGCTGCTGCAAACCACGGGTGGCATCCTCAGTGACCGCGCTCAGCTCCTCGGAGGCCGACGCCAGCTGGCTGGCCGAGTCGGAGATCCGCCCGATGGTCTCGCGCAAACTCAGCTGCATGCTCTTCAGGGCCGCCAGCAGGCGCGCTGGCTCATCATCACCCTGCACGGTGATCTGCGGGGTCAGGTCGCCCGTGGCGACCGTCTCGGCGACCTTCAGCGACTGGCCGAGCGGTCGCACGATGCTACGGGTCAACGCCAGGGCGAGCACCACGGTGAGGCTCAGGGCGATCACCAGCAACACGCCGACCCATACCTTCGCACCGTTGTACACGGCCTCGGCCAGGTCGGTGGCTGAGTTGGCCTGATGGTTGTTCAGCTCGATCAGCTCGTTGAGGGTCGTCGTCATCTGGTCGGCCAACTGGTTCATCTCGCCGTTGACCAGCGCCGCCGCTGCCTGGACATGCCCATCGGTGGCCAGTTGCACCACCTGCCCCTGCAAAGTCATGTATTGACGCTCAAGGCCCTGGTAGCGGTCGAACAACGTGCGCTCCTCAGGAAGCACGATCAAGGCATCGTAGTGACTCTGAGCCTTGCTCAGGCCGCCTTTGACCTCGTCGATGCGGGCACGGTTCTGCTGCTGGGCGACCGGGTCAGTGTTGACCAGCAGGCGCAAGGTCAAGGCGCGGATGCGTAGCATGTCCTGAGTCATGCGGCCCACCGAGATCACGCTCGGCAACCAGTTGTTGTCCACCTGCTCGGACTGCTGGCGCATGTTGGTCATCTGTTGCAGCGCGAAGCCGCCCAGCGCCACTACCAGCAGCGCCATGATGCCAAAGCCAAGGCCGGCGCGCGGCGCGATATTCAAGCGTCTCAGGCTCATTTCCAGGATCCCTCCCAAGCGTGATATTCCGTTGCTTAAAAAAGGTATCGGGCCGCCTGGAAATTGCGTAAGACGAAAAGGCGATATCAAATCGCTATCTGCGCATAAAACTCGTTATTTCGCGCTTTTTGGCAGCAAATCGACAAAATTCCTGCGGCTCACCCGCTCTGCCACCGCTTCTGGCAACGCATCGAGGAATGGATCGAAAGCGTGCATCTGTTCGCCGATGCTGCCGAAGCGCCCCACCACATCGGAACCGAGCATGAAGCGCAGGGGAAAGCGTTGGACCAACTCGACCCAGGCCTTGCGTGGCCCGCCCTTCTCATCCAGCAGGTAGGGCTCGAGCACGCTCCAGGACAGGTCCACGTATAGGTTGGGATAATCCTCTAGCAATCGTGTGAGCACCGGCAGGAGAAAGTCCATGCGCTCCTGGTGTCGGTGGATCTCCATGCTGCTGCCAGCATGAGCCCAGATGAAGCGGGTATGCGGATGGTTGCGCAACGGTTCTTCGATTTCCGCCAGGTACAGCGGGTTGCGCTCGCGCTTGGAGGTGATGTTCGAATGCAGCAACACAGGCAGGTCGCGCTCGGCCGCGAGGTGGTAGATACGGGTCATGGCCTCGTTGTTGGCCCGCGGCGTATCGCCGCTGGTCAGGGCGGTGAGATCGTCATGACGGGTGAACACCTCGCCGATGCCCTGCCACAGCCCCGGATAAAGCTCGAGCATGCGCTCGATATGGTTGACCGCATTCTTGTCCACCGGGTTGAAGCCGGTAAGGAACGGATGAAAGCGCCTGCGCTGCTCGGCAGGCAGTTTCTCCAGCGCGGCGGCGACGTACAGGTCGGTGGCGCTGTACCAGTAGGCATCGGCATCATCGCCTGCATAGTAGCGCGGACGCTTGGGCTCGTCCTCGTGCCATTTCTTGGCCACCGGAATGCCGGAGATCATCGACTGTTCCACCCCGGCCTCGTCCATGGCCTTGAGCAAAGCCGGCATGCCCTCGGTTTCCTGGAAGAAATCCACGTAGTGCAGATGGGCGTCGCTGTAGCGGTAGTCGCGGGCTTGCGCAGTGTCGAACAGGCTTGCGCTCAACAGCAGGCAGGCCAATGTGCGGGCAATCATCTCAGGCTCCTTTGCCGGTACCGCAAGAGTAGACCGGGCAGCGCGCGCGACGGTTCAGCCACGGACGGCAAAACGCTATGCTTGCAGGCATCCCTCAAGGAGTGTCGCCATGAGCAGCCCCCTGGTCATCCGCCCACGCGCCGAATCGGTCGAGGGCCAGCCGATCCTGCGTCCGCTGCCCTCGGCGCAGTGCCGCAGCGTAGGGCCTTTCGTGTTCTTCGACCATATGTTGGAAACCGACTATGCACCGGGTCATGGCATGGACATTCGCCAGCACCCGCATATTGGCCTTTCCACCCTCACCTACCTGTTCGAGGGTGAAATCCAGCACAAGGACAGCCTCGGCTCGGACCAGCGCGTGCGCCCGGGAGACGTCAGCTGGATGACCGCCGGAGCGGGCGTGGCGCATGTCGAGCGCACGCCGGCCGAGGTGTTCGAGCGCGGCTCGCGACTGCATGGGCTGCAGGTCTGGCTGGCCTCGCCGAAGTCCGATGAGCAGGGCCCGGCAAGCTACAGCCATCATCCGGCCGACAGCCTGCCGGCCAGTGACAGCCTCGGCGTGCGGATCCGCATGATCGCCGGCACAGGTTTCTGCCTGGCCTCACCGGTACCGGTGCTCTCCCCCACGCTCTACGCTCATGTGCACATGCAGGCGGCCACCACCCTGATCGTGCCGACGGAACACGCACAGCGCGCACTGTATCTGCTCGAAGGCGAGTTGATGCTGGATGACGAGGAAGTCGAGCCATGCAGCCTGATCGTGCTGCCCGAGGGCGAAGAGGTGGTGTTGCATGCCGAAGAAACGAGCCAGCTGGTGCTGATCGGCGGCGCGCCGCTGGATGGGCCGCGGCGGATGAACTGGAACTTCGTGGCCAGTGACCCGGGATTGATAGAACAAGCCCGGGCGCGCTGGGCGGCCGGGGATTGGCCAGTGGTGCCGGGAGAAAGCGAACGGATCGAATTGCCGCGTTAACGGGGGCCGCTTCGCGACCCATCGCCGGCAAGCCGGCTCCCACAGGGATTTGCATTGCTTCTGTGGGAGCCGGGTTAACGGCGATGGAGCTGCGCAGCAGGCCCTTGAGCGCTCAGCCTGCGAACACTTCCTTGAGCAAGTTATGCATCGAACGGAATGCCCGCTCCGAGGTGCGCCGGTCATACTGCATCTTGCCCGGCACATTGGCGTTCGGATCGGTGAACGAGTGCACTGCCCCGCCATAGCTGAGCAACTGCCAGTCAACCTTGGCAGCATTCATCTCTTCTTCGAAGGCTGGCAGCTGTTCCATTGGCACCAATGGGTCGGAGGCACCATGCAGCACCAGCACCGAACCCTTGATGCGCTTGGCATCCTCGGGGTTCGGGGTATCCAGCGTGCCGTGGAACGACACCGCCGCCCTCAGATCGGCGCCGGTGCGGGCAAGCTCCAGGGCACAGCAGCCGCCGAAGCAGAAGCCGAAGGTGGCCACCTTGCCAGGCTCCAACAAGGCCCTCGATTGCCCCACCAACTGCGCCAGCGCTTCCTGCATGCGCTTGCGCAGTTCGGCGCGGTCGTTCTTCAGCGGCATCATCGCCGTACCGGCTTCGTCAGCATTGGACGGCCGCACCGACTGGCCATACAAGTCGGCAATCAGCACCACATAACCTTGCTCGGCCACTTCCTTGGCGATACGTTCGGCGCCCTCGCCGATACCCATCCAGTTCGGCGCCATCACCAGGCCCGGCTGCGGCAGCGCGCCCGGGGCGTAGACCAGGCGGCTTTCGTAAGCCTTGCCTGACAGGTGATAGACCAACGACTCGACGATGACCTTGCTCATTCAGCTCTCCTTGGGCGTTCACGGGTCAGGACAGGATAGATGTATTCGTGGGAGCAGCAGACATGAAAAAGCCCGCCGAAGCGGGCTTTTCTTGCCTCAGGTCAAGCCGACAGCTCGACCAGCAGCTTGTTCAGGCGACGCACGTAGGCCGCCGGATCCTTCAAGCTGTCACCGGCCGCCAGGGCCGCCTGGTCGAACAGGATGTGCGAAAGCTCGGCGAAGCGGTCTTCGCTCTGCTCGCCATCGAGCTTCTCGATCAGCGGGTGGCTCGGGTTGAACTCGAAGATCGGCTTGGACTCCGGCACCTTCTGCCCGCTGGCCTCGAGGATCTGGCGCATCTGCAGGCCCAGGTCCTGTTCGCCGATGGCGAGGATCGCCGGCGAGTCGGTCAGGCGGTGCGAGACACGCACCTCGGCAACGCTGTCACCCAGCGCGCCCTTGAGACGCTCGACCAGGCCTTCCTTGTCCTTGGCGACTTCTTCCTGGGCCTTCTTGTCCTCTTCGGAGTCCAGCTTGCCCAGGTCCAGGTCGCCGCGGGCGACGTCGACGAAGGCCTTGCCGTCGAACTCGTTGAGGTAGCTCATCAGCCACTCGTCGATGCGGTCGGTCAGCAGCAGCACTTCGATGCCTTTCTTGCGGAAGACTTCCAGGTGCGGGCTGTTCTTGACCTGAGCGTAGGATTCGCCGGTCAGGAAGTAGATCTTGTCCTGGCCTTCCTTGGCGCGGGCCAGGTAGTCGGCCAGGGCGACGCTCTGCTCGCCGCTGTCGTCATGGGTGGAGGCGAAGCGCAGCAGGCTGGCGATCTTCTCCTTGTTGGCGAAGTCTTCGGCCGGGCCTTCCTTCAACACCTGGCCGAAGTTCTTCCAGAAGCCCTTGTACTGCTCGGGCTCGTTCTTCGCCAGTTTCTCCAGCATGTCCAGCACGCGCTTGGTCAGCGCGGTCTTCATCGAGTCGATGATCGGGTCTTTCTGCAGGATCTCGCGGGAAACGTTCAGCGACAGGTCGTTGGAGTCGACCACGCCCTTGATGAAGCGCAGGTACAGCGGCAGGAACGACTCTGCCTGATCCATGATGAACACGCGCTGCACGTACAGCTTCAGGCCGCGTGGCGCTTCGCGCTGGTACAGGTCGAACGGCGCGCGGGCCGGCACGTACAGCAGCGAGTTGTACTCCAGCTTGCCTTCGACCTTGTTGTGGCTCCAGGCCAGCGGGTTCTCGAAGTCATGGCCGATGTGCTTGTAGAACTCCTGGTACTCCTCGTCCTTCACCTCGGTGCGCGAACGGGTCCACAGGGCGCTGGCGCGGTTGACGGTTTCCCATTCCTGCGCCGGTTTTTCCTCGCCTTCGGCGGCCTCGGCCTGCTCCTTGGGCAGCTCGATCGGCAGGGCGATGTGGTCGGAGTACTTCTTGACCACGTTGCGCAGGCGCCAGCCATCGGCGAATTCATCCTCGCCCTTCTTCAGGTGCAGGACGATGCGGGTACCGCGCTGCGGCTTGTCGACGGTGGCGACTTCGAACTCGCCCTCGCCTTTCGACGACCAGTGCACGCCCTCGGCGGCCGGTAGCCCGGCGCGACGGCTGAACACGTCGACCTTGTCGGCGACGATGAACGCGGAGTAGAAGCCCACGCCGAACTGACCGATCAGGTGCGAGTCCTTTTTCTGGTCGCCAGTGAGGTTCTTCATGAAGTCGGCGGTGCCGGACTTGGCGATGGTACCCAGGTGCGCGATTACGTCTTCGCGGCTCATGCCGATGCCGTTGTCCTCGAGGGTCACGGTGTTGGCGGCCTTGTCGAAGCTGACGCGAATCTTCAGGTCGGCGTCGCCTTCGAGCAGCTCAGGCTTGGCCAGGGCCTCGAAGCGCAGCTTGTCGGCGGCGTCGGAGGCGTTGGAGATCAGCTCGCGCAGGAAGATCTCCTTGTTCGAATACAGGGAATGGATCATGAGGTGCAGCAGTTGCTTTACCTCGGTCTGAAAGCCCAGGGTTTCTTTTTGAGTCTCCACACTCATGGTCTTCAAAACTCCAATCTGTTGGTTGGTGACGCCTGGCGGCCAGCGGGCCGTTTTTGATGGCGGATGTCCAGCAGATGGGGGCAGCCCTGACTATTTCAAGGGCTTTTCGGGTTCAATCTTGAAATGCGCGCGCGCCGTGGCGATCGGGGTATCGCGATCGCCCTGCCAGGCGGTAATGGCGACGTTGGTCACCCGCCGCCCCTGGCGCCACAGCTGGCACTGGGCGTAGGTATCGCGGTAAAGGCCGGCACGCAGATAATCGATGGAGAAATCGATGATCTTCGGAATGCTCGCGCTTTCGCTGTAGATCAGCAGGTAGAGCGCCGCGGACAGCTCCATGAACCCGGCGATCACGCCGCCATGGATCGCCGGCAGCAACGGGTTGCCGATATTGTCCGGATTGGCCGGCAGACGGAACAGCAGGTCTTCGCCCTGGCGCTCGCATTCGATACCGATCAATCCGGCATAGGGGATCAACGCCAGCAAGGGCTGGTAATCACCCCGGGCGTGGGCCTGGTTCAGCTGTTGGCGGATATCGCTGGGGATCACGTGCGGCGCTCCTTGAGGCTGTTACCGAAGCGGATGCCGCCCTTGACGTCCTGCCCCAGGCGCATGAAGGTGCCGACCACCTGGCAGATCGGTTGCGAAGGGTCATCCTGGTAGGCCGTCCCCCGGGTGAAGATGACATCGCGGGTCACCCGGTAGCACTGGGCATGGCCATAGATGTCCTTGCCCGCCTCGGCCGGGTGCATGTAGTCGATGCGCAGGTCCAGAGTCGGGCACACTTCGAAGCTGGGCAGCGCGCAGAGCGTGGCCATGCCGCAGGTGGTGTCCATCAGCGTGGTCAGCACACCCCCATGCACCGCGCCATTCTGCGGATTGCCGACAATGGCCGGCGACCAGGGCAGCAACAGGGTCATGCCATCGGCGTCGGCATGCTGCACCCGCATCTGTAATACCTGGCAATGTTTCAATGCCGACAGAAAGCGCTCGGCCATCGCCATCAATGGAGTCTCGTTCATTGTCCGCCGCCGCATAAAATGGGTAAAAAGTCTATATAGGCTGGGCAGTTATATATCTGTAACCTGCGTTGAACTTATTCGCCAAGGGCGTACTCGAAGGAACATACAAAGTTATTCCACCCAGGAGAAACACCCCATGCGTAAACCTTTTGCTTTTGCTCTGATGCTGGCCGCTGCCATGGGCCTGGCTGCTTGCGATAAAGCGAGCGAAGACAAAGCCCAGGACGCACAGCAACATGCCGAGCAAGCCCAAGAGAAGATGGGCGAAGCTCAGGATAAGATGAACGACGCCGCCAAGGAAAACGCCGAAGCCGCCAAAGATCAGGCCGAAGCGCAGCAGAAGGCCGCCGAGGAAGCCGCGCCTTCCACTCCAGCGCCGGCCACTGCACCTGCCGAGCCTGCCAAGCAGTAATCTCGCGACATAAAAAAACCCGACACTGTCGGGTTTTTTTATGTCTGTCATTTAAAGCTGAAAGGCTTCAGCCTGCACTATCGGAAGTGTCCCTACTCGCCTCTACCGGTGCACTTTCGGTGGGCGTGAACACCATCACTTCCAGTACATGGGAGTGGAACTCACGGCGATACAGGATGAACACCACGCCCACGCTCATGGCCATGAACAGCCAGGGGCTGATGAACCAGCTCAACATGGCCATGCCGAAGTAATACGAGCGCAACCCCAGGTTGAACTGGTTGGCGGCCAGCGACAGTACCCGCGCCGCCCGGGAGGCGAAAGCCTTGCGCTCGAGTTCGTTGACCTGACGTTCGCCTATCATCGGCGCCGAGCCCACCAACACTGCGGCGAAGTTGTATTGACGCATGCACCAGCTGAAAGTGAAGAACGCATAGACGAACACCGTCGCCAGGCACAGCAGCTTGATTTCCGACATGCCTTGGGACGCCTGCTGCACCAGCGGCAGGTCGGCCAACAGCGACAATGCGCGGTCGGACGCACCGAGCACGGTGAGGATACCGGCAAGAATGATCAGGGTGCTGGAGGCGAAGAACGATGCGTTGCGCTCCAGGTTGCCTATCACGCTGGCATCAGCGATGCGGTTGTCGCGCAGCAGCATGCGGCGCATCCAATCCTCGCGGTAAAGGTGCAACACGCTGGCCAGGCACGCAGTATCGCGCCCCTTCCAGGTGGCATAGCGGGTGTAGCCGCCCCAGCAGATGGCGAACCAGCAGACGGCCAGGAGGTTGCCCAGGTTGCTTTGGATGAAGGTCATGCAGGAATCCCTTTAAAGAGAAACAGACCGGTTTTCGACGCCCGGATTCGTTAAAAGACACGCCATCCAGTAAAAATCGTGGGGCAAGTCGCATCGGCGATAGAGTCGGTCCAGGCCACAAAAAACCCCGCGCCTTTCGGCAGCGGGGTTTCGATATCCACCTTTGACGGGGGCCCTTCGGCTTTTGGCCAGCGCCCCGTCCATCAGGCTTCAATCCATCAGGCCAGCGCCTCGCGCGGCTTGCCCAGCATGCGGTCGCAGACCACGGCGACAGCCAGGGTGACCACCGATGGCACCAGCCAGGCCATGCCTTCGTTGCTGAACGGCAGGTGAGCCAGGGCGTCAGGCAGTATGTGGGCGAAGCTGCTGCCCTTGATGGCGTCGACAACGCCGAACACCAGCGACACCAGCATGACCGGGGCCAGGATGCGGGTTGGGGAGTTCCACAGGTCCTTCACGAAGCTCAGGCCCACGACCACGATGCACGGCGGGTAGATCGCCGTCAGCACCGGGATCGAGAACATGATCAGCTTGGTCAGGCCCAGGTTGGAGATCACCAGCGAGAAACCAGCCAGGATCACCACCAGGGCACGGTACGACAGCGGCAGGATCTGGCTGAAGTATTCGGCACAGGCGCAGGTCAGCCCCACGGCGGTGACCAGGCAGGCCAGTGCGATCAGTACGGCCAGGAAACCACTGCCCAGCGACCCGAAGGTGTGCTGCACATAGGCATGCAATACCATCGCACCGTTGGTGGCATCGGCTGCGATGTCATGGCTGCCCGCACCGAGGCGGAACAGGCTGACATACACCAGGACCAGACCCAGGCCGGCAATCAGGCCCGCAATGATGGCATAGCGAGTGATCAGCTTCGGCGACTCGACGCCACGCGAACGGATGGCATTGACGATGACGATACCGAAGACCAGTGCCCCCAGCGTGTCCATGGTCAGGTAACCATCGGAGAAACCTTTGGAGAACGCGGCGGCGGCGTAGGCAGGCTGGGCCTCACCGATCGTGCCGGCCGGCAATGCGAACGCCGCGATGCCCAGCACAGCCAGGGCGATGATCTTCAAGGGCGCGAGGAAACGCCCCACGGTGTCGAGCAACTTGCCCGGGTACATCGACACGGCCAGGACCACGGCGAAGTACACCACGCTGTAGATGAGCAGTGCCAGCGGGCTTTCACCGGTCAGCGGCGCCACGCCTACTTCGAACGACACGGTCGCGGTGCGTGGGGTTGCGAACAGCGGGCCGACCGAGAGGTAGCACACCGCCGCCAGCAGGCCGCCGAAGAACTTGCCGATCGGGCTGCTCAGGGCGTCCATGCCGCCACCGACCTTGGCCAGGGCGATCACGGTGATGACCGGCAGGCCCACGGCGGTGACCAGGAAGCCGAGTGCGGCCATCCATACGTTCGGGCCAGACTGCAGGCCGACGATAGGCGGGAAGATGATGTTGCCAGCGCCTACGAAAAGCGCAAACGTCATAAAGCCAAGCGCCAGGATATCCTGGCCTTTTAACACTTTCATTTAAGGAAATACCACACTGCTGAAATCGGGAGTCGGAGGGGATTTCCCATAGGATGAAGGGAAATGCTGCCCGGCTTGGTGAGCCAGACCCGTTTAGCGTGTCGTTCCCTTTTGGGGTACGGGCACAGAGTGAACGCGTAGCCTACCTGTTTTGCCCGGCAAACGCACTGGCACAGTGCTGCTTGTCCGATGTGCGTATGTGTTTGTCGTCTGGTTGAACGTGTTCGGCGACAATTTATTGCGTATTCAAACGAATGTCTGGGTGAAAACCCTGATAGCGACCACCGAAATTTCCTCAGGTGTACAGCCCAGCTTCCAAGCGATCCCCATCAACGACAAAGGCCACCCGAAGGTGGCCTTTGTGCGCGTGGGGGGTACTACGTGTTACTTACTTCTTGACTTCCCAGCCAGTCAGCTCGGCCAGGGCCTTGCCGATGTCAGCCAGGGAACGCACGGTTTTCACACCGGCGTCCTGCAGGGCGGCGAACTTCTCGTCCGCGGTACCCTTGCCACCGGAGATGATGGCGCCAGCGTGGCCCATGCGCTTGCCCGCAGGTGCGGTAACACCGGCGATGTAGGAAACGACAGGCTTGGTCACGTTGGCCTTGATGTAGGCCGCGGCTTCTTCTTCAGCGGAACCGCCGATCTCACCGATCATGACGATCGCTTCGGTCTTCGGATCTTCCTGGAACAGCTTCAGGATGTCGATGAAGTTGGAGCCCGGGATCGGGTCACCACCGATGCCGACGCAGGTCGACTGGCCGAAACCGGCGTCGGTGGTCTGCTTGACAGCTTCGTAGGTCAGGGTGCCGGAACGCGAAACGATACCGACCTTGCCTGGCAGGTGGATGTGACCCGGCATGATGCCGATCTTGCACTCGCCCGGAGTGATCACGCCTGGGCAGTTCGGGCCGATCAGGGTCACGCCCAGCTCGTCGCACTTGACCTTGGCGTCCAGCATGTCGAGGGTAGGGATACCCTCGGTGATGCAGACGATCAGCTTGATGCCACCGAAGGCGGCTTCCAGGATCGAGTCCTTGCAGAAAGGAGCCGGTACGTAGATCACCGACGCGTCAGCGCCGGTAGCTTCTACGGCTTCTTTCACGGTGTTGAACACCGGCAGGCCCAGGTGGGTGGTGCCACCCTTGCCCGGGGTGACGCCGCCGACCATCTTGGTGCCGTAGGCGATGGCTTGTTCGGAGTGGAAAGTACCCTGCGAGCCGGTGAAGCCCTGGCAGATGACTTTGGTGTCTTTATTGATCAGGACGCTCATTACTTGCCCTCCGCAGCTTTGACAACTTGTTGAGCAGCGTCGGTCAGGCTGGTTGCCGCAATGATGTTCAAACCGCTTTCTGCCAGTACTTTAGCGCCCAGTTCGGCGTTGTTGCCTTCGAGGCGAACGACGACCGGAACCTTGACGCCGACTTCTTTCACTGCACCGATGATGCCTTCGGCAATCATGTCGCAGCGAACGATGCCGCCGAAGATGTTGACCAGTACGGCCGCGACATTGCTGTCGGACAGGATGATCTTAAACGCTTCGGTAACGCGCTCTTTGGTGGCACCGCCGCCAACGTCGAGGAAGTTGGCAGGCTTGCCGCCGTGCAGGTTGACGATGTCCATGGTACCCATGGCCAGGCCGGCACCGTTGACCATGCAGCCGATGTTGCCTTCGAGGGCAACGTAGTTCAGTTCGAACTTGGCGGCGTGGGCTTCACGGGCGTCGTCCTGCGACGGGTCGTGGAAGGTCTTCAGCTTAGGCTGACGGTACATGGCGTTGGCGTCGATGTTGATCTTGGCATCGAGGCAGTGCAGGTCGCCATCGGCCTTGATCACCAGCGGGTTCACTTCCAGCAGGGCCAGATCGTGATCCTTGAACAGCTTGGCCAGGCCTACGAAGATCTTGGCGAACTGCTGAACTTGCTTGCCTTCCAGGCCCAGCTGGAACGCCAGCTCGCGACCCTGGAACGGCTGAGCGCCGACCAGCGGATCGATGGTGGCCTTGAGGATCTTCTCAGGAGTGTCGTGAGCGACTTTCTCGATGTCCACGCCACCTTCGGTGGAAGCCATGAACACGATGCGGCGGCTCGAACGATCGACTACAGCGCCCAGGTACAGCTCTTTGGCGATGTCAGTGCAGGATTCGACCAGGATCTTGGAAACTGGCTGACCATTGGCGTCGGTCTGGTAGGTAACCAGGTTCTTGCCAAGCCACTGGGCAGCGAACGCCTTGGCGTCTTCCTTGCTGCGAACCAGCTTGACGCCGCCCGCTTTACCGCGACCACCAGCGTGAACCTGGGCTTTTACAACCCACTCGGAACCGCCGATCTTGTCGCAGGCTTCTGCTGCAGCTTCAGGGGTGTCGACTGCGAAACCCTTGGAAACTGGCAGGCCGTATTCAGCGAACAGCTGCTTACCCTGATACTCGTGAAGATTCATGCTTTTTACCGTCTTCGTTAGGTACTGCGCTTCGGCGCTGCGCCATTACTGGCGCCGCACCACCTGTGACCGTTGACCCCGGGTTTTCCCATGTGATCCGGTCCGGCGGACGTTCCGCGGTGAGTCTTGCACGCAAGACCCACGACGGGCAGACCGCCGTGGTTTCTTATAATTAACGCTTCTTACGGTTGGCGACGTGAATGGCACCGCCATTCACCGCCAGCGCTGCTTCATGCAACGCTTCGGACAGGGTCGGATGGCTGAAGACCATCATGCCCAGATCCTCGGCACTGGTGCCGAATTCCATTGCGATCGCGCCCTGCTGTACCAGTTCGGCAGCCGATGGGCCAATCACGTGAACACCCAGGACGCGGTCGGTCTTGGCGTCGGCGATGACCTTGACGAAACCACCGGTATCGTTGGCTGCCATCGCACGGCCGCTGGCCGCGAACGGGAAGGTGCCTACGTTAACCTCAACACCCTCGGCCTTCAAGGCTTGTTCGGTCTTGCCGACCCACGCGATTTCCGGGTGGGTGTAGATGACCGACGGGATCAGGTCGTAGTTCATCTGGGCTTTGTGGCCCTTGATGCGCTCGACGACCATGATGCCCTCTTCCGAGGCCTTGTGCGCCAGCATCATGCCACGCACCACGTCACCGATGGCGAATACGCCCGGAACGCTGGTAGCGCAGTGGTCATCGACGAAGATGTAGCCACGCTCGTCGATGGTCACACCGCTGTCGGCAGCCAGCAGGTCAGTGGTCACCGGACGACGGCCGACCGCGACGATCAGCTTGTCGAAGGTGATCTTCTGCTCGCCTTCGGCGTTGGTGTAGGTGACTTCGACTTCGTTGCCGTTGACTTTCGAGCCGGTGACGCGAGCGCCCAGCTTGATGTCCAGGCCTTGCTTGGTCAGGGTCTTCTGGGCTTCTTTCGACACGGCAGTGTCGGCAGCCATCAGGAAGGTGTCCAGGGCTTCCAGGACGGTGACTTCGGCACCCAGGCGAGCCCAGACCGAGCCCAGTTCCAGGCCGATCACGCCGGCACCGATGACGCCCAGGCGCTTCGGTACAGCCTGGAATTCCAGGGCGCCGGTGGAATCGACGATGACGTTCTGGTCGACCGGAGCCGGTGGAATGTCGATCGGACGCGAGCCGGAAGCCAGGATCACGTTCTCGGCTTCGATGACTTCAGTGGTGCCGTCAGCCTTGGTGACTTCGACTTTCTTGCCAGCCAGCAGCTTGCCATGGCCCTGGATCGAAGTGACGCCGTTGGCCTTGAACAGGGTGGCCACACCGCCGGTCAGGTTCTTGACGATGCCGGCCTTGCGGCCAACCATCGCGGCGACGTCCATCTTCACTTCACCCGTGGAGATACCGTGGACGTTGAAGCTCTCTTTGGCTTCCTTGTACTTCCAGGAGCTGTCCAGCAGCGCCTTGGAAGGAATGCAACCTACGTTCAGGCAGGTGCCGCCCAGGGCCAGCTTGCCCTCGGCGTCGGTGTACTTCTCGATACAGGCAGTCTTCAGACCGAGTTGGGCAGCCTTGATGGCGGCAACATAGCCGCCAGGACCTGCACCAATCACCACTACGTCGAATTTCTGGGTCATAAAAGATTCCTTATCAGCTACAAGCTACAAGCCGCGTACCGCACGGCCCCGTCTCTTGAAGAACGGGGCCGGCGGCGCGCAGCTAGTTGATTAGATGTCCAGCAGCAGGCGAGACGGATCTTCCAGCAGGTTCTTGATGGTCACCAGGAAGGTTACCGCTTCCTTGCCGTCGATCAGGCGGTGGTCGTAGGACAGCGCCAGGTACATCATTGGGCGGATTACCACTTGGCCATTGATGGCCATCGGGCGCTGGATGATGTTGTGCATGCCCAGGATCGCGGCCTGCGGCGGGTTGACGATCGGGGTCGACATCATCGAGCCGAAGGTACCACCGTTGGTGATGGTGAAGGTACCGCCAGTCATTTCTTCGATGGCCAGCTTGCCGTCACGGGCCTTCTTGCCGAAGGTAGCGATGCCGTTCTCGATTTCCGCCAGGCTCATCGACTCGGCGTTGCGCAGTACCGGTACCACCAGGCCACGGTCGCTGGAAACAGCGACGCCAACGTCTGCATAACCGTGGTAGACGATGTCGTTGCCGTCGATCGAGGCGTTGACCGCCGGGAAGCGCTTCAGCGCCTCGGTGGCGGCCTTGACGAAGAACGACATGAAGCCCAGGCGCACGCCGTTGTGGGTCTTCTCGAACAGGTCCTTGTACTTCGAACGCAGGGCCATGACTTCGGTCATGTCGACTTCGTTGAAGGTGGTCAGCATCGCCATGTTCGACTGGGCTTCGACCAGACGCTCGGCGATCTTGGCGCGCAGGCGGGTCATCGGCACACGCTTCTCGGTACGGTCGCCAGCGGCGACGACGACCGGAGCAGCGGCGGCAGCAGCGGCCGGCTTGGCAGCTGGAGCCGGAGCCGACTTTTTGTTGGCGACGGCGGCGACGACGTCTTCCTTGGTGATGCGACCGCCCTTGCCGGTGCCGGCAACGGTAGCCAGGTCGATACCGTTCTCTTCAGCCAGCTTGCGCGCGGCAGGTGCGGCAACCGGGTCGTCTTCGCCAGCGTCGGCGGCGGCAGCAGCGGCTGGAGCGGCAGCGGCCGGGGCGGCAGCTGGAGCAGCGGCGGCAGCGCCGCCTTCCACGATCGAGCCCAGCACTTCGTCGGACAGGACGGTATCGCCCTCGCCCTTGACGATGGCGCCCAGCACGCCGTCGGCGGTGGCCAGGACTTCCAGCACGACTTTGTCGGTTTCGATGTCGACGATCAGCTCGTCACGCTTGACGGCGTCGCCCGGCTGCTTGTGCCAGGTGGCAACGGTGCCATCGGCAACCGATTCCGGGAAGGTTGGGGCTTTGATCTCGATAGCCATTATCTGTGTTTCCTTAAATTCGGTTTCAGGTGCGCGAAGGCGTTAGACAGTGAACGCGTCTTGCAGCAGTTTTTCCTGCTGTTCGGCGTGCTTCGATGCGTAACCACAGGCTGGCGCGGCGGACGCGTCGCGGCCGGCGTATTCCAGGACCAGTGCCTTGTTGTGGCGGCCCAGGATACGGCGCATGTGGTGCTGGCTGCTGTACCAGGCGCCCTGGTTCATCGGCTCTTCCTGACACCACACTGCATGCTTGAGGTTGGTGTAAGGCGCCAGGATTTCGACCAGGTCGTCCTCAGGGAACGGATACAGCTGTTCGATACGCACGATGGCGATGTCTTCACGGCCTTCGGCACGGCGTTTTTCCAGCAGGTCGTAGTAGACCTTGCCGCCGCACAGGACCAGGCGTTCGACCTTGGCCGGATCGAGGGTATCGATTTCCGGGATCACGGTCTGGAACGAGCCTTCGGCCAGGTCTTCCAGGGTCGAGATGGCCAGCTTGTGGCGCAGCAGCGACTTCGGCGTCAGCACGACCAACGGCTTGCGCAGCGGGCGGATGACCTGGCGACGCAGCAGGTGGTAGATCTGTGCTGGAGTGGTCGGCACGCACACCTGGATGTTGTGCTCGGCGCAAAGCTGCAGGTAACGCTCCAGACGCGCGGAGGAGTGCTCCGGGCCCTGCCCTTCATAACCGTGTGGCAGCAGCATGGTCAGACCGCACAGACGGCCCCACTTGTGCTCGCCGCTGGTGATGAACTGGTCGATCACCACTTGCGCGCCGTTGGCGAAGTCGCCGAACTGGGCTTCCCAGATCACCAGCGCGTTCGGCGTGGTGGTCGAGTAGCCGTATTCGAAAGCCAGTACCGCTTCTTCCGAAAGGAAGGAGTCGTACAGGTCGAAGCGCGGCTGGCCCGGGAACAGGTTCTTCAGCGGGACGTAGGTGCTGGCGTCCTTCTGGTTGTGCAATACCGCGTGACGGTGCGAGAAGGTGCCACGGCCGATGTCCTGGCCGGTCATGCGGATCGGGTGACCCTCGAACTGCAGGGTGGCGTAGGCCATGGTCTCGGCGTAACCCCAGTTGATCGGCAAGCCGCCGGCTTGCATCTTCTGGCGGTCTTCGTAGATCTTCGCGACCTGACGCTGGACGACGAAGCCCTCTGGCAGCTCCAGCAGCTTGGCCGACAGTTCCTGCAGGGTCTTGAGGTCGAAGCGGGTGTCGTGACGCGCGGTCCAGGCATGGCCCAGGTACGGGCGCCAGTCGACGAACAGCTCGCGGTTCGGCTCCTTGACCAGGCTCTTGACGACGTGCAGGCCGTTGTCCAGGGCGTTGCGGTACTCGTCGATCTTGGCCTGGGCGCGTTCGGCATCGATGCGGCCGGCACTGATCAGTTGCTCGGCGTACAGCTCACGTGTGGTGCGCTGCTTGCTGATCTGCTGGTACATCAGCGGCTGGGTGCCGTTCGGCTCGTCGGCCTCGTTGTGGCCACGGCGGCGGTAGCAGACCAGGTCGATGACCACGTCACGCTTGAACTGCATGCGGTAATCAATGGCCAGCTGGGTGACGAACATCACCGCTTCCGGATCGTCGCCGTTCACGTGCAGGATCGGTGCCTGGATCATCTTGGCAACGTCGGTGGCGTACTCGGTGGAGCGCGCGTCCAGCGGGTTGCTGATGGTGAAGCCGACCTGGTTGTTGATCACGATGTGCACGGTGCCGCCGGTCTTGAAACCGCGGGTCTGCGACATCTGGAAGGTTTCCATGACCACGCCCTGGCCGGCGAACGCCGCGTCGCCGTGGATCGAGATCGGCAGGACCTTGTCGCCAACGCTGTCGTTGCGGCGATCCTGGCGGGCGCGAACCGAACCTTCAACCACTGGCGAGACGATTTCCAGGTGGGAGGGGTTGAACGCCATGGCCAGGTGAACTTCGCCACCGGGGGTCATCACGTTGGAGGAGAAGCCCTGGTGATACTTCACGTCACCGGAGCCCAGCTCGTTCATCTTCTTGCCTTCGAACTCGTCGAACAGCTCGCGCGGGTTCTTGCCGAAGGTGTTGACGAGCACGTTCAGGCGGCCACGGTGGGCCATGCCGATCACGACTTCCTTGGTACCGTAGGAACCGGAGCGCTGGATCATTTCGTCCAGCATCGGGATCAGGCTCTCGCCGCCTTCCAGGCCGAAGCGCTTGGTGCCCGGGTACTTGGTGCCCAGGTACTTCTCCAGGCCCTCACCGGCCGTGACGCGCTCGAGCAGGTGCGCCTGCACATCGGCGGAGAATTCCGGACGGCCACGCACGCTTTCCAGGCGCTGCTGGAACCAGCTGCGCTGCTCGGAATCGACGATGTGGGTGAATTCGGCACCAATGGTGCGACAATATGTCTTCTCGAGCGCCTCGAAGATTTCGCGTAGGCTCGCTTCCTCTTTGCCGATGAACAGGTCGCCGGCACGGAAGGTCGTATCAAGATCGGCATTGGTCAAGCCGTAATGATTGATCGACAGGTCTACGGGCGCAGGACGCTGCCACAACCCCAACGGGTCGAGCTTGGCAGCCTGATGGCCGCGCATACGATAGGCCTGGATCAGTCGCAGCACTTCAACCTGCTTCTTCTCGTGCTCTGTGCTCACGCTCCCGGCGGAAACCGGTTGGGCGCGGCGCTGGTTCTTTGCCAGCAATACGAAATGGTCGCGGATCGTCGAGTGCGATACATCGGTAGCGGTGCTGCCGTCGGCGGGCAACTTCTGGAAGTAGGTGCGCCACTCTTCTGGCACAGCGTTAGGGTCGTGCAGGTAGAGCTCATAAAGCTCTTCCACATATGCAGCGTTACCACCTGAAAGGTGGGCGCTTTCCCACATGCGCTGCATCACGCTTTCTTGCATGCTTGGTCACCCTCGGTTAGGGGACTGATCGGCGAGAGCCACAGCAAACCTGGAAAAGTCCGAACACAGCGACTGAACCACGCCACCTGGATCCTGCTGATTTTCCGGGTACCAGCCCGGAAGCCCCTGCTGGTCTCATATCTTCATAGGTAATGAGCGCGGGCTTTGTGGGCCCTTGCTCGGGTTTTACCTCAGTGCGGGCTCACCACCCGCACCTCGGCTTACTGCAGGTACAACGTTTTGAATCAGGTGCCGCTCTGCAGCAGCATGTTACGTACGTGGCCGATAGCCTTGGTCGGGTTCAGACCCTTCGGGCAAACGTTCACGCAGTTCATGATCCCGCGGCAGCGGAATACGCTGAACGGGTCATCCAGGGACGCCAGGCGCTCCTGAGTCTTGGTGTCACGGCTGTCGGCCAGGAAGCGATAGGCCTGCAGCAGTGCGGCGGGGCCCAGGAACTTGTCCGGGTTCCACCAGAACGATGGGCAGGAGGTCGAGCAGCAAGCGCACAGGATGCACTCGTACAGACCGTCCAGCTTGTCGCGATCTTCCGGCGACTGCAGACGCTCGATGGCCGGAGCCGGCGTGTCGTTCTGCAGGAACGGCTTCACCTTCTCGTACTGCTTGTAGAAGATGCTCATATCGACCACCAGGTCACGAATGACCGGCAGGCCAGGCAGCGGGCGCAGCACCAGCTTGTTGCCCTTGACCACGCCCGACAGCGGGGTGATGCAGGCCAGGCCGTTCTTGCCGTTCATGTTCATGCCATCGGAACCGCACACGCCTTCACGGCAGGAGCGACGGTACGAGAAGCCCTCGTCCTTTTCCTTGATCAGTGCCAGCACGTCCAGAACCATCAGGTCCTTGCCGCCGGTATCGACGTCGAACGACTCCATCTTGGGCGCCGAGTCGGTGTCGGGGTTGTAGCGATAAACTTCGACTTTCAACATAGCAGCCACCCTTAGTAAGTCCGGACTTTTGGTTCGAAGGCAGGAACTGTCTTCGGCGCAAAGTTGACGCCGCGCTTGGCAACGCGCTTCTCACCCGGGTAGTACAGGGTGTGGCACAGCCAGTTCTCGTCATCACGGTCTTCGAAGTCTTCACGGGCGTGCGCGCCGCGGGACTCTTTACGGGCTTCGGCCGCGATGGCGGTAGCTTCGGCAACTTCCAGCAGGTTCTGCAGCTCCAGCGCTTCGATACGCGCGGTGTTGAAGGCCTGGGACTTGTCGTTGATCTTGACGTTGGCGATGCGGTCACGCAGGCCAGCCAGCTGCTCGATACCCTTCTGCATGTATTCGCCGGTACGGAATACACCGAAGTAGTTCTGCATGCAGCTCTGCAGCTCGCGCTTCAGGCTTGCCACGTCTTCGCCGCTGGTACGCTCGTTGAGCTTGTTCAGGCGGTTCAGGGCAACATCGACGTCGGTGTCGCTGGCATCGCGGTACTCGACGCCTTCGGTCAGCGCCTTTTCCAGGTGCAGGCCGGCGGCACGACCGAATACAACCAGGTCGAGCAGCGAGTTGCCGCCCAGGCGGTTGGCGCCATGGACCGACACGCAGGCCACTTCACCCACGGCAAACAGACCCGGGATGATGTGGTCCTTGCCTTCGGCGTCCATGGTGATGGCCTGGCCATGAATGTTGGTGGCAACGCCGCCCATCATGTAATGGCAGGTCGGCACGACCGGAACCGGGGCGACCACTGGGTCGACGTGGGCGAAGGTCTTGGACAGCTCGCAGATACCTGGCAGGCGGCTGTGCAGCACTTCCTCGCCCAGGTGATCCAGCTTCAGCAGCACGTGGTCCTTGTTCGGGCCCACGCCGTTGCCGGCGATGATTTCCTTGACCATGGAACGGGCGACCACGTCGCGGCCGGCCAGGTCTTTCGCGTTCGGCGCGTAACGCTCCATGAAGCGCTCGCCGTGGGCGTTGATCAGGTAGCCACCTTCACCGCGGCAACCTTCGGTGACCAGTACACCGGCGCCGGCGATGCCGGTCGGGTGGAACTGCCACATCTCGATGTCCTGCACCGGCACGCCGGCACGCAGGGCCATGCCGATACCGTCGCCGGTATTGATCAGGGCGTTGGTGGTGGAGGCGTAGATACGGCCAGCACCGCCAGTCGCCAGTACGGTGGCCTTGGACTTGATGTACATGGTTTCGCCGGTTTCGATGCAGATCGCGATCACACCGACGAACGCGCCGTCCTGGTTCTTCACCAGGTCAACGGCGTAGTACTCGTTGAGGAAGGTGGTGCCTGCCTTCAGGTTGCCCTGGTACAGGGTGTGCAGCAGCGCGTGACCGGTACGGTCGGAGGCTGCGCAGGTACGGGCAGCCTGGCCGCCCTTGCCGAAGTCCTTGGACTGGCCACCGAACGGACGCTGGTAGATACGACCGGTTTCGGTACGCGAGAACGGCAGACCCATGTGGTCCAGCTCGAAGACCGCGGCCGGGCCTTCCTGACACATGTATTCGATAGCGTCCTGGTCACCGATGTAGTCGGAACCCTTGACGGTATCGTACATGTGCCAGCGCCAGTCGTCGTTCGGGTCGGCCGAAGCGATGGCGCAGGTGATGCCGCCCTGGGCGGAAACGGTATGCGAACGGGTCGGGAACACCTTGGTGACTACAGCGGTCTTGTGGCCGCCTTGAGCCAGTTGCAGCGCTGCGCGCATGCCCGCGCCGCCGCCACCGATGATGATGGCGTCGAAGGAAATGGTTGGAATGTTAGCCATGAATCAGATACCCCAGAGAATCTGCACACCCCAGACGAAGTAAGCGAACATCGCAACGCCGCATACCGCCTGGAACAGGAAACGAATCGCAGTCGCCGACTTGCCGAACGCCATCGGCGTCAGGTAGTCGGTGGCAATGGTCCACATGCCGACCCAGGCGTGGGCGCCCAGGGCAACGAGGGCCAGCAGACTGAAGATGCGCATCGCATTGTTGGTGAACAGAGCGTGCCACTGGGCGTAGTCGATGCCCGGGTGGGCGGCGAGGTAGCCGATCAGGAAAATGAAGTAAGCCGCGAGAACGACCGCCGAGACGCGCTGCGCCATCCAGTCGTAGAGGCCCGAACGCGACAGGTTCGTGACGTTAGTTACCATACCCAAACTCCTGCCAGAACGATCAGCACCACGGAGATGACGATCACGATTTTCGAGCCCAGCTTGCCGCCTTCCAGCGTCTCACCGACACCCATGTCCATGATCAGGTGGCGCACACCTGCCACGAGGTGGTACAGCAGGCCGGACAGCAGGCCCCAGGTCACCAGTTTGGCCAGCGGACTGGTCAGACACGCCTTCACCTCGGCAAAGCCTTCCTCCGAACCCAGCGACTTGCCCAGTGCGTACAGCATGATGGCAAGGCCGAGGAAGAGGATGACGCCGGAAATACGGTGAAGAATGGACGTGTACGCGGTGATCGGGAGTTTGATGGTCCTTAGGTCTAGGTTTACAGGTCGTTGGCTTTTCACGGCTTTTTTCACACTGAAGAGCCCCTAGCTAACAGGGCAAAGTTGTTGGTAAGTGTACTGGTCAGGTACCCACCACCCAGGAGAGCGACGACACCCAGCAGGGCGGGCTTGAAAGCCCCTGGGAGTCGGCTGCCGAGTATAGACAGTTAGGCTGCTTATGACAACGTGAGGGGCTAGCCCAAATAGCGCATTGCCTTTAAGGGACAAAAGGCGTAAACGGGCGAGAATTTCGTGAAAAATCAGGCCTCAGAGGGCGTTTCAACCAGCCTTTAGGCAAATTGACATTCGAATTTATCCCTCTATAGTGGTGCGGGCCCTGCGTGGGGGGTCTGTCTGATGATTTCAAGCATTAATAGGAGGCCACATGGCTGACAAAAAAGCGCAGTTGATCATCGAGGGCGCTGCCCCCGTCGAGCTGCCCATTTTAACCGGCACCGTTGGTCCCGATGTTATCGACGTCCGCGGGTTGGGGGCATCAGGCCACTTCACCTTCGACCCTGGTTTCATGGCGACCGCCTCGTGCGAGTCGAAGATCACCTACATCGATGGCGACAAGGGCGTGCTGCTGCACCGCGGCTACCCGATCGAACAGCTCGCCGAACAGTCGGACTACCTCGAGACCTGCTACCTGCTGCTCAACGGCGAACTGCCGAATGCCGAGCAGAAGGCCCAGTTCGTCAGCACCGTGAAGAACCACACCATGGTTCACGAGCAGCTGAAGTCGTTCTTCAACGGCTTCCGCCGCGACGCCCACCCGATGGCGGTGATGTGCGGCGTGGTCGGCGCCCTGTCGGCGTTCTATCACGACTCGCTGGACATCAATAACCCGCAGCACCGCGAAATCTCCGCGGTACGCCTGGTCGCGAAAATGCCGACCCTGGCCGCGATGGTCTACAAGTACTCCATGGGCCAACCCATGATGTACCCGCGCAACGACCTGTCGTACGCGGAAAACTTCCTGCACATGATGTTCAACACCCCGTGCGAGATCAAACCGATCAGCCCGGTGCTGGCCAAGGCGATGGACCGGATCTTCATCCTCCACGCCGACCACGAGCAGAACGCCTCCACCTCCACCGTGCGCCTGGCGGGCTCCTCGGGCGCCAACCCGTTCGCCTGTATCGCCGCCGGCATCGCCGCACTGTGGGGCCCGGCCCACGGCGGTGCGAACGAAGCCGTACTGACCATGCTCGATGAAATCGGCGATGTCTCGAACATCGACAAGTTCATCGCCAAGGCCAAGGACAAGAACGACCCGTTCAAGCTCATGGGCTTCGGTCACCGCGTGTACAAGAACCGCGACCCGCGCGCCACCGTGATGAAGAAGACCTGCGACGAAGTGCTCAGCGAGCTGGGCATCAAGAACGACCCGCAGCTGGAACTGGCCATGCGCCTGGAAGAGATCGCCCTGACCGATCCGTACTTCGTCGAGCGCTCGCTGTACCCGAACGTCGACTTCTACTCGGGCATCATCCTCAAGGCCATCGGTATTCCGACCAGCATGTTCACCGTGATCTTCGCCCTGGCGCGGACCGTCGGCTGGATCTCGCACTGGAAGGAAATGCTCTCCAGCCCGTACAAGATCGGCCGCCCGCGCCAGCTGTACACCGGCTACGAGCAGCGTGACATCGTCGAGCTGAAAGACCGCAAGTAAGCCTTTTCGGCCGAACGCAAAAAGGCTGCCCTCGGGCAGCCTTTCTTGTTTCTGCGTTACCGGCGCCGATCACTGTTTCTCGGCACGCTCCTTCAACCCCTTCAGGGTATTGAACGGCGCATCCACCACGAACTTGTTGGCCAGCCAGGACGGCACGCTGCCACCTGGCTCGGTGTGCACCTGATAGGTCACCTCGGTGCTGTCACCCTTGGGCACCAGCTTCCAGAAGCCCTCTACCTGGGCGACGCGCACGAAGCCCTTTTCCTCCGGCAGATACTTCGGCTGCTCCTCAAGCTTGCGGGTCAGGCTGCCATCAGCCTCCTGGACAGTGGTCACATGCAGGACGGAATCGCGTGGCGTCACCGGCCATGGCGTATTGAACTGGGTGTAGGTCCAGCTCTGGTCGCCCTCGCTCTTGAGCAGTTTCTGCGACTTGCACTCGTGGATCCAGGCGCAGGCCCCGGCCACGTCCTCCTGCAACGCCTTGACCTTGGCCAGCGGCGCCTTGATCACGGTCACGCCACGGTAGGCCTTGTACTTGGAACCGGCCACCTCGCTGAGGGACACCTTGATCCCCTCCTCGTCCTTGGCCACCTGCCAGTTCTCGGCCCAGGCCGTCGGTGCCAGCACGGCACCCATGCCACACAGCAGTGCAATACGTTTGATCGATCTCATCATCTTGTTCCTTGTTGTCGAGGATCCAACCTGTCACGCCGCCGTCATCTGCTCCAGCCACCCGATGATGCGGATGGCCTCGTCACGATCGTTGCCACAGATGTCCGCTTCCGCCTTGAAGCCGCCACACACCTGCGGTCGCTCGGGCTTGCCGAACAGCGCACAAAGGTTTTCGACATTGAGGTGCAGGCAGCGTTCGCCGGCCGGCTTGCCCTGCGGCATGCCGGGGATAGGCGAACTGATGGACGGGGCGATGCAGCAGGCACCGCAGCCCTCGCGGCATTTCATGACAACAGGACTCCCAGGAGCAAAACGGGACGAACGTCCCTGGATACTAACCGCTCAAACATATGTTTGAAATTGCCGAGCGAATGAAAAAGACCGTGACCCGGCAGTCAGTTGCGGAATTCGAAATCGATCGCCGCGCCGTCGACATCACGCCGGCTGTCGTTGCGCAACTGCAGCTGCATTTCGTTGCTGATCAATCGGCCGTTGAGCTGGAACGGGCTGCTGTCGGACTCCGGCTTGGTAGGGAACATCGACGGCAGCAGCGGCTTGCGCACCACCGGCCCGTCACCCAGGTCCGGCTCGAGATGCCTGACCATCTCACTCGGCAGGCTCAGGTCGATTTTCGGCTTGGGCAGCGGTTTGGCGACAGCCTTGCTGACAGGCTTGGCCTTCGCCTTCGCCTTCGCCTTGGGCTTGGCCTTTGGTTTGGCCTTGGGCTTGGCTGCCGGCTTGGCTGCAGCTTTGGCCGCCGACTTGTGCACCACCTGCGCCTTGGCAGCAGGCTCGGCAGCCTGCACCGCTCCGGCCGGCAGCCAGGGCAACGCGCAACACAGGGCAATGACAAGAGGACGAAACAGGTTCATGGGTACCGGGAGCGTAAGCTGCAAAACGCGTATGCTCCCTGTTCCCCGCTCATCTGACAAGCCTACAAAAGTGAACCTGTCGGCTCGCGGCACAATTGTTGGGCCAGCAGCCCCAGGGTCATCACCGCGCGCTCCGCCTCGCGGTTCCAGGGAATACCGCAATTAAGCCGGATACAGTGGTTGAACTGCTCCGTATTACTGAAGATCAGCCCCGGCGCGATACTGATCCCCTGCTCCAGCGCCCGCACATGCAGCTCCTGGGTATTGACCCGCCCCGGCAGGCTGACCCAGAGGATGAAGCCGCCAGTGGGCCGGGTCATCTGCGTGCCTTCCGGGAAATGCTGCTGCACCGCCAGCTGGTAGGCACTGAGGTTCTTGCGATATTCCTGGCGAATGTAGCGCAGGTGCCGATCATATCCGCCGTTCTCCAGGTAGGCGGCCACCGCCATCTGCGTGACACTGCAGGCCGAGTGCGTGGTGAAGGTCTGCAGGCGCTGGATCTCGTCCTGGTAACGCCCGGCGATCATCCAGCCAACCCGCACCCCTGGCGACAGGGTCTTGGAGAAGCTCGAGCAGTAGATCACCCGGTCGAGGCGATCGAACGCCTTGAGCGCCTTGGTGCGCCCCTGCTCGAACATCAGTTCGCCGTAGATATCATCCTCGACGATCTGTATGTCGAAGTCAGAGGCCAGGCGCAGCAACTGCTTCTGCCGCTCCTCGGGGATGGTGCCGCCCAGGGGATTGCTCAAGCGCGCCGTCAGCACCAGCGCCTTGATCGACCACTGGTTGGCGGCCAGTTGCAGGGCCTCCAGACTGATACCGGTAGACGGGTCGCTGGGAATCTCGATGACCTTGAGCCCCAGCAGGTCGGCCAACTGCAGCAGGCCATAGTAGGTGGGCGACTCGGCCGCAATCAGGTCGCCCGGCCGGGTCAGCACCCGCAGCGCCATCTGCAGGGCGTCGACACAGCCGTGGGTGACCACCACCTCACGCGGATCGACCAGAACGCCAGCATCACGCATGCGAATGGCGATTTGCCGGCGCAGCGGTTCGAAACCTGGGCTGAACATGTAGCTGAAGGCACGCGGGCTGTGGAAGCGCGTCACCTTGGCCAACTGCTGGTGCAGGGCACGCACGGGCAGGTAGTCGACATGCGGCACCGCGGCGCCGAACGGGAAAACCCCATCGCGCCGCGCCTCGACCAGCACTTGCTGGATGATGCTTGCCCGGGTGACCAGGCCCGGGCGCTCGACCCGCGCGATATCCGGGGTCTGCGCCGTCAACGCCGGGGTCTGGTGGACGTAGTAGCCGGACTGCGGCCGGGCACGGATCAGGCCCTGGTCCTCGAGATTGGCGTAAGCCTGCAGCACGGTGGCATGGCTGACATTGAGCTGCGCGCTCATCTTGCGCACCGACGGCACCCGCTCCCCCGGCTGATAGACACCCCGACGGATGTCATCGGCTAGTTGCTGGGCAATGCGCTGGTACAGCAGCAGGTTGGTCATGGCGTGTTCTCGAAGCGCTGACGGGTCATTGTTCTTGTGTGGCTCACTGCGGGGCCAGAATACCGTAACAGTTACGAAGTGTACTGGGACAGATCGGAGAATAGCCAACAATACAGTTACGTGACAGAGAAGTGATAGCCGACTACGTCGGCGCGCCGACGAACGCTCAAAATACCTTTGATACTGCCGTTGCCGTTGCCGTTGCCGTTGCCGTTG
>NZ_JBYSYW010000044.1:0-38792 GCF_058783825.1 Pseudomonas sp. FW305-96
GGGGGGGGCGGGGGGGGGGGCCGGGTGCTCGAGCGGGTGCCGTTTGTCGATGCGCTCACGCCCTTGCACGAGGGCGAGGGCCGCTCCAGGTTGGCGGCCTGGCAGGTCTCGGCCCATCACCTCGATGGCGGCGGCCCGCTGCTGCGCAGATTTGGCGGGGACTTCGCGCAAGCTTCCGACCAGGCCGCCGAAACGCTTCTTCGTATTACCGGGCTCGAACACGATCAACTGCGCCATCTGCATCTGCAAGAGCTGCCAGCCCCTGCACGGCTGTTCGATGCCCGCGCACGCTATGAATGCCATGCAGTTAATCCTCTGCTGCGTGGCGACGCGTTCGAACGAGAGCTGGCGACTTGGCAAGGTACGCCCTCTGCGGCCGGGGCCGTATTGCTCAGGGCATTCCCAGGCTTGTCCGTGCGTGGCACCGAAGAAATCCTCGAACATGCAAGCGGTGAGCAAATCGAGGCGCTGCTGGCCAGTGGCCGTGTGCCATTGGCCATGGCCGAGCGTGCACGCTGGTTCTTGCGCGAGAGTCGGCTGGATCGCGCACTGATCGGGTTCGAGTACGAAGGTGCGGTCAATACCGATACCCAGCGCCTGGCTTTGGAACTGATCGATGAATTGGCGCCATGGCCGCCGTCGGTGCGGATTGAATTGCGCCTTGGGGAGTCGAGTGGTCGTCTGCTGGCGTCGAAGGGCGCTGACGACGCGTCGCAAATCACAAGCATCATCCAGACCGAGCAGGGGTATCACTTGGGTGAGCCCACCCCAGCAGGCCCAGCCACGGGCTTGTTGCCCTGTTTGCTGCTCGCCGTTGATGACGCTCAGAAGGTGGCGCTTGGCGGTCCGCGTCTGACGGCCACAGAACTCGGCCAAAGGCTCTCTCGACACGCCAGCGTCGGTCGTGAAAAAACCGCGAGATCAATGGGCTTGCAGCCTATCGCAGAGCGCTATCGCCCGCCGCAGCGAATGGCCGACGGGCGCAGCGGCTACGCATTGAGTGGCGGCGGCGAGAGCAGTCGCCAGGCGATTCGGCGCGGCATCCATGACATCTTTCCGACCTTGACCGACGTACAGCTGGACGCTTACCTGCGCGAACTGACGCGTCGTCGTATCGGGCTCTGGGAGCACTTGAGCAGTCTCCAGCAGCAGCTGGAAAACCTGCGCGGGGCGCTGGATACCTGGCAGGGTCAGCGTGTGAGCTTCGTGGATGGGCTCAGGCGGCGACGCGTGGCCAACCAGATCCGTCGCGCCTGGCGGCGCAAGACTGCTGGCATTGCCGGTAACGACTTCGCGGTGCATATCGACGGCGAACAGGTGGGCAGTTTGCCGACCTTGCCGGCCGGCATCGAGTTCGGCCATGTTCGGCGCTTGACCTTGCGCAATATGAGCCTTGAGCAGATTGATGAAGACTTTCTGCGTAGGTTCTCTGACCTGCGCGAGCTGGACTTGCGGGACAATCAGTTGACCGCCTTGCCGGTAGGCCTGGAGCATTTGACCGAGTTGCGTTCGCTGCGGCTGGCGGGTAACCGGATTACCGTTGATGCCGCAGGCAACCAAAGGTTGGCAAGCCTTTCGATGCTTCAGCGACTGGATCTGAACTATAACCCGCTGGGCCAGGTTCCCGAGCTGGCAGGGTTGCCTCATTTACGCGAGGTGTCGCTGCGCGCAACCGGCCTGCAGGCCTTGCCAGAGGAGGCGCAGATGCCCTGGAGAGGCTTGGTGGATATTCGCCAGAACCAGATACGCCAGCTGAACGGGGATTTGCGCAGCTTGCGCAATCGCCTGCAGCGGCTCTCAATACATGACAACCCCTTGGACGAAGCCAGTGACGCACTGGTGGCCCGCAGTAGCACTGTTGCGGCCACCCACCGCAACGACTCCTATCGTCACGCTGTTGCCGACGGCACCTTGCTGGAACGATGGATGGGCGCCCCCGACGACGCCATGCGCTCCCAGCGCACGCAGATCTGGACGCAGTTGTCCCAGGAGTCGCAGTCGATAGACCTGTTTCGCTTTCTAGCGGATTTTGCACACTCAGATGACTTTCTCGATCACCCGCGCTACTACCGCGCCAGGGTATGGCGCATCCTCGAACTGTGCGCGGATAACACCGATGTGCGCGAAGCGGTGTTCTGGCAGACGCAGGGCCGCAGAACCTGTGAGGACCGCCTGTTGCTGATCCTCAGCCAACTGGAAGTCAGAGCCCATATTGCCTTGCATGAGGCAGGGGAAGGAGGCAGGCGGGCCGAAGCGACCTTGCTGAGGCTGGGGCGATCGCTTTATCGCCTGGATGAGGTGGACAGCATTGCCGCTCGGCATATCCAGGAAATGCGCCAGAACCCCCATGCCGCCGTGGATGACATCGAAGTTTACCTGGCCTACCGGGTTCATCTGGCTGACAGGCTTGACCTGCCGGCCCAACCGCGGCACATGAACTACATGGAGCACAGCGGTGTGACTTCCATGCAGATCACGCGTGCGGGCGCAACTGTCCTCGCCGGCGAGAACACCGACGTACTGAGCCGGGCACTGGCTCAACGAGAGTTCTGGCAAGGCTATGTGCGCAATCGCTACCCCGAGCGCTTCGAAGCCTTGGCCGCGCCGTTTCATGAACAGCTGGAGACCTGTGAGCGCCAGACTGGGGAATCGGGCGAACAGCAGTACATCGAACGCGCCGCAGCATTGATGGAAGCGCTCAATGGCGAAGAACGTGCTCTGTACCTGGAGTTGGCAAAGGAGGCATACGGGCGGGAGGGTTGAGCGCGGGCGACCGCCGGGCGGTCGCCGCGCAAGGGTCAGGCGGCGTTGCTGCGGGCGTCGCGCTGAGCCAGGTAATCCGCCAGGGCGCGCTGTTCGCTTGTGCTGGTGAACAGCCCCAGTTTGGTCCTGCGCCAGAGGACATCCTGCGTGCTGACGGCCCATTCGGTTTCGCGCAGGTAATCGACTTCCCGGGTGAACAGGCCACCGCCGATCGCCTGGCCCAGATCGTCCGGGCCGGTTACGTCTTCGAGCAATTGCCAGGTGCGGCTGCCGTAGGTCACGGCCCAGCGCTTGGCGATGTCAGGTGCAAGCCATTGATGCCGCGCGAGCAGGTCATCGACCAGTGCCTGAGGCGTGCTCATGCCTTCGCCGCCGGGCAGTGCCGTGTTGGCTGTCCAACTCTGGCCCATCTGGCTGAAGAACGGCTTGAGTTCTGCCATGGCCGACTCGGCAAGCTTGCGGTACGTGGTCAGTTTGCCGCCAAACACCGACAGCAATGGCGCTTCGCCCTGGGCGGCGGACAGCGCGAGGGTGTAATCACGCGTGACCGCCGACGGGTTGTCCGACTCATCGTTGCACAACGGCCGCACCCCGGAGTAGGTATGCAGGATGTCGGCTTGGCTCAGTTGATGGTTGAAGTGCTCGTTGACGACCTTCAGCAGGTAGTGGGTTTCCTGCTCGGTGATCGCTACCTTGGCCGGGTCGCCGCTGTACTCGCGATCGGTGGTGCCGATCAGGGTGAAACGGTCCAGGTAAGGGATGCAGAAGACGATGCGCTGGTCTTCGTTCTGCAGGATGTAGGCGTGGTCGCCTTCGTACAGGCGCGGCACGATGAGGTGGCTGCCCTGGATCAGGCGAATGCCGTACGGCGCGTCGAGCTTGAGGTCGTCCTTGATAAAGCTGGCGACCCATGGGCCGGCGGCGTTGACCAGGGCGCGCGCACGAATGGTCTGCAGACTGCCACCGGCGTGTTGCAAGTCTACCTGCCAGAGGCCATCGACACGTTCGGCCCGCAAGCAGCGGGTGCGGGTGAGAATGTCGGCACCGTGTTCGCGCGCGGCCATGGCGTTGAGCACGACCAGGCGGGCGTCATCGACGGCGCAGTCGGCATATTCGAAGCCGCGGGTAATGGTGGGTTTTAGCGGGTAGCCAGGGCCGAAGCGCAGGCTGCGCGAAGCGCCCAGGCGCTTGCGCTTGCCGAGGTGATCGTAAAGGAACAAACCGGCGCGGATCATCCAGGCCGGGCGCAGGTGCGGGCGATGAGGCAGCACAAAACGCATGGGTTTGACAATGTGCGGTGCCTTGGCCAGCAGTACTTCGCGTTCGGCCAGCGCTTCGCGCACCAGGCGGAACTCGTAGTGCTCCAGATAGCGCAGGCCGCCGTGGATCAGTTTGCTGCTGGCCGAGGAGGTGTGCTGGGCCAAGTCGTCCTTTTCGCAAAGGAACACCTTGAGGCCGCGCCCGGCGGCATCGGCAGCAATGCCCACGCCATTGATGCCACCGCCGATAACGGCGAGGTCGTAGCAGTCTTGGAGGGGTGGCTGGGACGAAACGGGCTGGGACACGGGCAAGGCCTCCTGGGGCTGTTCACATCGAATGTGAACATCAATGTTCGTTTCCGAAAATAGTAGCGTAATGAACAGGCGGCTGCCAGTCAGTCTTCATAGAAAAAACTGATCGGATGACAGGGAAATGAACATTTGCGAAAAGGCAGGGTGTCGATTTGCAAGGCAGAGATCAAGTGCCGCCGGGACGGTACTCGACCCAGCGGTACGCAAGGAGGCGGGGCGAGGCCCTTGGACTCAAACCACGTCGAGGCGGATCTTGTACTGGTTGAGCAGCTGGGTCAGGGCCGGGGAAGGCGCCTGGTCGGTCACCAGGCAGTCGACCAGGCTGATCGAGCCCAGGCGAACCATGGCATTGCGGCCGAACTTGCTAGAGTCCGCGGCCAGCAGCACCTGGCGAGCATTGGCGATGATTGCCTGGGATACCCGTACTTCCTGGTAGTCGAAGTCCAGCAGGCTGCCGTCCTCATCGATGCCGCTGATGCCGACCACGGCGAAATCGACCTTGAACTGGTTGATGAAGTCGACGCTCGCCTGGCCGACCACGCCACCGTCACGGCGGACCGTGCCGCCGGCCACCAGCACTTCGAAGTCGTCCTTGGCCGCCAGGATCGCCGCCACGTGCAGGTTGTTGGTGATGACTTTCAGGTGATTGTGGTTGAGCAGGGCGCGGGCGATGGATTCGGTGGTGGTGCCGATGTTGATGAACAGCGAGGCATGGTCGGGAATCTGCCGGGCCACGGCGTCGGCGATGCGTTGCTTCTCGTCGCGCATCTGGTCGGCGCGCATGGCGTAGGCGGTGTTTTCGATGCTCGAGTCGTAGGCGGCGCCACCATGGTAGCGGCGCAGCAGGTTGGCTTCGGCGAGCTGGTTGATATCGCGGCGGATGGTCTGTGGGGTGACGACGAACAGCTGCGCCATTTCCTCGATGCTGACATAGCCGCGTTCGCGGACCAGCTCGAGGATTTGTTGTTGGCGTGGAGGCAGATTCATGGGCGGTCCTTTGGGGCAGCCGGACAAATTCTGCAATGATGCCGTAGGTCGTGGTGTAGGACCAGTCTGGTTAATCCGTAAAGGCTCATCGCGGGGCAAGTCGCATCGGCGCACCGCCGCTCCCACGAACAGCTGCTCGTGGGCTTGCCCCGCGTTGCTCGTGGGATCAGGCGTCGTGATCTTCCCAGTCGCGGGTGCGATCGACAGCCTTGCGCCAGCCCTTGTACAGCTTCTCTTTGGCCGTTTCGTCCAGCTGCGGGCTGAACTCGCGCTCGATGATCGCCTTGTCGCGCAGCTCGTCCAGGCCGCTCCAGAAACCGCAGGCCAGGCCTGCCAGGTAGGCCGCGCCCAGCGCTGTGGTTTCGCGCATTTTCGGGCGTTCGACGCAGGTGCCGAGAATGTCGGCCTGGAACTGCATGAGGAAGTTGTTGGCCACCGCGCCACCGTCCACGCGCAGTTCGGACAGGCGCTGGCCGCAGTCCTGCTGCATGGCGTCGAGCACGTCGCGGGTCTGGTAGGCGATCGACTCCAGGGCGGCACGGATGATGTGATCGACCTTGACGCCACGGGTCAGGCCGAACAGCGCCCCCCTGGCATATGGGTCCCAGTAGGGCGCGCCCAGGCCGGTGAAGGCCGGCACCAGGTAAACGCCGTTGCTGTCCTTGACCTTGCTGGCGAAGTATTCGGTGTCGTAGGCGTCGTTGACGATCTTCAGTTCGTCGCGCAGCCACTGCACGGTGGAGCCACCGTTGAAGACCGCGCCTTCGAGGGCGTAGGCCACTTCGCCACGCGGGCCGCAGGCGATGGTGGTGAGCAGGCCATGGGACGACTGCACCGCCTTGTCGCCGGTGTTCATCAGCAGGAAGCACCCGGTACCGTAGGTGTTCTTGGCCTGGCCGGGCTCCACGCACATCTGGCCGAACAGGGCCGATTGCTGGTCGCCGGCGATACCGGCGATGGCGATGCCGCTCTTGGTATGGCCGTAGACTTCGGACGACGGACGAACCTGGGGCAGCATCTGGCTTGGGATGCCGAGGATATCGAGGAGCTTGTCGTCCCATTGCAGGCTGTGAATGTTGAACATCAGTGTGCGCGAGGCGTTGGTGTAGTCGGTGACATGCACCTTGCCGCCGGAGAACTTCCAGATCAGCCAGGTATCGATGGTGCCGAACAGCAGCTCGCCACGCTCGGCGCGTTCACGCACGCCCTCGACGTTATCGAGGATCCACTTGAGCTTGGTGCCGGAGAAGTACGGGTCGGTGACCAGGCCAGTGGCCTCGCGGATGTACTGCTCATGGCCGTCGCGCTTGAGCTGGGCGCAGATCTCGGTGCTGCGCCGGCATTGCCAGACGATGGCGTTGTACACCGGGCGCCCGGTTTCCTTGTCCCAGACAACGGTGGTTTCGCGCTGGTTGGTGATGCCGATGGCTGCGACCTGGGCGTGGCTGATGCCGGCCTGGGCCAGGGCCTCGACCATGGTCGCGCTCTGGGTGGCGAAGATTTCCATCGGGTCGTGCTCGACCCAGCCCGCCTGTGGGTAGTGCTGGGCGAACTCACGCTGCGAGGTGCCCACCACGTTGGCGTCGCGATCGAAGATGATGGCGCGCGAACTGGTGGTGCCCTGATCCAGGGCGATGATGTAGTTCTTGTCCAGGGTATCGGTCATGTCGGTGGCCTTGCACGAATATGGGAGTAGGTCAGGGCGTGGCGGGCGCCGGCCTTGCGGTCCGGGCCCGGCGCTGGCATCAGGAAACCTGGGTGTCGCCCTGAGGATTATCGTCTGTCTGCTGGGTCACGGCTTGTGTCGTCGGCAAGTTGCGGGCGATCAGCCCGCGGTACAGGGCCGCGCCCAGGCTGGCACCGAGGATCGGCGCGAACACCGGTACCAGGAAATACGGAATATCGCGCCCGCCGGTGAAGGCGATTTCGCCCCAGCCGGCCAGGAAGGTCATGAGTTTAGGCCCGAAATCGCGCGCCGGGTTCATCGCAAAGCCGGTCAGCGGGCCCATCGCGCTACCGATCACGGCGATCAGCAGGCCGATCAGCAGGGGTGCGGTGGCGCCGCGGGGCAGGCCATTGTTGTCGTCGGTCAGGGCCATGATCACGGCCATCAGAATGGCGGTGATGATCACTTCGACCAGGAACGCCTGGCCGGTGGACAGCGCCGGGTGCGGATAGGTGGAGAACACCGAGGCCAGTTCGAGGCTGGCCTGGCTGCCGCGCAGCATGGCGTGGCTTTGTTCGAAATCGAAGAACAGGTTGCTGTACAGGAAGTACACCAACGCGGCGCCGCAGAATGCGCCGCACACCTGGGCGAGCATGTAGAACGGCAGCTTGCGCTTGTCGAAGCCGGCGAACACGGCGAGCGCAATGCTGACCGCCGGGTTCAGGTGCGCGCCGGACACACCGGCGGTGAGGTAGATCGCCATGCTCACGCCGACACCCCAGATGATGCTTATTTCCCACAGGCCGAAGCTGGCACCGGCGACCTTGAGCGCGGCGACACAGCCGGTACCGAAGAATATAAGCAGGGCAGTGCCGAGAAATTCGGCCAGGCACTGAGCGGATAGCGTGGGTTGTCGTAGAGCAGTCGTCATGTATGACCTCGGTTCTTGTTGTTGTGAGGCGCTGGGCGCTCGACAGCAAAAAGCCCGGAGTCGATCCCCATTGACGCCGGGCGGGTACAGGAAGCGCACCTTATAGGTGCACCATTTATTCATAAACGAAAAAATATAGACAAGAAACGCTGATGTCAAAGGTCGAAAATGAACGCTCAGCCACATTCTGACTGCCGTGCCGCGTGGTGAATCCACGGCCGCTGCTCTAGCCTGGGTCCTGCGCTGGCTGCCCCGGCGGATTTACCCTAAAGTACCGGGCGACTTGTGATCGCCTGGAGCCGTTGATGACCCCCGCCCTGGACCTACTGAAAAAGGCGCGTGCCGAGCACCGTGTGCACAGCTACGAACATGATCCGAAATCCGCATCGTATGGGCTGGAGGCGGCGGAAAAGCTCGGTCTTGACCCATTGCGCGTGTTCAAGACGCTGCTCGCAAGCAGCGAAAAAGGTGAGTTGCTGGTGGCCGTGGTGCCGGTGGGCGGGACGCTCGATCTGAAGGCGCTGGCCCATGCGGCCGGCGTGAAGAAGTGCGAGATGGCCGACCCGCAGGCTGCCCAGCGTGCCACGGGCTACCTGGTCGGCGGGATCAGCCCGCTGGGGCAGAAGAAGCGCCTGCGCACTTTTATCGACCAAACCGCGCAACAACATGAAACGATTCATGTGAGCGCTGGCCGCCGCGGCCTGGAAGTGGAACTCGCCGCAGCAGTGCTCGCTGCCCATACCCAGGCACAGTTTGCCGAGATCGGTCGCGGCTGATCATCTGTACTGATTCAAATTCCACGACTCTGTCACTGTTCGGTCCAGGCGCCTTGCTCCATGCTCGAAGCCTCTTCCGCCCAACACAGGAGTCGTGGCATGCAGCTGCATTTTCACCAGGTCGATGCGTTCAGTGACCGGCCCTTCGCCGGCAATCCGGCCATGGTCTACCACCTGGAGCAGTGGCTCGACGATGCGCTGATGCAGCAGATCGCCGCCGAGCACAACCTCGCCGAAACTGCGTTTGTGGTCGCTGAAGGAGAGGGTTACCGGATTCGCTGGTTCACCCCCGCAACCGAAGTGCCACTGTGCGGTCATGCCACCCTCGCCAGTGCCCATGTGCTGTTCGAGGTCTATGGCGAGCAGAAGCCTCGTCTGGACTTTCAAAGCCTGTCCGGGCCGTTGAGTGTGAACCGTGAGGGGCGCCACCTGTGGCTCGATTTTCCGCGAATCGATGCGCAGCCCTTGACCGAGCCGGTGGCTGTGGCCGAGGCGTTGGGATGCGAGGTACAGGAAATTTACCAGGCCAAGGAGTTGCTGGTGGTGCTGGCTTCGGAGCAAGCCGTGCGAGCCTGCACGCCAGACATGGCGGCG
Organism: Pseudomonas sp. FW305-96; assembly: GCF_058783825.1. Classification (NCBI taxonomy): domain Bacteria; kingdom Pseudomonadati; phylum Pseudomonadota; class Gammaproteobacteria; order Pseudomonadales; family Pseudomonadaceae; genus Pseudomonas; species Pseudomonas sp. FW305-96. The sequence continues at coordinate 9,289 of NZ_JBYSYW010000044.1, forward strand.
CTGGCGAAACTGCCAGGTTTAGGCGTGATCGTGACGGCGCCGGGCGAACGTCACGATTTCGTGTCGCGCTATTTTGCACCGAGTATCGGAATCCCCGAGGATCCGGTCACAGGTTCTGTTCACTGCTCGCTTATTCCCTACTGGGCGGCACGCCTTGGCAAGTCACAGTTGCACGCGTACCAGCGGTCCGCACGTGGTGGCGAGCTGTTCTGCCGGCTGGAGGGGGGACGGGTGAAGATCGGTGGGCAGGCCCGCTTGGTGGCCTCTGGTACTTTGATGGTCTGATTCAAAGTGATCGGGCGAGCCCGCCCCACGCCTGTTTACAGGATGTGGAAGCGGACTTGCCCCGCGCTGCTGTCGAACCTCAGAGCGCCGAGCTGATGCGACGCACGCCGTTCTCCTGGCGCGGTAGCTGCGCGGCAACGCTACCGGGTACCGGGAACAGAACGAGATGATCGGCGGCGACAGCGATGCCGACGTCCTGGCCGAGCAAGTGGTCGTTGTGGCTGGGGAAGATCGCTTCGAGCTGGCTGCCGGTGGGAAGCTGCAGGCGATACAAGGTCGACGCGCCGAGGAAGCTTTTGCCGATGACCTGTGCCCGTAGCGTGCTGTCGGGGGCATGGATGATATCGTCGGGGCGCAAGAGCACGTCCACCGAGCTTCCGGGCGCCATGGTATAGGCCCGGTTGCCGCGCAGCTCGCCGAGTTCGGTGGTCACTGCCTCGTGGCTGCTCATCTGGCCGCGAATGAAGTAGCCCTGGCCGATGAAGCTGGCGACGAACGGGGTCTGCGGCTCGTGGTAGAGGTTGTAGGGCGTGTCCCACTGCTCCAGGCGCCCCTCCTTGAACACCCCCACGTGATCGCTGACGGCAAAGGCTTCTTCCTGGTCGTGGGTGACCAGGATGGCGCTGGTGCCGCGGCTCTTGAGGATGTCGCGGACCTCGTGGCTCAAGCGTCGGCGCAGCTCCACGTCGAGGTTGGAGAACGGCTCGTCGAGCAACAGCAGCTGTGGCTCCGGTGCAAGCGCCCGGGCCAGGGCCACGCGTTGCTGCTGGCCGCCCGACAGCTCGTGCGGGTAACGGCCGCCGAGGCCAGCCAGCTTGACCAGTTCGAGCATCTCCTCGATCACCATGGCCTGGTGCGGGTGCTTGCCGATGCCGAAGGCGATGTTCTGCGCGACGGTCAGGTGGGGGAACAGCGCGTAGTCCTGGAAAACCATGCCGATCCGGCGTTTCTCCGGCGCCAGGGTGAACCCGGCGCGGGAGATGACCTCGCCGCCCAGCTGGATCTCGCCTTCGTGCACCGGCTCGAACCCGGCGATGGCGCGCAGCGTGGTGGTCTTGCCGCAACCAGAGGACCCCAGCAGGCAACCAATGTCGCCTGCGTTGAGGTGCAGGTTAAGGTTCTGGACGATGCGCTGGTCGCCATAGCCGCAGGCCAGGTTGCGCAGGTTGAGCAGTAGCTGTTGACTCATGCGTGGTGGTAAGCCGGTTCTACAAGGAATTCCAGAAGGGCCTTCTGCGCATGCAGGCGGTTCTCAGCTTCGTCCCAGGCGACCGAACGGGGGTCGTCGAGCAGGTCCTGGCTGATCTCCTCGCCACGGTGGGCGGGCAGGCAATGCATGAACAGGGCGTCGGGTGCCGCCAGGTCGAGCAGTTCGCGGGTGACCTGGTAAGGCGCGAAATGCGCCAGGCGCCGTGCAGTTTCCTCTTCCTGGCCCATGGAAGTCCAGACATCCGTGGTCACCAGGTGGGCGCCACGCACGGCTTCCTTCGGATCACGGATGATCTGCACGCGGTCGCCACCCAGTTGCAGGAAGCGCGGATCGGGCTCGTAGCCTTCAGGGCAAGTGATGCGCAGCTGGAAATCGAACTGCACGGCAGCTTCGATATAGGAGTTGCACATGTTGAAGCCGTCGCCGACCCAGGCCACGGTCTTGCCCTGGATCGCGCCACGGTGCTCGAAGAAGGTCTGCATGTCGGCCAGCAGCTGGCAGGGGTGCGATTCGTCGGACAGGCCATTGATGACCGGCACCTTCGAGTTGGCGGCGAATTCGGTGAGGGTGCTGTGGGCGTGGGTACGGATCATCACCGCGTCGACCATGCTCGACAGTACGATGGCGCTGTCGGCGATCGGCTCGCCGCGGCCCAGTTGGGTGTCGCGCGGCGACAGGAAGATCGCCTGGCCGCCAAGCTGGATCATGCCCGCTTCGAAGGACACTCGGGTACGGGTCGAGGATTTCTCGAAGATCATCCCCAGCACGCGGTTCTTCAACGGCTCGAACAGCACGCCTCGTTTACGCAGGTCCTTCAGCTCGATGCCGCGACGGATCACGCCGAGCAATTCGTCAGCGGTGAAATCCAGCAGGGAGAGAAAGTGCCTAGCGCTCATGATTGACTACCTTATCTGCAACGTTTTGCAGGTCGACCGTATGGGTTTTGTTGACAACGGAGTGACCTGCGGCGTAAGCCGCACAGGGCGGACGGAATAGGGAAAGGCGCAATACTATAATTAAATGTCGCCTGAAACCAAGAGGGGAAACAGCGCCTCTGTGTCAAAGGGTGTCGTAAGCCTTTGGCGAGCAGCTGTTTTTTATTTGCTACAGCGGTTGTACACGGCTCGATGCGCGTTTGGCAAACCTGTTGTCGTGAACCGTCTGCCTGATGTCGTCCGATTCACGCTGCGAACCTCGCTGGCGGGCATCGGTTGGCCGGCGCATAGTCGAGCCTTGCGAACAACAAGGCAGAGGCGGCCATGACCAAGACCCTGCATCACCGAGCCTGTCACCTGTGCGAGGCCATTTGTGGCCTGAATATCGAAGTTACCCATGGGGCGGAAGGGCCGCCGCGGATCAGCTCGATCAAGGGCGATCCGCAGGATCCGTTCAGCCGCGGCCACATCTGCCCCAAGGCGGTCGCCCTGCAGGATATCCAGGAAGACCCTGACCGCCTGCGCCAGCCTCATCGGCGCATCGGTGACCAGTGGCAGGCGATCGGCTGGGACGAGGCCTTCGCCTTCGCCGCAGAGCGGCTGTGGGCGGTGCAGCAAAACCATGGGCGCAATGCAGTGGCGGTCTACCAGGGCAACCCCAGCGTGCACAACTATGGCTTGATGACCCACAGCAACTACTTCCTCGGCCTGCTCAAGACCCGCAACCGCTTCTCGGCCACCTCGGTGGACCAGCTGCCGCAGCACCTGACCAGCCACCTGATGTACGGCCATGGCCTGTTGCTGCCCATCCCGGACATCGACCACACGCAGTTCATGCTGATTCTTGGCGGCAATCCCCTGGCTTCCAATGGCAGCATCATGACCGTCCCCGATGTGGAAAAACGCCTGAAGGCACTCAAGGCCAGGGGCGGGCAGTTGGTGGTGGTGGATCCGCGGCGCAGTGAGACGGCGTTACTCGCCGATCGGCACCTGTTCATTCGCCCTGGTGGCGACGCAGCGCTGCTGTGTGGTCTGTTGCATACCCTGTTCGCCGAGGGCCTGGCCCGTGGCTCGCACCTGCCGATCAATGGCCTGGAGCAGGTGCGCGAGGCGATCCTGCCGTTCGATGCCGCCAGCATGAGCGCGTTGTGCGGCATCCCGGCCGAGGACATCCGCCGATTGGCGCGGGACTTCGCCGCTGCCGACAAGGCAGTGTGCTATGGCCGGATGGGAGTATCGACCCAGGCTTTCGGCTCGTTGTGCCACTGGCTGGTGCAATTGATCAACCTGGTCACCGGCAACCTTGATCGAGTGGGTGGTGCGTTGTGCACCGAGCCGGCGGTCGATCTGGTCGCCAGCACCTCGGGTGGCCACTTCGACCAGTGGCGCAGTCGAGTATCGGGGTTGCCCGAATATGCTGGTGAGCTACCGGTCTCGGCCTTGGCCGAGGAGATCCTCGAGCCCGGTGACGGGCAGGTACGGGCGTTGGTGACCGTGGCCGGCAACCCGGTGCTGTCCACGCCCAACGGGCGGCGCCTGGACGAGGCCTTGGCCGGCCTGGAGTTCATGCTCAGCATCGACCTCTACATCAACGAGACCACGCGTCATGCCGACCTGATCCTGCCTTCCACCTCGGCGCTGGAGAATGACCACTACGATTCCACCTTCAACCTGCTGGCGGTACGCAACGTCACCCGCTTCAACCAAGCGATCCTGCCCAAACCGGAGGGGGCGCTGCATGACTGGGAGATTTTCGTAGGTCTGGCCGAGGCCTTTGCCCAGCGTGCGCAGGTCGAGCTCAAGGCGACCCTGCCACCGGCACGGATGATCGACTTTGCCTTGCGCAAGGGCCCCTATGGTGACGAGTCGTCCTGGAAGCTTTCCCTGCAGATGCTCGATGAACACCCCCACGGCCTGGATCTAGGGCCGCTGGGTGCCAACCTGGCGGTACGTTTGCGCACGGCTGGCGGCAAAGTCGAAGCCGCACCGGCGGTACTGCTCGGTGACCTGCAGCGCCTGGCCCGGCAGGCAGCGCCGACGGCAGGCCAGTTGTTGCTGATCGGCCGTCGCCATGTGCGCAGCAACAATTCCTGGATGCACAACTATCATCGGCTGGTCAAAGGCAAGCCGCGGCATCATCTGCTGATGCATCCGGATGATCTGCGCCATCGCCAGTTGGAAGACGGGCAGATGGTGCGGATCCGCTCCCGCACGGGCGAGATCGAGGTGCCTGTCCAAGCCAGCGAGGAGATGATGCCAGGGGTGGTAAGCCTGCCCCACGGCTACGGTCACGGGCGCCAGGGCGCACGCTTGCAGGTGGCCGGTGCACAGCCGGGAGTGAGCGCCAATGACCTGACCGACGAGCACTTGCGTGATGGTGTATCCGGCAACGCCGCCCTCAATGGCGTACCTGTGCAAGTGGAGGCCGCCTGAGCATCGGCAAGGCCGAGCACGCCGCTCGGCTTTCCGATACAATGCGTCACCGTGCCGACGACCCAGTCGGAAAGTTCAGCCGAGGTGCTTCATGGATATCATCGATACAATCAAAGAGCAGATCGCCAACAACACCATTCTGCTTTACATGAAAGGTTCGCCGAATGCCCCGCAGTGCGGCTTCTCGGCCAAGGCTTCGCAAGCCGTGATGGGGTGTGGCGAGAAGTTCGCTTATGTCGACATCCTGCAGAACCCGGAAATCCGCGCCAACCTGCCCAAGTACGCCAACTGGCCTACCTTCCCGCAACTGTGGGTGGCGGGTGAGCTGGTCGGCGGCAGCGACATCATGATCGAGATGTTCGAAAAGGGTGAGCTGCAGACGCTGATCAAGGATGCGGCCGCCAAGGCCAAGGCTCCCGAAGCCTGATTCCGGCGTTCTTCGCCAGCATGCAAAAGCCCCGCAATAGCGGGGCTTTTTGTTGTCGTCGATCGAGCAGTTACTCTTCGCCCATCTGCGACTGCAGGTAGTTCTCGATAGTGATCTTGTCGATCAGGCCCAGCTGAGTTTCCAGCCAGTCGATGTGCTCTTCCTGGTCTTCGAGGATGTCCTCGAGCACGTCACGCGAACCGAAATCGCCAGCGGTTTCGCAGTGGGCGATGGCGGCTTTCAGGTCGGCGTGGGCCTTTTTCTCAAGCTTCAGGTCGCAGTCGAGCATTTCCTTGGTGTGCTCGCCAATCATGAGCTTGCCCAGGTCCTGGACGTTGGGGATGCCTTCGAGGAAGAGGATGCGCTTGATCAGCTTGTCAGCATCCTTCATCGCCTGGATGGACTCTTTGTACTCGAGTTTGCCGATCTTGTTCAGGCCCCAATCTTCGTACATGCGCGCATGCAGGAAGTACTGGTTGATTGCGACCAGCTCGTTTCCGAGGACCTTGTTGAGATGCTGGATGACGCTTACGTCGCCTTTCATGATGGGGTCTGCCCTGTAGAAGTTGAGCCAATGCAAACAAGTTTGAGCCTCGCAACTATCTATGTCAAACCTAAGTTATTGAATAATAAGTGAAAATTAATCGGAATAAGAATGTTTGTGAACTGCGTTCGAGCGCTAACTTATTGAATTGCAGGCATAAAAAAACCGGACACTAGGTCCGGTTCTTCAAATTTGGGGACATTACGCCGCGTTGAATTCAACGGGGTAGGGCAGGGCGGCCTGCTGGCTCAGTTGCAGCTCGGTGAGGGTTTCGCGCACCACCTGCTTGGCGAGGCAGGCGCACTTGCCGCACTGGCTGGCGACATTGGTGGCGGCTCGAACTTCCTTGTAGCTGCAGCATCCTTCGTAGATCGCATCGCGGATCTGTCCGTCGGTGACACCGACACAAAGACACACATACATAAAGGCTGACCATCGCGGGTTGATTCGATGGATTGGAGAGTAATGGTAATGAGAATGCTTGTCAAAACACATTGTGTAAGGTGCGTTCCAGAGCGACCGGCGGTTGAGATTCGGCCTGTCACGCAAAGCTGTGTATGATGGTCGGCCTTTGCTGGATCCGGGGGACGCGTTCCGCCCGGGCAAGGTTTTTCACCCCTCATCAGGAGAGATCGAATGAGCGTACTCGTTGGCAAAAAAGCCCCGGACTTCACCGTTCCAGCCGTGCTGGGCAACGGCGAGATCGTCGACAGCTTCAACCTGGCCTCGGCCATCAAGGGCAAGTACGGCCTGGTATTCTTCTACCCGCTGGACTTCACCTTCGTCTGCCCGTCCGAGCTGATCGCCCTGGACAACCGCATCCCTGACTTCCAGGCGCGCAATGTGGAAGTGATCGGCGTGTCGATCGACTCGCACTTCACTCACAACGCCTGGCGCAACACCCCGGTCAACAATGGCGGCATCGGCCAGGTCAAGTACACCCTGGCAGCCGACATGACCCACGAAATCTGCAAGGCCTACGACGTCGAGTCCGAAGGCGGCGTGGCCTTCCGTGGTGCCTTCCTGATCGACACCAACGGTGTTGTCCGCTCGCAGATCGTCAACGACCTGCCGCTGGGCCGCAACATGGACGAGCTGCTGCGCCTGGTCGACGCCCTGCAATTCCACGAAGAGCACGGCGAAGTCTGCCCGGCCAACTGGAAGAAAGGCGACAAGGGCATGAACGCTTCGCCGGAAGGTGTCGCGGCTTACCTGAGCGAGAACGCTGGCAAGCTGTAATTTGCCAAGCGCATGAAAAAACCGGCCCTGGTGGCCGGTTTTTTATGCTTCAAGCTACAAGCGTGTGATCAGTCGTTGAAGTCGCGCCAGCCGCCCATCTCTTTCCAGCGATTGACGATGCCGCAGAACAGCTCGGCGGTCTTCTCGGTGTCGTAACGCGCCGAATGCGCCTCACGGCCGTCGAAGTCGATGTCTGCGCTCTGGCAGGCTCGGGCCAGCACGGTCTGGCCGTAGGCAAGGCCAGCGAGGGTGGCGGTATCGAAGCTGGAGAACGGGTGGAACGGGTTGCGCTTGATATCGTTGCGCGCCACTGCGGCATTGAGGAAACCCAGGTCGAAGCTGCTGTTATGCCCCACCAGGATCGCCCGCTTGCAGCCATTGGCCTTCAGCGCCTTGCGCACGCCGCGGAAAATATCGGTCAGCGCGCTTTCCTCGCTCACCGCCATGCGCAGCGGGTGATCGAGCTTGATGCCGGTGAACTCCAGCGCGGCGGCCTCGATATTGGCGCCCTCGAACGGTTCGACCCGATGGAAGTAGGTGTGCTCGGGGAACAGGAAGCCCTTTTCATCCATGCCGATGGTGACGGCGGCAATCTCCAGCAGCGCGTCGGTGGCGCTGTTGAAGCCTCCAGTCTCGACATCCACCACCACGGGCAGGTAGCCGCGGAAACGCTCGGCCATCGGATGGCGCGAGCCGCTGCTGACCTGGCTGTCCTGGTCGTCTTCGTACAGATCTTCGCTCACGCGTTGTCCTCCTGCAGGCGCCAGCGCAGCGTTTCACCAGCGCGCAGGGGAATGACGGTGGTGTCACCGAAGGGCAGGCTGTCCGGCGCTGTCCATTGCTCTCTCACCAAGGTGATGGTGTCGGTATTGCGCGGCAGGCCGTAGAAGTCAGGGCCATGCTTGCTGGCGAAGCCTTCGAGCTTGTCCAGCGCGTTGCGCTGCTCGAACGCCTCGGCATACAACTCGATGGCGGCGTAGGCGGTATAGCAGCCGGCGCAGCCGCAGGCGGCTTCCTTGGCATGCTTGGCGTGAGGCGCCGAGTCGGTACCGAGGAAGAACTTCGGGTTGCCGCTGGTCGCGGCATCCAGCAACGCAACCTGGTGGGTGTTGCGCTTGAGGATCGGCAGGCAATAGAAATGCGGGCGGATACCGCCAACCAGCATGTGGTTGCGGTTGTACAGCAGGTGCTGGGCGGTGATGGTGGCACCGACGTTGGCCGGCGCCTCGGTGACGAACTGCGCGGCGTCGGCGGTGGTGATGTGCTCGAACACCACTTTCAGGGTCGGGAAGCGCTCGACCAGGCGGCGCATGTGCTCGTCGATGAAGCGCTTCTCGCGGTCGAACACGTCGATTTCACTGCGCGTGACCTCACCGTGCACCAGCAGGGGCATGCCGGTTTCGGCCAGTGCCTCGATTGCCGGGAAGATGTTGTCGATGCTGGTCACGCCCGAATCGGAGTTGGTGGTGGCGCCGGCCGGGTAGAGCTTGGCGGCGAACACGATCCCACTGGCCTTGGCGGCGCGGATGTCTTGCGGGCTGGTGCGGTCGGTAAGATACAGCACCATCAGTGGCTCGAAACGGCTGCCGGCGGGGCGTGCGGCAAGGATGCGGGCGCGGTAGGCATCGGCCTCGACGGCGTTGCGCACCGGCGGAACCAGGTTGGGCATGATGATGGCGCGGGCGAAGGTACGCGCCACGTCACCGACGGTGTGAGGCAGGACGGCACCATCGCGCAGATGGATGTGCCAGTCGTCGGGGCGCAGGAGGGTCAGGCGATCGGACATTGGAGATTCCAGGCGGGTCGAACTCAGAAGCCAATGCTACCGGAAAACCCCTGTTCGAGCACGGCTATCAAGTTTTCCGACGGGCGTCCGATAGCATTCAGGTAAGCCGTCAGAATCAGTGGAGCCGACCGTGCGCCAGCGTTACCTAGCCCTGTTCACCCTTGTCGCCAGCCTGCCGGCCGGGGCCATGACCTTCCAGACCCGCGTGGAGAACGTCGCCTGGAAAGTCGAGGGTGATCAGTTCGAATGTCGCTTGATCCAGCCGATCGACGGTTTCGGCAGCGGCGAGTTCGTGCGCCGTGCCGGCGAACAACCGACGTTCCAGCTGCGTTCGGACAGCAACGTCCTCGGCGCCGGTTCCGCCACCTTGCTGGCCGCCGCAGCCCCCTGGCAGCCAGGGCGGGGCGATATCAACCTTGGTGCGGTGCACATGGCCCGCACTGGCGTGCTGTTCACCTCCAGCCAGGGGCAGGCCAGCCGCCTGATCAATGGCCTGCTCGATGGCCGTAGCACGGTGGTGCGCAACTACCGGGGCGAGGGTGGCCGGCCGATGCAAGTGCAGGTGATGCCAGTCAGCTTCGCCAAGGCCTACAGCGACTACCAACTGTGTGCTGCCAAGCTGCTGCCGATGAACTATGACCAGATCCGTCAGACCCAGGTCGGCTTCCCCGGTGGCGGTATCGAGCTGGACAGCTCGGCGCGCGCTCGCCTGGATGTGCTGCTCGATTATCTGAAGGCCGATCCGACGGTCAACCGCATCGAGCTCAACGGCCATTCCGACAACAGCGGCAACCGTCTGACCAACCGTGACACCTCGCGTCGACGGGCACTGGCGGTTGCCGACTACCTCAAGGCCCATGGCGTGCCGGAAGAGCAGATCACCGTGCGGTTCCACGGCGAGCGCTATCCACTGGCGAAGAACAACTCTGCCGCCAACCGGGCGCGAAACCGCCGGGTGAACATCCAGCTCGAGCGTGTGACACCGGTCGAGAAACCGCTGGAGAAGCCGGCGCCACCGGTTGCGCCGGCGGCTCCGGCACCCGCGGCTACCGCACCTGCGCCTGCGACGCCTGCGGCCGCTGCCACCCAGCCCGCTCCAGCAAAATCCTGAGTGCGACAGCGGGTCGCGCTCTCGACAATTCCTGTCGCTTTGTCGTCACAAGCTGTCGCCCCATTGTAAATTTTTCGGCAAGGCCGGTAGAATCATCGGCTTTCCGTACAACCCCGTGGAGTGATGGCATGGCGGACGTAAAAAAGGTCGTATTGGCGTATTCCGGCGGCCTTGATACTTCGGTGATTCTCAAGTGGCTGCAGGACACCTACAACTGTGAAGTGGTGACCTTCACCGCTGACCTCGGCCAGGGCGAGGAGGTCGAACCGGCCCGCGCCAAGGCCCAGGCGATGGGCGTGAAAGAAATCTACATCGACGACCTGCGCGAAGAGTTCGTGCGTGATTTCGTCTTCCCGATGTTCCGCGCCAACACCGTCTACGAAGGCGAGTACCTGCTGGGTACTTCCATCGCCCGCCCGCTGATCGCCAAGCGCCTGATCGAAATCGCCAACGAAACCGGCGCCGACGCCATTTCCCACGGTGCCACCGGCAAGGGCAACGACCAGGTGCGTTTCGAGCTCGGTGCCTATGCGCTCAAGCCTGGCGTCAAGGTCATCGCGCCATGGCGTGAGTGGGACCTGCTGTCCCGCGAGAAGCTGATGGACTACGCCGAGAAGCACGGTATCCCGATCGAGCGTCACGGCAAGAAGAAGTCGCCATACTCGATGGACGCCAACCTGCTGCACATCTCCTACGAAGGCGGTGTCCTGGAAGATACCTGGACCGAGCACGAGGAAGACATGTGGAAATGGAGCGTCTCCCCGGAGAATGCCCCGGACCAGGCCACCTACATCGAGCTGACCTACCGCAACGGTGACATCGTTGCTATCGACGGCGTCGAGAAGACCCCGGCCACCGTGCTGGCCGAGCTCAACCGCATTGGCGGCGCCAACGGCATCGGCCGCCTGGACATCGTCGAGAACCGCTATGTCGGCATGAAGTCGCGCGGTTGCTACGAGACCCCGGGCGGCACCATCATGCTCAAGGCTCACCGCGCCATCGAGTCGATCACCCTGGACCGCGAAGTCGCTCACCTGAAGGATGAGCTGATGCCCAAGTACGCCAGCCTGATCTACACCGGCTACTGGTGGAGCCCGGAGCGTCTGATGCTGCAGCAGATGATCGACGCCTCGCAGCTCAACGTGAATGGCGTTGTTCGCCTGAAGCTGTACAAGGGCAATGTCACCGTCGTGGGGCGCAAGTCGGACGATTCTCTGTTCGATGCCAACATTGCGACCTTCGAGGAAGACGGCGGGGCTTACAACCAAGCCGATGCCGCGGGCTTCATCAAGCTCAATGCATTGCGTATGCGTATCGCGGCCAACAAAGGCCGTTCGCTGCTGTAAGCAGCCACGAGCGTACGAAAAACCCGGCCTTGGCCGGGTTTTTTCATGCCTGGGTTTCTGCTTCGGTGGCGGTCCCGGTCTCGTCATCCTGCATGGGCACGGCTGAGAGATGGATACAGGTGCGCGTATCCAGGTTGTACAGCACCCAGCGTCGTTGTCGCCCGTGGGGGCGATCAATCATTCGCAGTACATGGTTTTCGATGATCTTCTGACTGTCGGCTCCGGAAATGGCGATGATCATCGCGCCTTTGCTCCCTGAGACAGGTGTGCGTAAAGGCTTGCGGGCGCTGCGGGCATTGCTGTCAGGTGCAAACAGCGAGCGAGTGTTGAAGTTGAGGGTAAGAAAGAACAGTACGGTGAGGAAGAACGGGAAGCCCACCAGGAACCAGGTGTACAGGGTCTGGCTGTCTTCGCTGAGGAACGGGAGTGATGCCAGGGCAGACGCTTCGATCACGCCGGCAAAGACAGCGATAAGGGTCAACGGACTGATGGGGTCGCGGTTCATGATGAGGGCCTGGTGATGCTTTGCCCATCTGTAGCGTGTTTTCCCCACTGTAATTAAGCGTGCTTCGTTTCCCTCCCTGGCCAAGTCGCCGCGCTCGACGCCTACCTTTATCCAGTGTGTACAGTCGAATTTTCCCGCGTGAAGTGTGACTCAATGGCACTTGGATCCAATTCCTCCGGCTGTTACTTTCTGAATCGTTGCGACGAACCTGTATCTATTACATTTTGTGAAAGGGGTAGTGCGTAGGAAGAATCTCTATTAATTGTAGGCCGCTTCTTTCGGTGAATTTACCAGGGAAACCGCTGCATAAATAATCGTTATGCTCGGGTGTGGTGGTCTATCGAACTAAAAATAACGTATCAATGGGAATCGCATGAATAAAGTGCTGATCGTGGATGATCACCCGGTCATTCGCCTGGCCGTACGCATGCTGATGGAACGGCATGGCTACGAAGTGGTGGCGGAGAGTGACAATGGTGTGGATGCCCTGCAACTGACGCGGGAGTATCTGCCGGATATTGTCATTCTGGATATCGGGATCCCCAAACTGGATGGGCTGGAAGTGATTGCGCGGATGACGCTGGCGAGCCCGGCGAGCAAGGTGTTGGTACTGACGTCCCAGGCCCCGGGGCACTTCTCGATGCGCTGCATGCAAGCGGGGGCGGCAGGTTATGTCTGCAAGCAACAGGAGTTGACCGAGCTGCTCAGTGCCATCAAGGCCGTGATGTCCGGCTACAGCTATTTCCCCAACCAGGCATTGCACAAGGGGCGCTCGGGCACGGGAGGCGCCACGGAAATGGAGATGGTCGAGCGGCTTTCCGGCCGGGAGATGATGGTGCTCCAGCAACTGGCCCGGGGCAAGAGCAACAAGGAGATCGCCGACAGCATGTTCCTCAGCAACAAGACAGTCAGTACCTACAAGACTCGCCTGCTGCTCAAGTTGAATGCCCGCTCGTTGGTGGACCTGATCGAACTCGCCCAGCGCCATGGGCTGGCCTGAGCCCTATTGAAAAGCCTCCGTTCAGGAGGCTTTTGCATGTCTGCGTTACAGATCGTAGTCGAAGTCGGCCAGCTGTTTCTGCAGGCGTCGCTCCTCGAGCATGTTGTCGATGGTGCGGCGCTTGCTGAGGTTGGTCTTGGCCGGTTCGGCCTGCGGCTCCACGTCGTCGTCCGTACTTTGGAAGTCGTCATCGTTTGCCAAGTCTTCTTTATCGGTGCTCATGCGTCACTCCAAGCCAAAGGGCCATTGGCCGTCCTTATAACGGGAATCGCAGAGCGGGTAAAAAAGATTTTTTCAATCGCCTTGTGCTGTTGTCAGCTATTGCTTCAATCGTCCGAGGTCTTGAACTTGTATTCGCACAGGTCCTCGATTCGGCAGCTGCCACAGCGCGGTTTCCGAGCCTGGCAGACATAACGGCCATGCAGGATCAGCCAATGGTGGGCGTCGAGCAGAAAGTCCTTGGGCACGAACTTGAGCAATTTCTTTTCGACGTCTAGAACGGTCTTGCCCGGCGCGATACCGGTGCGGTTGCTGACCCGGAAGATATGCGTATCGACGGCCATGGCCAGTTGGCGAAAGGCAGTGTTGAGCACTACGTTGGCGGTCTTGCGCCCAACGCCGGGCAGGGCTTCCAGCGCTTCGCGGCTCTGCGGGACTTCACCTGCGTGCAGTTCGACCAGCAGGCGACAGGTCTCGATGACGTTCTTGGCCTTGCTGTTGTACAGCCCGATGGTCTTGATGTACTCGCTCAGGCCTTCAACACCCAGGGCGTGGATGGCCTGCGGCGTATTGGCGACCGGGAACAGGCGAGCGGTAGCCTTGTTGACGCCGACGTCCGTCGCCTGGGCCGAAAGGATCACGGCGATCAGCAGTTCGAAGGGGGTGGAGTAGGCCAGTTCGGTCTTGGGTTCGGGATTGTCTTCATGCAGCCTGCGAAAGATCTCCAGGCGTTTGGCGGCATTCATGGGGTCAACGGCTTCCTTGACGGCTAGGGGAGGTGGTCGATGGGCGCAGGTGATTGTACAAGCCCAGCAGCAGGCCGAGCAGTATCAAGGCGCCTGGGGCTAGCGTGGCAATGTGCAGGCCGAGATCGTCGGCGAGCACTTGTCGACAGGCACCCAGGGCAAGGCCGGCCACCAGGAGCCCGCCCAGGCCGCGACACAGTTGGCGATAGCGGTACTGCTGTGGCAGCAACTGTTCGCAGGCCAGGCAGGGCAGGGCCAGTAACAGCGGGTAGGGGGCAAGCTCCTCGGCCAGGGGCAGGGTCCACGCCCGCAGCCCGAGGTGCAGACAGGTTACCAAGCTGGCCGTCATCACAGCGCTCGCCCACAGGCTGGCGCCCTGAGCAAGGTGGCGACGCAGTGGTGCCATCAGCGCCTGATGCAGGCCTGTCAGCAGGCAAGCGCAAAGGCTGATGGAGATCGCCTGGACAATGGTCCGGGTTGCGCCGAGCAGCGGTACCAGGCTGATCATCAGTAGCCAGAACCTGCTCATGGGCGCGCCTCGCCGAGCAGTGCGGGGCGGTGGTCGTCGAAATAGCGCAGCGCATCCTGGATCGCCGCGATGACTGCTCGAGAGGTTACCGTCGCCCCGGCCAGTTGATCGAACGCGCCCTGGTCACGTTTGATCGCCCAGGCCTGCTCGGGTGTATTTTCCTGTGCCCGGCCGATGAACTGGTCGAGCCATTGACGCGCCGGGTCTGCCAGTTGGTCGCCCAGGCCTGGGCTTTCCTGTTGCTCGAGTACACGCATGCCCACCAGGCGGCCCTGGGTGTTGATGGCGATGACCATTTCGATGGCGCCGCCATAGCCCAGGAACCTGTTGTGCAGCAGGATGGCGGTTGGGGCTCCCGCCAGCGTGGCGCGATAAGCGGCCAACAGGCGGCTATGGCGCAGGCTGGTATCTGCCAGGGCCAAGGCTGTTTGCAAGGGCTGGTTGTCATAGCTGCCTGGTGGCAGCACTGCCAGCCACTGCTGTTCATGCCACTGGCGCTGGGCCTGCGCAATAGGTTTGGCAGTGAAGCGTTGCCAGGCCAAAGTCGTGACAACGGCCAGCACTGCCAGCAGTAACAGGCACGCGGCGCTGCGCCAGCGGGCACTCACGGGCAGGCCTGCTGGCGACGCTCCGCCCAGCGATCCAGGGACGGTGCGGCAAGGTTCATCAGCAGAATGGCGAATGCCGTGCCATCGGCAAAGCTGCCCCACGTACGAATCAGGTAGATCAGCAGGCCGGCGCTGGCACCGAACAGCAGACGGGCCAGTGGCTGCCTGCAACCAGATACCGGTTCGGTGGCGATGAAGAACGCGGCCAGCATGGTCGAGCCTGACAGCAGGTGCAGCAATGGTGAGCCATTGGAGTCGGAGCCTGAGCCGTTCCAGCCCAGCAGGCTGAACAGAAACAAGGCGCCGAGCAAGCCGATGGGCGCGTGCCAGGTGAAGACCTTGCGTTGTATCAGAAATAGCCCGCCGAGCAGGAAGGCGAGGTTGACCCATTCGCTGGCGCTCCCACCGATATGGCCAAAGGCCGAATGGCTGGCAAACAGTTCGTCGATGGTCAGGCTGCGGTTATGGCGCAGCACGTCGAGTACCGTGGGGCTGGCCCAGGCATCGATGCGATCGCCGGTACCCAGGCTCAGGTTCAGGCTGTCCAGCAACCCGGCGGTCTGGCCAGGCCAGTGGTTCATCTGCAAGGGGAAGCTCAGCAGGACGAACGCATAGCCCACCATGGCCGGGTTGAACAGGTTGCGTCCCACTCCCCCGAAGGCTTGTTTGCCCAGGCCAATGGCAACACAGGCTGCCATCAGCGGCAGCCACCAAGGGGCGTGGATGGGCAGGGCGGCAGCCAGCAGGACGGCGGTGACCAGCGCGCTGCCATCGCCCAGGGCCGAGACCACCGGCAGCTTGCGCCAGCTCAGCAGCAAGGCCTCGGTGGCCAGCGCCGCGCAACTGCTCAGCAGCAGGTTGATCAGCACGCCCCAGCCATGCAGCCAGAACAGCGCCAACAGGCCAGGGGTGCAGGCCAGCAGCACCAGTTGCATGGCGCTGCGCAGGCGCGGATCAGGTGGCGGCATGGGCCTGCAGCTCCTCGAGGTATTGCCGGGCAATGTTTTGCAGGGCCGGCAGCAAGACGTCGATGTGTAGAGACAGATTCATTGGGTGAACAGTCCGTTGAGTCCCGAAAACGCCATGGCCATCACCCCGGCACCGATCAGTTGAATAGGCAGGCCGCGTAACGCTGCGGGTACCTCGGCTTGGCGGCTGCGCATATCTAGGTCCGCATACAGCACCAGCGCGAGCCAGAAGCCCAAAGCGGCAACGAGGGGCCACGCCAGCAGGCGCCAGCCGCGCATGTCGTCATGGGACAGTTGCACCAGCAAGCCTAGCACCACGGCATTTGCGCTCAGCAGGCCCGACAGGCCTTGTGTGGGCCAGTCCGGGCGCAGGCGCTGGAGCAGGTTCGGCAGCGCCCAGGCCAATGCCGCCAGCAACGGCAGGAAGACCAACAGCTGAAGGTCCTGCAACTGCAATGGCACGAGCAGTTGTTGGCACAGCCAGGCGCCGACTGGCAGTGCCATGAGGATCAGCAGGGCGGTGCACAGGCCCAGCGCATGCAGGCGCACACGCTCGACCGGCTCTGCCTGCAGGACCAGGTGATTGACCAGCGCGGCGCTGACCAGGACCAGAACGTAGTCACTCATGGAGGTGCCGACGGCGGGACGATGGCGCCATTATCCGGCAGCGGACGGCAGATGCAAATGCCCCGGCCAGGGGGCCGGGGCATATTGGTTGCCTGATTTGGTTACTTGATACGCTGGCCTGGCTTGGCACCGCTGTCGGGGCTGAGCAGGTAGATCTCCTCGCCGCCCGGGCCGGCTGCCATGACCATGCCCTCGGAAACACCGAAGCGCATCTTCCGTGGCTTGAGGTTGGCCACCATCATGGTCAGGCGGCCTTCCAGCTGGGACGGATCCGGGTAGGCCGACTTGATGCCCGAGAACACATTGCGACGCTCATCACCGATGTCCAGGGTCAATTGCAGCAGCTTGTCGGCACCCGGCACGGCTTCGGCCTTGACGATCAATGCCACGCGCAGGTCGACTGCGGCGAAGGTGTCGAACTCGATCTCGGCCGACAGCGGGTCTTTGGCCAGCTCGCCATTGCCCGCCGGGGCGGTGTTGGCCTCGGCGGCCAGCAGGTCTTCCTTGCTGGCGGCGATCATTGCTTCGACCTTGGCCGGTTCAATGCGGCTCATCAGCGCCTTGAACGGCTTGAGCTGGTGATTTTCCAGGCGCGACTGGTGGTCGTTCCAGGTCAACGGCGCGACATTGAGGAAGGCCTCGGCGTCGCTGGCCAGCACCGGCAGGACCGGCTTGAGGTAGATCACCAGCTGGCGGAACAGGTTGACGCCCTGGGCGCAGATGGCCTGTACCTCGTCCTGCTTGCCTTCCTGCTTGGCCAGCGACCACGGGGCCTTGTCGGCGATCCAGGCGTTGGCGCGATCGGCCAGGGCCATGATCTCGCGCATCGCGCGCCCGAAATCGCGGGCTTCATAGGCCTCGGCAATCGACGGGGCGGCCGCGAGGAAGGCTTCGGTCAGCTCCGGCGCGGCATCACCGGCGACCATCACGCCGTCATTGCCCTTGTGGATGAAGCCGGCGCAGCGGCTGGCGATGTTGACCACCTTGCCGACCAGGTCGGAGTTGACCTTCTGCACGAAATCCTCGAGGTTCAGGTCCAGGTCGTCGACGCCGCGGCCCAGCTTGGCGGCGTAGTAGTAACGCAGGTATTCCGGCTGCAGATGATCGAGGTAGGTGCGCGCCTTGATGAAGGTGCCGCGCGACTTGGACATCTTCGCGCCATTGACGGTCAGGTAGCCGTGCACGTTGACCGCGGTCGGCTTGCGCAGGCCCGCGCCTTCGAGCATGGCCGGCCAGAACAGGGCGTGGAAGTTGACGATGTCCTTGCCGATGAAGTGGTACAGCTCGGCCGTGGAGTCTTCTTTCCAGAAGGCGTCGAAGTCCAGTTCCGGCCGGCGCGCGCAGAGGTTCTTGAAGCTGGCCATGTAGCCGATCGGCGCGTCCAGCCAGACGTAGAAGTACTTGCCAGGCTCGCCCGGGATCTCGAAACCGAAGTATGGGGCGTCGCGGGAGATGTCCCATTCCTGAAGGCCAGCGTCCAGCCACTCGGCGAGCTTGTTGGCTACGGCGTCCTGCAGGGTGCCGCTGCGGGTCCACTGTTGCAGCATGGCCTGGAAGTCGGGCAGCTTGAAGAAGAAGTGCTGGGAGTCACGCAGCACCGGCGTGGCGCCGGAGATTGCCGACTTGGGGTTCTTCAGCTCGGTCGGGGCGTAGGTGGCGCCGCATTTTTCGCAGTTGTCGCCGTACTGGTCCTCGGCCGCGCACTTGGGGCAGGTGCCCTTGATGAAGCGGTCGGCGAGGAACATGCCCTTTTCAGGATCGAAGTACTGGGTGACCGAACGGGTGGCAATATGCCCGGCATCGCGCAGGCGCGTGTAGATCAGGCTCGACAGCTCGCGGTTCTCTTCGCTGTGCGTGGAGTGGTAGTTGTCGAAGTCGACCAGGAAGTCGGCGAAGTCGGCGCTGTGCTCGGCCTGGACGTTGGCGATCAGTTGCTCGGGCGTGATGCCTTCCTTTTCAGCGCGCAGCATGATGGCCGAGCCGTGGGCGTCGTCGGCGCAGACATAGATGCACTGGTTGCCGCGCAGTTTCTGGTAGCGCACCCACATGTCCGTCTGGATGTATTCGAGCATGTGACCAAGGTGGATCGATCCATTGGCATAGGGCAGGGCGCTGGTGACGAGAATCTGACGTGGCTCGGACATGGTGGCTCGGCTACTTATCTGGCTACGGGGTAAAAATGAGGGTGATCGGCCACTATAAAGGGCTGGCGAATATATTTCACCCCAACAACGCATCCGCTGACGATTGACGGGTTAGCATAGGCACCTGTTTCGTATTCAGTTTGCCAATGGGAGCCTCCATGAGTGCCGTTACCCGTGCCGCCGTCGAAGGCGTGCTTCGCCAGTACACCGACCCCTACCTGAACCAGGATCCGGTCAGCGCCGGTTGCGTGCGCGCCATCGATATCCAGGGCGGGCAGGTCAATGTGCAGTTGCAGTTGGGTTATGCCGCCGGGCTGTTCAAGGGGGGCTGGGCGCAGGTGCTGCAAACTGCCATCGAGAACCTCGACGGCGTGAGCTCGGCCTCGGTCGGCATTGACTGTGTGATCGCCACCCACAAGGCCCAGGCTCAGGTGCCGGCCATGGCCAACGTCAAGAACATCGTCGCCGTGGCCTCGGGCAAGGGTGGGGTCGGCAAGTCGACCACTGCCGCCAACCTGGCCCTGGCCCTGGCCCGCGAGGGTGCCCGGGTGGGGATACTCGACGCCGACATCTATGGCCCCAGCCAGGGTGTGATGTTCGGCATCCCCGAGGGCACCCGCCCGCAGGTGCGCGAGCAGAAGTGGTTCGTGCCGATCAAGGCCCATGGCGTCGAGGTCATGTCCATGGCCTTCCTCACTGATGACAACACGCCCATGGTCTGGCGCGGCCCGATGGTCTCGGGCGCGTTGCTGCAGCTGGTGACCCAGACCGCCTGGGACGACCTCGACTACCTGGTGATCGACATGCCGCCAGGCACTGGCGACATCCAGCTGACCCTGGCGCAGAAGGTGCCGGTGGCGGGCTCTGTCATCGTCACCACCCCGCAGGATCTGGCGCTGCTGGATGCCAAGAAGGGCGTGGAGATGTTCCGCAAGGTCAACATCCCGGTGCTGGGTGTGGTGGAGAACATGGCGGTGCACATCTGCTCCAACTGCGGCCATGCCGAGCACCTGTTCGGCGAAGGCGGCGGCGAGAAGCTGGCGGCCCAGTACGGTGTCGAACTGCTGGCGTCGTTGCCGCTGTCGATGCTTATCCGCGAGCAGGCCGACAGTGGCAAGCCGACCGCGATTGCCGAGCCGGAGAGCCAGATCGCCATGGTCTACCAGGAGCTGGCGCGGCAGGTGGGGGCACGAATCGTGTTGCAGGAAGCGGCGGCGCCGGCGATGCCGAGCATCACCATCAGCGAGGACTGAGGTTCAGGCAATCATGTGGGGGCGGGCCAGCTCGCTTCCACGATGGTGTACGGGCGATTGACTCAGGCACAAAAAAACCCGCCAATGGCGGGTTTTTTTTGAAAGCTAGGAAGCGAGATCGACTTAGGCGATCTGAACTTCTTCAGCCTGCATGCCTTTCTGGCCGCGGGTAGCGACGAAAGTAACAGCCTGGCCTTCTTTCAGGGTTTTGAAGCCGTCAGCTTGGATGGCTTTGAAGTGCACGAACAGGTCGTCACCCGACTGAGGGGTGATGAAGCCGTAGCCTTTCTCATCGTTGAACCACTTAACGGTACCGTTTTGACGGTTGGACATGTTTCTGTCTCCTTGGACAAAGTTGATTACGGTCAGGAAGTACCCTGCCCGGGACTGAGTGCAAAGAGAGCAGAAAATTCAGCGATGGGCCGATGATAATCGTGCATCAAACTAGAGATTCTCGGTGTCACGTGCAGCACAGTGGCGCCACCTTAACCCACTTTCCACGACCTGCCAATGGTCAAGGAGCGCTTTGATGAATTTCGGATCGGCGGCCGGCGCAGGCCCCGTCTGGCGCGGGATGGGCAAGGAAACTTTAACCTGCGCGCCGGGACCGGTAAGATGCGCATCTCGTTTTTCACCTTGCACTCTTCAGGACACCCCGCCATGAGCATCAAATCGGACAAGTGGATTCGCCGCATGGCGCAGGAACACGGCATGATCGAACCGTTCGTCGAGCGCCAGGTGCGCGGCGAGCACGACAGCCGGGTCATCTCCTTCGGCGTCTCCAGCTACGGCTACGACGTGCGTTGCGCCGACGAATTCAAGGTGTTCACCAACATCAACTCGGCCACCGTCGACCCGAAGAACTTCGATGCCGGCAGCTTCGTCGACATCAAGAGCGACGTGTGCATCATCCCGCCAAACTCCTTTGCCCTGGCCCGTACCGTCGAGTACTTCCGTATTCCGCGTGACGTGCTGACCATCTGCCTGGGCAAGAGCACCTACGCGCGCTGCGGCATCATCGTCAACGTCACTCCGCTCGAGCCCGAGTGGGAAGGTCATGTGACGTTGGAGTTCTCCAACACCACCACGCTGCCGGCGAAGATATACGCCAACGAAGGCGTGGCGCAGATGCTGTTCCTGCAGTCCGACGAGGAGTGCGAAGTGTCGTACAAGGACCGCGGCGGCAAGTATCAGGGCCAGCGTGGCGTCACCTTGCCGCGCACCTGAGCCGACAAAGCGCGGGAATTGTTTCCGCGCCCGGCACTCCAACGAGTGAACAGTTCCGGCGCGCATGACGTGCGCCGGCTCTCGTCAGGAGCCCCCCATGAAAATCGATCCCGCAATCAGTGCCAAGCTGGCCGTCCTGCAGCCGAACCAGATCGGATTGCTGGCCTGGTCGCTGCTGGCCCATCCGCCGACACACACGCCACTGCCCATGCGCGCAGGCGGAGTGCCTCACCAGCCTGATCCCGACACGCCCCAGCCGCCGCAGCCTGGCGAGCAGCCACCGATGGAGCCGGGCGAGCCGACCCTGCCCGATGAGCCGCCTCCCGCTCCTGTGGCCTGACGCCGCTCAGTTGCCCAGCAGGTAACCGCTGCGGCAAACCTGCTCGCCTGCCACATGGGCGACCACCATGCCCGCGGTGGCCATGCGCCTGATGCTGCGGGCATAGAGCAGCCCGGCCTGGCTATTGCGCAAGGGCGTTACCCGGTCGCTGAGCGGGTCGATGACCTCGGCGATCAGCGCTCCGGCTTGCAGGTACTGCCCGGGGCTGGCATGGAACACCAGCAACCCGCCAAGCGGAGCCATGACCGGTTCCACCGCCGCCAGCGGCGTGGCCGGATGGCGCAAAGCGGGCAAGGGCGCCGGTTGGCCTTCGATGACGCCGGCGTGGGTCAGGAAGTCGAGGATCGCCTGGCAGTCCTGGGTGGCCAGGGCGTGGCTGACATCGGCCTGGCCGCGCAACTCGATGGTCACCGAAAAACTGCCCTGGGGGATCGGGAAGCGTTTGCCGAAGCGCTGCTGCAACTGCCACCACACCAGGCTGAAACACTCATCGAACGATTGCCCGCCCGAGTCGGTGGCCAGCAGGCTGGCCTGGACGCCCAGGTAGCGTGCCAGCGGTTCGACCTCGGGCCAGGCCTCGGGCGTGGTGTACAGGTGCTCGACGGCTTCGAAGTCGCAATGCAGGTCGAGCACCATGTCGGCGTCGCAGGCCAGGCGCTGCAGGGTCAGGCGCTGGGACTGCAGCGGCGTGTGCGCGGGGTGGGCATCCAGGCCCCGGCGCAGGTATTCACGGATCAACGCCAGGTTGTGGGCCGGGTCCTGAGAGAGGTGGCCTTCGATCTGGTCACCGATGCTGTCCGACAGGTCGACGAACCTGCGGTTGAAGTTCTCGCCGCTTTGCAGCTCGAAGCGCCCCAGGGGCGCGTCTAGCAACACCTGCTCGAGGCCGACCGGGTTGGCCACCGGCACCAGGATGACCTCCTTGCGCAACCGCCCCTGCTGCTCCATGTCCGCGAGCCGCTGCTTGAGGTGCCAGGCCACCAGCATGCCCGGCAGCTCGTCGGCATGCAGCGAGGCCTGGATGTACACCTTGCCGGCGCCACGTGGGCCGAAATGGAAGCTGTGCAACTGGCGGGCGATACCCGGGACAGGGGAGAGCAGGTCGTGGGTCGAGTGGTGCATGGTGGTCCTGATGTCAGCGTTGTAGGGCGAAGGCTGGGATCAAGGATAGAAGCATAACTTCGGGGGCGGCGCACTATTCACATAGGAGAGCGCAAGAGGATGGGGGCAGTGACCATGGGATCGAGCACCGCGCGCGCGGCGCTCGATTTTGCTGGCTCTGGTCTCTGAGACCTATTTGCCAGGCACCAGCGTCAACCGCTGGCTGCCGTAGGCCCGGGCAAAATTCTGCGGTTGCAGCGGCAGGCTGGTGAAGCGGCCCTTGAACCAGGCATCGAGCCCATCGCTGTAATGGCGGCTGGCCGGATTGCCGGACTGGCCGTTGCTGGTCAGCAGCTGCAGCGGTTCGGTCTGCCCGAAATCAACGATCATCCGCGCCGAGGCCGGCAGTTGGGTGTCGAAGCTGCTCCCCCAGGCATAAGGCGTCAGGGCCAGGGTGCTGAAGTCACCGCCTGCCGCCAGGGGCGCGCGCTCGAGTTTGTCGCCCAGGCCGTGATAGGCCGGTGCCGGCCAGCGGTACTGATGCAGCTTGCCCCACTGCCAGGCGCGGCGGTCGGCGCCAAGTTGTGTGGTGCCGGCATCCACCGCCGCAGCCAGGCTGCGGGCGAGGATGGTGGGCTTGTCTTCTTT
This sequence comes from Pseudomonas sp. FW305-96, assembly GCF_058783825.1. NCBI lineage: Bacteria > Pseudomonadati > Pseudomonadota > Gammaproteobacteria > Pseudomonadales > Pseudomonadaceae > Pseudomonas > Pseudomonas sp. FW305-96. Next base: position 32,520 of record NZ_JBYSYW010000044.1, read on the forward strand.
TTGCGGCGTGCCGCGATCATCCCAGAACGGGCTGTCCTCGCGTCCCAGCAGGTGGTCGGACTGGGCGGAGTAGGAAAGCTTGGCATTGGCGATGAACGCTTGCCATGCCGGGCTGGATTCCGGGCCCAGTTCATCGAGGAAAGTCTGGCGAGTGACCGCCTGGAGGAACAGTTCGTACAGCGCGGCATCGGCCGACACCGGGCTTAGCCGGCCATCGAAGGCCTTCAGCCGCGCCAGGGCGTCGCGAGCCTTGTCGCGCTGGGCGCCAGGCAGGGCGTCGATGGCCTGCTTGAGCGGCTGGGCCATGCCGGGGGCGTCGAACATCTGCTTGAGCTTGTCGGCCAGCAGGGTCACCTGATCGTTCTGCAGAGCCATCAGGCTGCGGCTGTCGTGGCGACCGTTGCCGGCCAGTTGGGCCATGCGCTCGGCGCGCTCGGGGTAATACCAGCTGCTCGACAGCTGCATGCCATAGCCCTTGGGCAGGCTGCGCTGGTTGGCGTGGCCGATGAAGCCGGCGGGCGGGTCCTGATCGTAGGGGTGCAGCATTGCATCGGCGTAGCCATCCCAGTCATAGCGCCCGTCCCAGCCCGGCGAGGGCAGCAGGCCCTGGCCTTCACGGCGGTTGGGATAGCGTCCGCTGACCTGCCAACCGATATGCTGGGGCTCGGCGAACACGAAGTTCAGCGCCGCCGCACCGACCTCGCGGGTGCTGTCGAAGGCACGCTCGATGTTTTGCGCGCGGGTCAGGTCGAACAGCGCATCGAGGCTGCGATCGTCCTTGAGCTGCGGCAGATGCAGGGCCAGGGCCAGGCTGCCATGCCCCGGCAACAGGGTGCCGTGGCGGGTGTCGTACATCACCTCGCGCTGGGGGCGCTGGCCGCGAACGAAGAAGGTCTCGTTGCGGGCACGCGCCGGTTGCCACTTGCCGTCGGCGAGGTAGGTCAGCTGGGTGCCCTGGCGGCGCACCTGCTCGAGGAACAGGTCCTGGTTGTCGGCCATCACCGCGCTGCTGCTCCAGGCCAGCTTGCCGTTGTAGCCGGCCAGCACGATCGGCAGCCCCGGCAACGACAGGCCGGCGACCTGATACTTGCCAGTGTGGATCTGCACCGGGCTCAGTGCCCAGGCGGCGCGGCTGTCGCTGGCCAGCAGGCTCTTGCCGGCACGGCTGCGCTGGGGCGCCAGGGCCAGGTTGCTCGAGCCGGGGGCACCCAGCAGGCCGAGGTCGGCCAATTGCTGGCCAGTGGCGGCGAGCGCGCCCAGGCCCGGCAGCTGGCTGGCCAGGTTCAGGCCCTTGAGTTTGTCGACTTCGCTGTCGGCCAGGGGGTCGTCCGGAGCGCCGGGCAGCAGCCAGACCAGCTTGTCGGCACCGACCTTCTGCGCCAGGGTCAATGCCGACAGTTCCTCCTGCAGGTTCACCGACTGGCTGAAGGCGTAGAGGCTGAAGATCAGCGCCGAATCCTCGGGTTTCCAGTATTCCGGGCGATAACCGCTGCGAGCGAGTTCGCCCGGCAACTTGTCGCGATAGCGGAACAGGTAGGCGTTGACCCCGCGGGCATAGACTTCGAAGAAGCGCTTCAGGCGCGGCGAGGCATCGGCATACAGCTGGCCGGCATTCTGCTTGAGGTTGGCCGCGCGCATGAGCCGGTCGATCGCCAGGGCGTCGGCTCCCGCCAGCTCGGCCAGGCGCCCCTGGGCCAACAGGCGCATGGCGACCATCTGCTCGATGCGATCCCCTGCGTGCAGGTAGCCCAGGCTGAACAGCGCATCATGGAAGTTGCTGCTTTCGATCAGCGGCGCGCCCATGGCGTTACGCCGTACCGAGACGTTCTGCGCCAGGCCCTTGAGCGGTTGCACGCCGCTGTTGGGCAGGACGCTGTCCTGATAGCCACCCATCTGGCAGCCGCCCAGCGCAAGCAGGCCAAGCAACGCGGCAGCACTGCCGAGGCGGAGAGGGAAGGGTGGAAGGACGGGGGCGGCCATGGCTGGATTCCTGCAGGGCGTGGCGGGTTCTGAAAGGCGCTAAGGTAGTGAGCGCGCGGTCGCCGTGCAAGGTGCCGGGGAGCTTTATTTACCAGTGGTCATGCTGGAGCGGGTTGATCATGGGCCAAGCCCGTTCCCGCGACGATTTGCCTGGGAGTGGGCTTGGCCCTGAACACGTACGCTGACGTTGATCAGGCGCCGTGGCACTTCTTGAATTTCTTCTCGCTGCCGCACGGGCAAGGGTCGTTGCGGCCGACGTCCTTCAGGGCGTTGCGCACTGGCTCCTGATGGCCGTGGTTGCAGTGCGGGCCATGCACATGGCCGTGGTCGTGGTGATGGTCGTGACCGTGATCGTGATCGCAGTCGGGGCCATGGACATGGGGTTGTTGGGTCATTGCAGCGTTACTCCGGTTTAAGATCGCCGGGGATTATCTCACCCCTTTGCCTCAAGTGCAGGTCCCGATGCACGATCAGCCCGGTGGCCAGCTCGCCCCGCAGTTGGTATTGCACGGGTTGCCCGCTCTTGAGCAGCTTTGCCAGAGGCTTGAGGTGCTGCCAGAGATTGGTCCGCACGGTGACCTTGAAGGTGCGCCGGGCATGGCCGCCAACGCTGCGCCACAGGCTGGCCTCGTCTTCGGCCAGCAACAGGTCGCCGAGGCGTACAGAATAGGCCAGGTGGCGGATGAACAGGCGGCTGTCGTTGGGGTTGTCGACGCGCAGGTGCAGAACGAACTCCTGCTGGTGCAGGCGCACCTTCACCGGTTCCACCTCGAGCAGGTGCAACTGTGGTTCGCGCCAGGTATCAGCGCCCCAGCTGGCGCAGCCCGCCAATCCGCCCAGTAGCAGGCTGAGCGAGAGCAGGCGAGCCAGGGTGCGCATGCTCAACTACCGAAGTAACTGGCGCAGCATTTCTTGAACTTCTGCCCGCTGGCGCAGGGGCAGGGGTCGTTGCGTCCGGCCTTGAGGGGCGCGGTCGGGTCGATGAAATACCAGCGTCCGGCATGCTGGACGAATGCCGAGCGCTCGCGGTGCTGGTGATCGCCCTCAAGGTCGTGCCAGCGTGCGGTGAACGTGACGAAGGCATGCTCGGGCTGCCCGCCCAGCACCTCGGCGCCCTCCACCTCCAGGCCCAGCCAGGTGCTCTGCGCGCTCCAGGCCGCCATCGCGGCGCGGTCCAGGCCTGGGCGCTGGGCCGGCAGGGTGGTAGCCACCAGGTAATCCACCAGGCCCAGCACATAGGCGCTGTAGCGTGAACGCATCAGCGTCTGGGCATCCGGCGCTGGTGTTCCACTGTGATAGTGCCCGCAGCAGGTATCGAGCAGGTTGCCACTGCCGCAGGGGCAGATCGAGACACTCATTCGGTCACCACCAGTACTTGCCGAAGTTTTCGGGGTTCGCCCAGAACTTCGCATTGAGCCAGTCCGGGACTTGTTTGTAGTCATGCAGATCATAGGTGAACAGGCTCAATACCTGTTCATCGCGCTGGAACTGCTCGCTGGCCGAGAGCGCCAGCGAGTAGAAATCGGTGGCCTGCCAGCCGCAGGCAGCCAGGTCGGCCAGCACCGCGACGCGGCTGGCGTTGAGGTTGCGGATGCCGCCCAGCAGCTCCAGGCCGGTGCGCTTGGGCAGGTGTTCCAGGCAATCGACCAGTACCGCCAGGTCGAAGCGCCGGGCTGCCTGTTCGGCAGGCAGCGGGCCGGGTGCGGCAACTTCGATGTGGGTATCGGGATGGGCGGCGGCGAAGGCTTCCAGGGCAGGGAAGCGGCTGCCCACCAGCAGCAAGTGGCGCGGGGTGAAACGTTCCAACAGGGCGGCCAGGGCCTGCTGGGGCGTGCGTTGGGAGAAAGCGTCGGTCATTGCCATTCCTCGTTCAGGTCGCTCAAGACTAACGGTCCCAGGCCAGCGGGCAAAGGGGTGCGCCGCTGCGGCGTGGCTTATTGCTGGCAGAGCGGGAAGCGCCGGTCTTTACTCCCAGAGCATCGGTTTTCTACCGATTCCCCCTAGGAGAAGCAACAAGATGAGCATAGTACGCACAGCGATACCCCTGGTTCTGCTCACCAGTGTGTTGACTGGTTGTGCAGGTTTGCAGAAAACCGACTGGCCGAAGTGTGCTGCCGTCGGGGGTGTGGGCGGCGCGGCCCTGGGCGCGATCGAGAGCTCCAGCTGGGCCGGCTGGGGCGCCTTGCTCGGTGGCGGCCTGGCGGCGGGTTACTGCTGGGCCCATGGCGACGGTGACGAAGACGGCGACGGCGTACCGGACAGCCGCGACAAGTGCCCGGGCACCCCGCGCGGCGTGCAGGTCGACGCCAATGGCTGCCCGCCGGAGCCGGTGCCGGTGGTCGAGGAAGTCGTGGTACAGAAGGAAGAAGTCATCGTCATCCGTGACGTGCATTTCGAGTTTGACTCGGCACGCCTGACGGCCACCGACAAGGAGCGCCTGAACACCATCGCCACGCGGCTCAAGCAGGAAGCCCCGAGCGCGCGCCTGAGCGTTTCCGGCCACACCGACAGCGTCGGTTCCGACAGCTACAACCAGAAGCTCTCCGAGCGCCGCGCCCAGTCGGTGACCAACTACCTGGTCGAAAGCGGTGTGCCGCGTGCCAGCTTCGTCTCGGTGGTGGGGGCGGGTGAAACGCAGCCGGTCGCCGACAACGCCACCGCCGACGGGCGTGCCATGAACCGTCGAACCGAGATCAAGATCCAGCGTTGATGGCGACGTGCCCGCGCCTTGAGAAGTGGCGTGGGCACGTCTTTACTCCTGTGTGACCGGTAGCGGCCGGCGACACAGGAGCATTCACCATGCGTGTTTTGTCGAAAGCGGCACTGCCGTTGGTGGTGGCCACGAGCCTGCTGGCAGGTTGCGCCACCCACAGCGATGGCAGCGCGCCCCTCAATCAAAGGACCTGGCCCATCTGCAGCCTGCTTGGCGGCCTGGTCGGTGGCGGCCTGGGCGCCATCGAAAGTTCCAGCTGGGCGGCTGGTGCCGGCGTTGCCGGTGCGATTGCCGGTGGCCTGATCTGTTATGCCCAGGATGGCGACGAGGATGGCGATGGCGTTTTCGACCGCCGCGACCGCTGCCCGGATACTCCGGCCGGCACCCAGGTCAACCATATGGGCTGCCCATTGCCGCAGTATCCAGCCGCCGCACCGCAGCCGGAGCCTGCGGCGACCTCGGAAGTGATCACGCTCGATGATCAGGGCCAGGTGCTGTTCGCCTTCGATTCCGCCGAACTCACCCAAGGTGCACAGCAGCGCCTGCAGGGCTTGCTGCCCAAGCTCAACGACCCCAGTGTGGCCAGTGTCAAGGTGATCGGTTTCACTGACAGCGTGGGCTCCGACAGTTACAACCAGCGCCTGTCCGAGCGCCGTGCCAGCGGTGTTGCCGAGTACCTGATCAGCCAGGGCCTGGCGCCGAACAAGGTGACCAGCCAGGGCCGTGGCGAGAGTGAGCCGGTGGCCGACAATGACACCGATGAAGGCCGCTCACGCAACCGACGGGTGGAACTGCACCTGAACTGACCCCTCTGGCGCATGCCCCGGCAGTAGGGTTACTGTTGCCGACGCGGTTCGCTCGAACGGACCGCGTCGGCATAACAATAAATCATGGGGGCGGGGTATGAAGTTCATCCTGGGCCTGGGCAAGGCTCTGACGGTGGCGTTCTGGGGTGTGGTGCTGTTCAACCTGTTCATGCCACAGCCATTGCCGCTCAATCTGCTGATCAATGCTGCAGGTATCGTCCTGCTGTCGCTGCATGTGCTCGAGGTGCTGTTCTTCAATGGCAGCTTGCGTGGGCGCAGTCACCGCTGGTTCGACCGCTTGCAGATTCTGTTGATCGGCATCTTCCATGTCATGTCCATCCCCCGGTCGCAGGAGGCGCCGAGCCATGCGTAAACTGATTTTGCTGGCCGTACTGGCCACACCCTTGGCCCAGGCCGAGAGCCTGGAAGTTGCTGCCCATTCGATGCTGCGCCTGCCGAACAAGGCGGCTAGCGTGCACCTGGAGCACCTGCGAGTGGCCGACTCGGCGACCTTGTTGCTACCGGCCAGCCTTACCGAGCTGAAGATCGACCGGCTCGAACTGGGGCGCGATGCGCGCATCGCCATCGCGCCGGCCGAGCGCGACCTGAGCATCGAGGCGTTGACGGCTCGGCTGGGCGAGGGTAGCGAATTCAGTGCGCCTGGGGCGCCCGGAAGCTACGAGCGGCCCGCGCGGCCGGGGCGTAACCTGGATCTGCGGTTGCAGGCGCTGGAAGCGGATCGGCTATCGATCGACGCCCGGGGTGGGGCTGGGG
>NZ_JBYSYW010000045.1:0-37769 GCF_058783825.1 Pseudomonas sp. FW305-96
GTTCAGCGCGGTCCTCCCGGGAGCAAGGCCGGAGTGAGGGGACCCGGAGCGAAGCGGAGGGCCGGATGAATGGAGCGAGCGGTTTTTGCCTTCTTTTGCCCGCGTGCAAAAGAAGGTCGCCGTAAAGGCGAAAAGGTGAGTATGCGTCGCCATCGCCTCTGAATGCGCATACACCCATAAAAACCATCACCAACACTCTAAAGCCAGCCAGCCAGCCAGCCAGCCAGCCAGCCCAGCCAGCCAGCCCGCCAAATCCCCCAAAACCAAAAAGTTGGAAAGCTTCTTGCAGAGGCAGCGCCAGGCGCCACGCAGGCGTCAAAGTTTTGCTTGAAGGGGACTCGCGGTGGATCGCACTCAGTTAATCAGCAACGCCCGCAACAACCTGGCCGGTCTCGGCCGGGGCAATCTCGGCGTGCCGCTGCTGCTGCTGGTGATGTTGGCAATGATGATGTTGCCGATACCGCCCTTCCTGCTCGATGTGTTCTTCACCTTCAACATCGCCCTTTCGATCGTGGTGCTTCTCGTCTGCGTCTATGCGCTGCGTCCCCTGGACTTCGCAGCCTTCCCGACGATCTTGCTGGTGGCGACCCTGTTGCGTCTGGCGCTGAACGTCGCGTCCACCCGTGTGGTCATGCTGCACGGCCAGGAAGGCCATGGCGCCGCGGGCAAGGTGATCCAGGCCTTCGGTGAAGTGGTGATCGGCGGCAACTATGTCGTCGGTGCCGTGGTCTTCGCCATCCTCATGATCATCAACTTCGTGGTGGTGACCAAGGGTGCTGGGCGTATCTCCGAAGTGAGCGCCCGGTTCACTCTCGACGCTATGCCCGGCAAGCAGATGGCCATCGACGCCGACCTCAACGCCGGCCTCATCGACCAGGCCCAGGCCAAGGCGCGGCGTAGCGAAGTTGCCCAGGAAGCCGAGTTCTACGGTTCCATGGACGGTGCCAGCAAGTTCGTGCGCGGTGACGCCATCGCCGGCCTGCTGATCCTCTTCATCAACCTCATCGGCGGCATGCTCATTGGCATGCTCCAGCACGGCATGAGCTTCGGCGACGCCGGCAAGGTCTATGCCTTGCTGACCATCGGTGACGGTTTGGTGGCGCAACTGCCCTCGCTGCTGCTGTCCACCGCCGCCGCGATCATGGTCACCCGCGCCTCGGGCTCCGAGGACATGGGCAAGTTGATCAACCGTCAGATGTTCGATTCGCCCAAGGCGCTGGCGGTGTCTGGCGGGTTGATGATTGTCATGGGATTGGTGCCGGGCATGCCGCACATGGCCTTCCTGGGCCTGGGCGGGGTGGCCTGCGGTGGCGCCTACCTGCTCTGGAAAAAGCAGCAAAAGGCCAAGGTCGCGGCCCAGCAGGAGGTCGAGCGCCAGCAGGACCTGCTGCCTTCGCCGCAGCGTGCCATGGAAACCAAGGAACTGGGCTGGGACGATGTCACCCCAATCGACATGATCGGCCTTGAGGTTGGCTACCGCCTGATTCCGTTGGTCGACCGCAATCAAGGGGGGCAGTTGCTTGCGCGCATCAAGGGCGTGCGCAAAAAACTCTCCCAGGACCTGGGCTTCCTCATGCCCACCGTGCATATCCGCGACAACCTCGACCTGCAGCCCAGCGCCTACCGCCTGACGCTGATGGGTGTGATTCTGGCCGAGGCCGAGATCTACCCGGATCGGGAGCTTGCGATCAATCCGGGCCAGGTGTTCGGTGCCCTCAACGGCATCGCCTCACGAGATCCGGCATTTGGCCTGGAGGCAGTATGGATCGATGTCGGTCAGCGTGCCCAGGCGCAATCGCTGGGCTATACGGTGGTGGACGCCAGCACCGTGGTCGCCACCCACCTCAACCAGATACTGCAGAAGCACTGTCACGAGCTGATCGGGCATGAGGAGGTGGTGCAACTGCTGCAGGTGCTGGCCAAGGTCTCGCCGAAACTGGCCGAAGAGGTGGTGCCGGGTGTCATTTCCTTGTCGGGCCTGCTCAAGGTCCTGCAGGCACTGCTCGCCGAACAGGTGCCGGTGCGTGACATCCGCAGCATTGCCGAAGCCATCGCCAACAACGCGGCGAAGAGTCAAGATACCGCCGCGCTGGTGGCGGTGGTGCGCGTCGGGTTGTCCCGCGCCATCGTGCAAAGCATTGTCGGCGTTGAGTCCGAGCTGCCTGTGATCACCTTGGAGCCAAGGTTGGAACAGATCTTGCTCAATAGTCTTCAAAGGGCCGGGCAGGGTCAGGAAGATGGTGTTCTTCTTGAGCCGAGCATGGCCGAAAAGCTTCAGCGTTCGTTGATCGAGGCAGCCCAGCGCCAGGAGATGCAGGGCCAGCCGGCCATCCTTCTGGTAGCCGGCCCGATCCGCGCCATGCTGTCGCGCTTCGGCCGCCTGGCTGTACCGAATTTGCATGTTTTGGCGTATCAGGAAATACCTGACAACAAGCAAGTCACCATCGTTGCCACCGTGGGCCCGAACGGCTGAGGTAGTGGGTTATGCAAGTTAAGCGTTTTTTTGCCGCCGATATGCGTCAGGCCATGAAGCTGGTCCGGGATGAGCTCGGCTCCGACGCCGCCATCATCGGCAACCGGCGCATTGCCGGCGGTGTCGAGCTGACGGCTGCGCTGGACTACAAGCTGTCCGCCCTGGCCCCGCGCGTGCCCAACGCGGAGCTCGAAGACGAGCTGCGCAAGACCCAGTCGCGCATCGTTACCGCCCAGGCCGAACTGACCGGGCGTGGCGATGCCGTCGAAGGCGGCAACCGGCAATTGTTCGCCGGGCAGCCGCTGACCGCCTCGGAGCCGCTGATCGAGCCTTATGTCGACGAGCCCGCGCCGGTTGCCGCGCCAGCCTCGGCACCCGTTGACCCACGCCTGTTCGATGCCATGCGTTTCGAACTGACCGGCTTGCGCGAGCTGCTTGAAGTCCAGCTCGGTTCGCTCGCCTGGAGCCAGCTGCAAGGCAGCAAGCCGCAGCAGGCCAACCTCTGGCGCCGGCTTCAGCGCCTCGGCCTTTCCGGTGGCCTGGCCCGCGAACTGCTCGACCTCACTGCCGGGATCGAAGAACCACGCCATGCCTGGCGCATGGTCCTGGCGCACCTGGCGCGGATGATCGACGTGCCCGAGATCGAACCGATCGAGGAGGGCGGAGTGATCGCCATGGTCGGCCCGGCCGGCATGGGCAAGACCACCACGCTGGCCAAGCTGGCCGCCCGCTATGTGCTCAAGTACGGCGCGAACAACCTGGCGCTGGTGAGCATGGACAGCTTCCGCATTGGCGCCCAGGAACAGCTCAAGACGCTGGGCCGCATCCTCAATGTGCCGGTCACCTACGTCGACCCGGGCGAGTCGCTGGCCCAGGCCCTGGAGCCGCTGCTGCGCAAACGTGTGGTGCTGATCGACACCGCCGGCCTGCAGGCCAGCGACCCGGCGCTGCGCATGCAGCTCGAGACCCTGGCCGGGCGCGGCATCGCCGCAAAGAATTACCTGGTGCTGGCGACCACCAGCCAGAAGCAGGTGCTCACCGCCGCCTACCATAGCTACAAGCGCTGCGGCCTGGCCGGGTGCATCCTGACCAAACTCGACGAAACGGCCTGCCTCGGCGAAGTGCTGAGCCTGGCCATCAGTCATGAATTGCCGGTGGCCTATCTGACCGATGGGCCGCGCATTCCCGACGACCTGCAGCTACCGCGCAAGCACCAGTTGGTAAGCCGCGCCGTCAGTGTGCAATTGCAGGAAGAGCCCAGCGACGAGGCCATGGCCGACATGTTCGCTGATCTGTACCACAGCCCTGGCAAGCGCGCGGGTTGAGGGTGAATACTGTGCAAAGTACCTACATCATGGGGTTGCCCGGCCGGACCGTGGCCTTGAATGTTCAGCCCCTCATGTGGCCTGGGTCCAAGCGAGACAAGGTAAAGAACAGACATGGGTAGCATGCATCCCGTACAGGTGATCGCCGTGACCGGTGGCAAAGGTGGCGTCGGCAAGACTAACGTTTCAGTGAACCTGTCCCTGGCGCTGGCCGAACTCGGCCGCCGGGTGATGTTGCTGGACGCCGACCTGGGCCTGGCCAATGTCGACGTTCTGCTGGGGCTCACGCCCAAGCGCACCCTCGCCGATGTGATCGAAGGCCGCTGCGAGCTGCGTGATGTGCTGTTGCAGGGGCCGGGTGGTGTGCGCATCGTCCCGGCGGCCTCCGGCACGCAGAGCATGGTGCACCTGGCGCCCGCGCAACACGCCGGCCTGATCCAGGCCTTCAGCGACATCGGCGACAACCTCGATGTGCTGGTGATCGACACGGCTGCGGGTATCGGTGACTCGGTGGTCAGTTTCGTTCGCGCCGCCCAGGAAGTGCTGCTGGTGGTGTGCGACGAGCCGACCTCGATCACCGACGCCTATGCGCTGATCAAGCTGCTCAACCGCGATTACGGGATGAATCGATTCCGTGTGCTGGCCAACATGGCCCAGAGCCCGCAGGAAGGCCGCAACCTTTTCGCCAAGTTGACCAAGGTCACGGACCGCTTCCTCGACGTCGCCCTACAATACGTCGGTGCCGTGCCTTACGACGAATGCGTGCGCAAGGCCGTGCAGAAGCAGCGGGCGGTCTATGAGGCCTTCCCTCGGTCCAAGTGCGCGCTGGCGTTCAAGGCCATCGCGCAGAAGGTCGACAGCTGGCCGCTGCCTGCCAACCCGCGTGGGCACCTGGAATTCTTTGTCGAGCGCCTGGTGCAGCCCACCAGTGCAGGGCCGGTGCTATGAGCGCGAGCGGTTTCAAGATGTACAGCAAGGCCGCCAAGGATGCGCAGTACGAGCTGATCGAGCGCTACGCGCCGTTGGTCAAGCGTATCGCCTACCACCTGCTGGCACGCCTGCCGGCCAACGTCCAGGTCGAGGATCTGATCCAGGCCGGGATGATCGGCTTGCTGGAAGTGGCCAACAAATACGATGCCAGCAAGGGTGCCAGTTTCGAAACCTACGCCGGTATCCGTATTCGCGGCGCCATGCTCGACGAGGTGCGCAAGGGCGATTGGGCGCCGCGTTCGGTGCACCGCAATACGCGCATGGTCAGTGACGCGATCCGCTGTGTCGAAGCAAAGACTGGCCGCGACGCTAAAGATCACGAGGTTGCTGCCGAACTCCAATTGAGTCTCGATGATTACTACGGGATTTTGAATGACACCTTGGGCAGCCGCCTGTTCAGTTTCGACGACCTGCTGCAGGACGGCGAACATGAAGGGCTGCACGAGGACGGAGCCAGCGGCCAGCTGGAGCCGGCGCGTGACCTGGAAGACGAGCGCTTCCAGGCCGCGCTGGCCGATGCGATCGCCAACCTGCCGGAGCGCGAACGCCTGGTCCTGGCGCTGTACTACGACGAAGAGCTGAACCTCAAGGAAATCGGTGAGGTGCTGGGGGTCAGCGAATCGCGTGTCAGCCAGTTGCACAGCCAGTGCGCCGCGCGTTTGCGCAGCCGCCTTGGGGAGTGGCGGGCACGTTGAACCCGGGTTCAGTGCAGTCGTTTTTTTTGTAGTGCCGAATTGATTGAGCGCGCGCTCGGCGCCGAGCGCGTTTAAGACTGCTTGGAGGTCTAATTGAACAAAGACATGAAAATCCTCATCGTTGACGACTTTTCGACGATGCGGCGGATCATCAAGAACCTGTTGCGTGACCTGGGGTTCACCAACGTCAAGGAAGCTGATGACGGCAACACGGCACTGCCAATGCTCACCAGCGAGCATTTTGACTTTCTGGTGACCGACTGGAACATGCCGGGCATGACCGGTATCGACCTGCTGCGCGCCGTTCGCGCCGACGAGCGCCTCAAGCACCTGCCGGTGCTGATGGTCACCGCGGAAGCCAAGCGCGAGCAGATCATCGAAGCTGCCCAGGCCGGCGTGAACGGCTATGTGGTCAAGCCTTTCACCGCCCTGGCGCTGAAAGAAAAGATCGAAAAGATCTTCGAACGCGTCAACGGCTGAGTCACGTCTGGGGGGCGCAATGGAGTCAACCAACAACTCTTTGGGTGAGTTCGAATCAACCCTGAAGAAGCATGCGCAGGAGCTGGTCGAGAGCCTGGAGCGCGGCCGCTTCGGTGAGGCGGTGCAGCTGATCCACCAACTGAACCAGACCCGCGACCGCGGGCTGTACCAGGAAGTCGGCAAGCTCACCCGCGAACTGCACAGTGCAATCGTCAACTTCCAGATCGACCCGGCCATGCCGCAGGCCGAGGAAGTGTCGCAGATTACCGATGCCGCCGAGCGCCTCTCCTACGTGGTCCGTCTCACCGAAGGTGCGGCCAACCGCACCATGGACCTGGCGGAGGCGTGCACCCCGGTGCTCAACGACCTCGCCGCCGAGGCCCAGAGCCTGTCCGCCGACTGGCAGCGCTTCATGCGTCGCGAAGTGGCGGCGCCGGAGTTCCGTGAGCTGGTCAAGCGTGTGGACAGTTTCCTGACGCACAGCGCCGAAGGTAATCAGAAGGTCGCCGGCCATATCAACGATATTGTCCTGGCCCAGGATTATCAGGATCTCACCGGCCAGGTGATCAAACGGGTGACCACCCTGGTCACCGAAGTCGAAAGCAATCTGCTCAAGCTCGTGCTGATGGCAAGCCAGGTCGACCGCTTTGCCGGTATCGAACATGACCACCAGCAGCTGCGTGCTGAAAAAGATCAAGAAAAACATCCGACTCGGGGTGAAGGTCCGCAGATTCATGCCGATAAGCGTGAAGACGTCGTGTCCAGCCAGGACGATGTCGACGATCTGTTGTCCAGCCTGGGTTTTTAAGGAGCACGTTTAATGAGCTTCGGCGCCGATGAAGAAATCCTTCAGGATTTCCTGGTAGAAGCCGGCGAAATCCTCGAGCAACTGTCCGAGCAATTGGTCGAGCTGGAAAGCCGGCCCGATGATGCGGACCTGCTCAACGCGATTTTCCGCGGTTTCCACACTGTAAAAGGGGGCGCCGGCTTCCTTCAGCTCAATGAGTTGGTGGAGTGCTGCCACATTGCCGAGAACGTGTTCGACATCCTGCGCAAAGGTGAGCGCCGGGTCGACGCGGAACTGATGGACGTGGTGCTCGAAGCGCTCGATACGGTCAACAGCATGTTCGGCCAGGTGCGCGAGCGCACCGACGTCACGCCGGCCACCCGTGAGCTGCTGGCGGCGCTGTCGCGCCTGGCCGAGCCCGCTGGCGCCGAAGAACCGGCCCCGGTCGAGGTGGCTGTTGTCGCCGAAGCGCCGGCTGCCGAGCCCGACATCACCGACACCGAGTTCGAGCAACTGCTCGATTCGCTTGATGCAGTCAAGGCTGAAGCCCAGGTTCACGAGCAATTGCAGGGTGAGCAGGTCAGCGCGGGTGGTGACGAGATTACCGACGCCGAATTCGAGTCGTTGCTCGACCAGCTGCACGGCAAAGGCCAGTTCTCGCCCGATGCCGCTGCCAGTGAGCCAGCGGCCGTTGCCCCTGCCAGCGATGAGATCACCGACGACGAGTTCGAGTCGCTGCTCGATCAGTTGCACGGCAAGGGCACCTTCGCCGTCGATGCATTGCCTGGCGTCGCTGCGCCCGCAGCCAGCGCGGCACCAGCGGCGGCTGACGAGAGCATCACCGAACACGAATTCGAGGCGCTGCTCGACCAGTTGCACGGCAAGGGCAAGTTCTCTGGCGAGGCGGTTGTGGCCGAGGCGCCAGCCGCCGCCGTTGCCGCGCCTGTCGCGGCCAAGGCCGAAGCCAAGCCGGTTGCCAAACCTGCGCCGACGCCTGCTTCCGCGCCAGCCGCCGCCAAGCCTGCCGCCCCGGCCCGGGCGCCGGCGCCGGCCGCCGACAAGCATGGCGCCAGCGAGGCGGAGACTACCGTGCGGGTCGACACCGCGCGCCTGGACGAGATCATGAACATGGTCGGCGAGCTGGTGCTGGTGCGTAACCGCCTGGTGCGCCTGGGGCTCAACAGCGGCGACGAGGCCATGTCCAAGGCCGTGTCCAACCTCGATGTGGTCACCGCCGACCTGCAGACCGCAGTCATGAAGACGCGCATGCAGCCGATCAAGAAGGTTTTCGGGCGTTTCCCACGCCTGGTTCGCGACCTGGCGCGCCAGCTCAAGAAAGAGATCAACCTGGAACTGGTCGGCGAAGAAACCGACCTGGACAAGAACCTGGTCGAGGCCCTGGCCGACCCGTTGGTGCACTTGGTGCGCAACGCCGTCGACCATGGTGTCGAGATGCCGGACGAACGCGAAGCCTCCGGCAAGTCGCGCATGGGTCGGGTGGTGCTGTCCGCCGAACAGGAAGGTGACCACATCCTGCTGTCGATTTCCGATGACGGCAAGGGCATGGACCCGAGCATCCTGCGCGCCAAGGCCGTGGAAAAGGGCCTGATGGACAAGGACGCGGCCGACCGCCTGAGCGAGTCGGACTGCTACAACCTGATCTTCGCCCCGGGCTTCTCGACCAAGACCGAAATTTCCGACGTGTCTGGCCGCGGCGTCGGCATGGACGTGGTGAAGACCAAGATTTCCCAGCTCAACGGCTCGATCAACATCTTCTCGGCCAAGGGCCAGGGCTCGAAGATCGTCATCAAGGTGCCGCTGACCCTGGCGATCATGCCGACGCTGATGGTGATGCTGGCCAACCAGGCGTTCGCCTTCCCGCTGGTCAACGTCAACGAGATCTTCCACCTCGACCTGTCGCGCACCAACGTGGTCGACGGCCAGGAAGTGGTGATCGTGCGCGACAAGGCGCTGCCGCTGTTCTACCTCAAGCGCTGGCTGGTCCAGGACCACGAGCACGAGGAGCAGCACGAAGGTCATGTGGTGATCCTGTCGGTTGGCACCCAGCGCATTGGCTTCGTGGTCGACCAGTTGGTCGGCCAGGAAGAAGTGGTGATCAAGCCGCTGGGCAAG
Organism: Pseudomonas sp. FW305-96; assembly: GCF_058783825.1. Lineage (NCBI taxonomy): Bacteria > Pseudomonadati > Pseudomonadota > Gammaproteobacteria > Pseudomonadales > Pseudomonadaceae > Pseudomonas > Pseudomonas sp. FW305-96. The sequence goes on from NZ_JBYSYW010000045.1 coordinate 8,884, forward strand.
ATGCTGCAGGGAACCCCGGGCATGTCCGGCGCGACCATCACCGGTGACGGCCGTATCGCGCTGATCCTCGACGTCCCGAGCATGCTCAAGCGTTACGCCGCCCGGCGTATTTGATTTCGGTGGCGCGCCCAGGCGGGTGCGCCGCCTAACGGAGTGTTTATGGCAGTCAAGGTCCTGGTGGTGGATGATTCCGGTTTCTTCCGCCGCCGTGTCTCGGAAATTCTCGCGTCCGACCCGACGATCCAGGTGGTGGGTACGGCGACCAACGGCAAGGAAGCGATCGACCAGGCGCTGGCGCTCAAGCCCGATGTCATTACCATGGACTATGAAATGCCCATGATGGACGGCATCACCGCGGTGCGTCACATCATGCAGCGCTGCCCGACGCCGGTATTGATGTTCTCCTCGCTGACCCATGAAGGCGCCCGCGTCACCCTCGACGCCCTGGATGCCGGTGCGGTCGACTACCTGCCGAAGAACTTCGAAGACATCTCGCGCAATCCGGAGAAGGTCAAGCAGATGCTCTGCGAGAAGGTCCACACCATCTCGCGCAGCAACCGCCGTTTCAGCGCCTATTCCAGCCCGGCCCCGGCCGCGGCGCCGGCCAGCAGCCAGGCCCCGGCCAGCAGCTTTGCCGGCACCGCGCCTGCGCGCACTGCCGCCCCGGCCCGCGCCGCGGCGCCGGCTGCCACGCATTCGCCGGCGCCCAAGCGCAAGCCGTACAAGCTGGTTGCCATCGGCACCTCCACGGGCGGCCCGGTGGCGCTGCAGCGGGTGCTGACCCAACTGCCCGCCGGTTTCCCGGCGCCGATCGTGCTGATCCAGCACATGCCGGCTGCCTTCACCAAGGCCTTCGCCGAGCGTTTGGACAAACTGTGCAAGATCAGCGTCAAGGAGGCCGAGGACGGTGACGTGTTGCGCCCGGGCCTGGCCCTGCTGGCCCCGGGTGGCAAGCAGATGATGGTCGATGGCCGTGGCACGGTGAAGATCCTGCCGGGCGACGAGCGCCTGAACTACAAGCCTTGCGTGGATATCACCTTCGGTTCCGCCGCCAAGTCCTACGGCGACAAGGTGCTCTCGGTGGTTCTTACCGGCATGGGCGCCGATGGCCGCGAGGGCGCGCGCCTGCTCAAGCAGGGTGGCAGCACCGTGTGGGCGCAGGATGAAGCCAGCTGCGTGATCTATGGCATGCCCATGGCCATCGTCAAGGCCAACCTTGCCGACGCCGTCTACAGCCTGGACGAGATCGGCAAGCACCTGGTCGAGGCGTGCGTCTGATGGATGTGTTGAGCCTGATCGGCCTGATCCTCGCGTTTGTCGCCATTGTCGGCGGCAACTTCATGGAGGGTGGCCACGTCGGTGCGCTGATCAACGGCCCGGCGGCGCTGATCGTGCTGGGCGGTACCCTGGCGGCGGCATTGCTGCAGTCGCCGCTGTCGTCGTTCAAGCGTGCCCTGCAGATCATTCGCTGGATCTTCTTCCCGCCACGGGTCGACCTGGCCGGAGGCATCGATCGGGTGGTGAACTGGAGCCTGACGGCGCGCAAGGAAGGCTTGCTGGGCCTGGAGGGCGTGGCCGACGCCGAGCCCGACCCTTATGCGCGCAAAGGCCTGCAGTTGCTGGTCGACGGTGCCGAGCCGGAAGCCATTCGCAGCATCCTCGAAGTCGACTTTCTGACCCAGGAGTCCCGTGACATCCAGGCCGCCAAGGTGTTCGAGAGCATGGGCGGCTACGCGCCAACCATCGGCATCATCGGTGCGGTAATGGGCCTGATCCATGTGATGGGCAACCTGGCCGATCCTTCGCAGCTGGGCAACGGCATTGCCGTGGCCTTCGTCGCCACCATCTATGGCGTGGCCAGTGCCAACCTGATCCTGCTGCCGGTTGCCAACAAGCTCAAGGCCATCACCCTGCGCCAGTCGCGTTACCGGGAGATGCTGCTCGAAGGCCTGCTGTCGATCGCCGAAGGCGAGAACCCACGCTCGATCGAGCTGAAGCTGCAAGGCTTCATGGAGTAAGCCATGGCCCGTCGTCGCAAGATCGAAGAGCATGAGAATCACGAGCGTTGGCTGGTCTCGTATGCCGACTTCATTACCCTGCTGTTCGCCTTCTTCGTGGTCATGTACTCGATTTCGTCGATCAACGAAGGCAAGTACAAGCAGATTTCCCAGGCGCTGATCGGGGTGTTCAACGACCCCGAACGCAGCATGAAGCCGATCCCGATCGGCGATGAGCGTCCGCTGAGCGTCAAGCCGGCCGAGCCGCTGATCAAGGACAGCGAGCAGACCGATGCGGGCCTGGCCCAGACCAGCGCCGACCCGCTCAAGACCATTACCGACGATGTGCGTGATGCCTTTGGCGACCTGATCAAGTCCGACCAGATGACCGTGCGCGGCAACGAGTTGTGGGTGGAGATCGAACTCAATTCCTCGTTGCTGTTCGCCAGTGCCGACGCCATGCCCAGCGATGTCGCCTTCGAGATCATCGAGAAGGTGGCCAGGATCCTCAAGCCGTTCGCCAACCCAGTGCATGTGGAAGGGTTCACCGACAACCTGCCGATCCGCACCGCGCAGTACCCGACCAACTGGGAGCTTTCGTCGGCGCGGGCGGCAAGCATCGTGCGCCTGCTGGCCATGGAGGGGATCAACCCGGCCCGCATGGCCTCGGTGGGGTACGGCGAGTACCAGCCGGTGACCGGCAACGACACTGCCGAAGGCCGTGCGCGCAACCGCCGCGTGGTCTTGGTGATTTCGCGCAACCTCGAGGTGCGTCGCAGCCTGACCGGCAGCGGCAGCGCCAATGCCACCCCGGATGCGGCGATGCGCCGGGCTGGCACACAAAGTGCACCAGCCTCGCCAGCACCGAGGACCGGGGGCTGATTTCGTCAAATCCCCGTCACTGAACTTCACACCGTTCCCGGCAGGGCAGGCGGCCATACCGGGAGGAAGCAACGCACGATGAGAGTCTGGGCAGTAGCCAATCAAAAAGGTGGCGTCGGCAAGACCACCACCACCATCGCCCTGGCCGGCCTGCTGGCCGAGGCGGGCAAGCGCGTGGTCGTGGTCGACCTTGACCCGCACGGCTCGATGACCAGCTATTTTGGGCACAACCCGGATGCGCTGGAGCACAGCTGCTACGACCTGTTCCTGCACAAAGGCACGGTGCCCGACGGGCTGCCGGGTCAGCTGCTGCTACCCACCAGTGACGAGCGTATCTCGCTGCTGCCGTCGAGCACCGCGTTGGCAGTGCTCGAGCGTCAGTCGCCGGGCCAGAGTGGCCTGGGCCTGGTGATCGCCAAGAGTCTGGCGCAGCTGTGGCAGGATTTCGACTTCGCCCTGATCGACAGCCCCCCCTTGCTGGGCGTGCTGATGGTCAACGCCCTGGCCGCCAGCCAGCAGTTGGTGATCCCGGTGCAGACCGAGTTTCTCGCGGTCAAGGGCCTGGAGCGCATGGTCGGCACGCTGGGCATGATCAACCGTTCGCGCAAGCAGGCGTTGCCGTACCAGATCGTGCCGACTCTGTTCGACCGCCGCACCCAAGCTTCGCTGGGTACCTTGAAAGTGCTGCGCGACACCTATGGCGATCAAGTCTGGCAGGGCTACATCCCGGTGGATACGCGCCTGCGCGATGCCAGCCGCAACGGTGTCACGCCCTCGCAGTTCGATGGCAAAAGCCGTGGCGTGGTGGCCTACCGGGCGCTGCTCAAGCACCTGCTGACTTATCGCTCCGCGCTGCAGGTGGCCTGATGAACCAGGCACCGCACATCACCAGCAAGCCGCAGATGGCCTTGCAGTCCTACCTTGATGGATTGCTGCAGGAAGCCACCGAGCCGTTCGAGTTGCCGCCCGCGCAGGATGCGCCTGTCGCGCAGCCCGTGGAGCAGGCTCCCGGCGATGAGTTCGAAGCGGCGGTCCGCGAGGAACAGGCGCGCGATGCCCAGCGCCAGGTCACGCCAGCGGCGCCTGCGCCCCGCCCATTCGCCGAGCCGCAGGCCAAGGTCCTGCCGACCGTGCTGCCGCCCGCCACGCCTGTCATGGAACCGGTGGTGGCGGTCGTAGAGCGCGAGGTGGTGGCCGAGGCCAGCATTCCGCTATTGACCGAGCCCCCGGCCATCGAGCCGGCGGCGCCACTGGTGGAACTGCACGTGCCGGCGGCGCCTGCCGCGCCGACACCACCGGCCACGGTCGACGGGCGCCCGGAGTGGGCCGCCGAGCCATTCGAATGCCTGCTGTTCGATGTCGCCGGGCTGACCCTGGCGGTACCGCTGGTGTGCCTGGGGTCGATCTATACCCTGGCCGGCCAGGAGCTGACGCCACTGTTCGGCCAGCCGGACTGGTTCCTCGGCATCCTTACCTGCCAGGCGGGCAACCTCAAGGTACTGGATACCGCCCGCTGGGTCATGCCCGACCGCTACCGGGACGATTTTCGCCAGGGCCTGCAATACGTCATTTCGGTCCAGGGCTACGAATGGGGGCTGGCGGTACACCAGGTCAGCCGCTCGCTGCGCCTGGACCCGAGCGAGATCAAGTGGCGCAGCCAGCGCGGCCAGCGCCCCTGGTTGGCCGGCACGGTAATCGAACACATGTGCGCGCTGCTCGATGTTGCCGAGCTGGCCGAGCTGATCGCCAGTGGCGCGGTCAAGCAGATGAACACCAAACACAACTGAATCAACGCCGCTACTGCCGCGGCAACACAGAGCACACCGCCAATGGCGGATTTTGAGGGCTAGGGGAATGAAAAAGTCGTCTGCACAAGGTTCCGAAGATCCGATCCTGCAGTGGGTAACCTTCCGTCTGGACAACGAGTCCTACGGCATCAATGTCATGCAAGTGCAGGAAGTCCTGCGCTACACCGAGATCGCCCCGGTACCGGGTGCCCCCAGCTATGTGCTGGGCATCATCAACCTGCGCGGCAACGTGGTGACGGTGATCGACACCCGCCAGCGCTTCGGCCTGATGTCGAGCGAAGTCACCGACAACACCCGTATCGTCATCATCGAGGCGGACAAGCAGGTGGTCGGCATCCTCGTCGACAGCGTCGCTGAAGTGGTGTACCTGCGCCAGTCGGAGATCGAGACTGCGCCGAACGTCGGCAACGAAGAATCGGCCAAGTTCATCCAGGGCGTGTGCAACAAGAATGGCGAGCTGCTGATCCTGGTCGAGCTGGACAAGATGATGACCGAGGAAGAGTGGTCCGAGCTGGAGAACATCTGAGTTGATCTTCGAGGTTGCTGTCATCTTCCTGGCGCTGCTGTGGGCACTGAGCCTGTGGTTCTTCCTCAACTACAGCAAGCGCCAGCGCGAGCTGGCCGCCCAGCAGGCGCAGGGCGATGCGCTGCGTGACCAGCGCATCAAGGACCTCGCCAAACGCCTGGACGATTACCAGAACGGCACCGTGCGCATGGGCGAGGCGATCCATGAACTGCGTGCGGTGGTGGCGCCGCTGCCCGAGAAGCTCCAGCAACTCGAGCAGCGCGACCCCAACAGCGTCACCTTCGCCCAGGCCGCCAAGCTGGTGGGGATGGGTGCCAGCGTCGAGGAGCTGACCCAGACCTGCGGGTTGACCCAGGCCGAGGCGCAGTTGATGAGCAAGCTGCACCGCGGCGAGTGATGAACGGGGCGATGAAAGTCGCCCTGTTTTTTTGGGCTTTCCAATCACGACGACTGGCAATCATTGTTGCGCACCCTGCTCGCGATACAGGGCCATTCAATAACTGTTTGCGGTAGTCCCCCGCACTGTACGACTGATTATTTGCTCCAGGAATGATTGCCGCCGACCTGGGCGAAACGGTTCAGCGGCAGCAGCGTGCGTATGGCCTCCTTGCCACGTTGCAGGTCGATGAACTGGTAGGCGTTGGTCCGCGGCATGGCGTACAGATTGATGATCTGGCGCAAGGTGCGCAGCGCCGGCAAGTGGCGGTCGACCACATCGCTGAGCAAGGCTGGGCCGGTCATGCGGCTGAGGCGGTTGGCATAGCGATAGAAGTTGGCCGGGTCATCGGCCAGGCTGGGCTTGCTGTCGTAGAAGTCCGGGTTTGTCTGGAAGCGAGCATGCATTTCTTCAGAAATAGCCTCCAGGATGGGGTTGCCGGGATGGCTGCCGATCAGGCTGGTGTTGTACAGGCAGTTCATTCCCATCTTCTCGTTGGACATGGGGGGCGCCAGCAGCAAGCCATCGGGTGTAGTGCTCAACTCAACCTGGTCGATGGCTTCGTTGGGGCTATCCGCCGGTTGCCCATTGATTAGCTGCGGACGGTCCCCTTGGCTCAGCAGGGTGTCGTCCACATCCATGTACAAGCCCCCCTCGTGATGCAGCATAGGGTAGCGCAACACGTCGGATGCCGAGGCGTAGTTGCTGGCGATACCGCCATTGCCATCCAGCGCTGCATCATATTGGGCGAAGTACTTGCTCTGGCGAAATACTCTGAAGAACGCTTGCTCTTCCAGCGGCAGAACCTGCAGCCCTGGTGCTTGCGCAGCGAGCAGCCACTGGTTTTCGGCATAGACGTCGGGGTTGGCATGCGAAAGGAACAGGCGCAGAGAATAGTCACTGTCCTTGAGCCGTGCGGCATTCTTGCCCAGGTTGGTGAGCAGTTCAGGGTTGATCACCTTGTCGCCTACCCAGAGGCAATTGACCGTCTTGGGGATGGCGTAGCTGTCAGCGGCTTGCGCGGGCACTTCCACCGGCAATGGAAGATCGACCCCTAGCGCACGCAGGCTTCGGGTGCGCATGGCGTTGGTGATCAGGCGGGTGGTGGGCGCCGGCACCAGGTCCTTTATTCCGGCCTGGGCTATGTAACCGACTGGATCTATGTCGTTGAGGTCCTCCTCACGAATAAACACATCGCGCTCCATGTCATAAACGACATGATAGTTGTAGCCTGCGATGCTCACCCCGAGCTGGTCGGGATCGCCGTTGTAGAGCGGCACTCGAACAACGGAATCGGCGATGGCCTGGTCGCCATCCGGTAGGGGGGAGATCGACTCGGGTGTATGGAAATAGCGCGCCCCCTCAGGTTCCGGAAAGCGAGGTGGGGTACTCGGGCTCAATGGGTAGCCGATCTGCTCGTTCAGCCGCGTTGGCGGGACGAAACCCTCGCTTTTGAACTCGAACAGCGCCTTGGCTCCACGGGCGCCAGCGATTGCCAATGGCACGGCATTGAACAGGCCCCAGGTGATGTTCCCGACACCCGCTTCCTTCTCTTGCAGTGTCCGACCGTTGATCGCCTGGTCGAGCCCCAGGCCCAACTGTACGACGCCGCCCAGGGCCAGCAGCGGGGCAAGGCCCGGCACCACCAGACACAACGGTGCCAGCAGGTTGAGTGTGGTGGCCAGGTAGCCGATCCAGCGGGCTTTGCTGACTTGGCTGTCGCGGGTGATGAGAAAGTCGGCATCGTCGTAACTGCGTTGGCACTGACGCTCGGCCAGTGCCTGGAAAAGGTCGCCTTCAAGCCTCGGGTTGTATTTGCCGGGCCGATAGTCGACATAGGTCCGTGGCGGCCAGGTGCCGTCATCATTGAAGTAGCCGTGTTCGGGGGGCAATGGGTGACGGGCCGGGTAGTCGGCCAGGCCGTCGAGGGCGGTTTCCAGGCCGCTGAAGTCGACGCCTTGCGGGCGGTCGGCCAGTCGGAAGTACTGTTTAAAGGCGTGGCGCTTTGCCGGATCCTGGCACTGGCGGCCAACCCAGTCCTTCATAAGCGTCTTGCTGTTGAACTCCAGCAATGGCGAGCTGTTACCGGGCATGTAGAGTACGGTCAGGTCGCTGGCAGGGTCGTTCAGATATAACAGGTCGGTAGCGGCGTAGCCGTAGATGTTCAGCGTACTCCTGTGCAGCTGCCTGCTGCAGGGTAGCAACCCGGCGGCTTGCCAGATGAGCTTCCTGGCCGCCTCGCTGAGGCTGCCTTCGCCGACCTGCTTGTTACAGGCCGCTATGAAATTGAGCTTGCAGGCAAGTCTGTGGTCTTGCAGATGTTCGTTCCAGTATCGGTCTAGCTGGGTCTTGAAGGGCGTATGGAAGTCCAGGTCTTCTATGAACCTTTGGAACGCTTCTGCGGCTATCGGCAGGTGAGTCGAGGTGTCATAGCGTTGTGGCGTGGTACGGCGGAACAAACCGTTGAACACCTCGAAGGCGGCACCGTTGTGATTGAAGGCGGGGGCTGGCAGTGTTTCCACCAGGCGTAGCGGACGATCGGGCATGGTGCCGGCCCACGGGTTGCTAAACAGGCTGCCGAACAGGTTGTTGTTGGATTCACCTTGCCAGTTGCTCAGTACCGCCTGGGGCAAACTCATGCGTTGGGTAACCGCGGCAAGGTAGCGATTCGGTCCATCGGGGCGGTAGTGCAGGGTGACGACGTCGATCTGCTCAGCGGCCAGGTCATGACCCTGTTGTGCCAGCCATTGCTGAATTGCCCGGCTGGCTTCGAGATCCGGGCGCGGCACATGGCTCAGGTGGTCGACAACGTACTGAACGCCGGCGGCGTTGATGCGGCTTGTGGGCATTTTGTTCACCTTGCTCATTTATGGGAATGGCAAGGCTGAATGGCTTATGCCCGCAGGGGGCGGTAGCTAATTATCAGTACCGCCCGGTGGCAGTAGCGCGGCTACCGGAGTCACGTCCCGTGGTGCGCTGGGCTCATCGCTGAAGCCAGGGGGTACCTTGCCACGCAGCTGCCAGGCAAAGGCGATGATCTCGGCGATGGTCAGGTACAGCGCCTCGGGGATCTGTTCGCCCAGCTCCAGGCGCGTCAGCAGTCGTACCAGCTCGGCGTTCTCGTAGATCGGCACTTCATGCTCGCGGGCCAGGGCGAGGATGGCTTCGGCCAATTCGTCGTCGCCCTTGGCGCTCAGGGTCGGGGCCTGCTGGCCGTCGTAGCTCAGGGCGATGGCCTGGCGCGGTTGCTTGTGCTTCATGCGGTCTCATCCACCCAGCGTTGTTCGAGGCGTGTGCGTGGCCCCTGAGGCGGAATACCCGGGTGGCATTCCAGGTCGCCCACATCCAGGCCGCGGGCCAGCAGGCGCTCACGCAGGGCGCCAAGCTGGCTGTCGATCAGGCGCGCGGTGTGTTCCTGTTGCGCCCAGAGCTGGCCCGACAGCCGGCCCTGCAGCAGTTGCGCCTGTACCTGCAATGGGCCCAGTGGCGCGAGGTCGAAGGCCAGTTCGACACGCCACAGGGCTTCCAGCGGTTCAGACTGTTCTCGTTCCCGCTCGGCTTGCTGTTCCGGGGTTTCCTCGCGCTGTAGCTTGACCTGCAGGGGCACGAATTCCTGGCCATGACGTACTGGTACTTCGGTTTGCCAGGTGGTCTGCTGATTGCCGTTCTCGAGCGTGCCGCTCTGTTGCAGGCTGGACAGCGAGTGGCTTTGCAATCGGGAGATGGCGGCGGCGGCCAGGCGCAGCAATTGTTGCAGATCGCCTTCGCTTTCCAGCTTCTGCAGCAGGCGTGAGGGCAGGGGGAATGCACTGGGCAGTGGTCGCGGGCTGACCTGGCCAAGCATGCCCAGGGCGCTGCGGGCCAGGCCTGGCAAGGCCTGGGCGATGGTCGCGGTGGCCAGCGGCGGGTGTCCGGGGGTACCGGGCAATGCCTGGGCCACCAGCTTGACCAGTTGAGCCTTGAGATCGGGCGCGATACTGCTCGCCTGCCCGCCGAGAAGCTTGGACTCGAAGAACGTTCCGCTGTTGTTGAGCGCCTGCGCCAGGCCTTTGGCGTCTCCCATCTGTCGGGCATCCGGCAGGTTGGTGAGCAGGCGCTCGGCGCTGGCGCGCAACTCGGGGGGCGCATCGGGACTGCTGGCGATTCGTTGCAGGCTGGCGAGCACGCCCGGCAGCGAAGCCTGGAGACCCTGCTGGGTCGACAGGTGCTGGGTAACGGCCAACTGGTCCTGTCGGCCACTCAGGGGCACGAAACGCAGCGCCTGCTCCCCCTGCACCAGCGCGCTCAGCAGGCTGCCCACGGGGAGTTGTCGAGGGCTGTCAATGGCCAGGGTGGCGCCTGCCTGACTGCTGTTGAGCAGGCTCACCAGTGAACGGAAGGTCGCGGGCAGGCCAGGGCCCTGCGACAAGGCCTGGCTGGTCAGAACCTTGGCCTGGAGCAAGGTGCCGACCGGCATCTGCCGGGTGTCGATCTGGGTCAGGGTGGCGATGTTGCTGGCAGTGGCCTGTTGCACCATTACCGCCAGGCGGTTGGCCTCGGGCTGGCTGACCAGGATCTGGCTGCCGGGCGGCATGGGCTGGCTGGCAGTGGTCAGTACTTGTGTCTGGTTGCCGTTGGCCTGGGCAAGCCGCAGCAGCATCTGGAATTCCTGGCCGACCTGGCGCAGGGTGATGACCTCGGCCTTGGCGGTTTCTCCAGGCGGCAGCAGGCCGGGTTGGGCCTGCAGCAGGCGCAGCATCTCGCCGGTCATCGCAACCCGTGTCGCTTGGGCGCTTACCGCGGTTTGTGTGCTGAGACTATTGATTTCAGTCATGATTGTATACAACCTGTCGAACCAGCCCTCTTGGCAGCGCGGTGACGCGTGCAATAATGCCGCTCGCTCGCCATTGCCAGTATAACGGCAAGGGTTGATGCGACTTGAGACACAGACTGCATAAGGCGATACCGTGACCCTTCACCTCCAAGCCGCGGGCCTGGCCTGCGAGCGCGACTGGCGGCTGCTGTTCGAGCACCTGCACTTCGAACTGCACCCTGGCGACATGCTGCAGGTAGCCGGCCCCAATGGCAGCGGCAAGACTAGCCTGTTGCGCCTCCTGGCCGGGCTCATGCAACCCACCGCCGGGCAGATCCTGCTGGGGGGCCAGCCGTTGGCCGAACAACGCCATGCCCTGGCCAGCATCCTGCTGTGGATCGGCCATGCCGCCGGGATCAAGGACCTGCTCAGCGCCGAAGAGAACCTTGCCTGGCTCTGCGCGTTGCACCGTCCGGCCAACCGCGAGGCGATCTGGAAGGCGCTGGAGGCCGTCGGCCTGCGCGGTTTCGAGGACGTTCCCTGTCATACCTTGTCTGCCGGCCAGCAGCGCCGTGTGGCCCTGGCCCGGCTGTACCTGGACAGCCCGCCGCTGTGGATCCTCGACGAACCGTTCACTGCCCTCGACAAGCAGGGCGTGGCGCAACTGGAAGCGCACCTTGCAGCACACTGCGAGCAGGGTGGTACCGTGGTGCTGACCACCCACCACACGCTCGAACGCAAGCCATCCGGTTATCGCGAGCTGAACCTGGGGCAATGGGCGGCATGAGCGTATTCCTTCTGCTGTTGCGCCGTGAGGCGCGGCTATTGTTCCGCCGCCCGGCGGAGCTGGCCAACCCGCTGGTGTTCTTCGCCATCGTTGTCGCCCTGTTCCCGCTGGCGGTAGGGCCCGAGACACAATTGTTGCAAACCTTGTCGCCGGGGCTGGTCTGGGTCGCGGCCTTGCTGGCGGTATTGTTGTCGCTGGACGGGTTGTTTCGCAGTGATTTCGAGGACGGCTCGCTCGAGCAGTGGGTGCTTTCGCCGCATCCGCTGGCCATGCTGGTGCTGGCCAAGGTGCTGGCGCACTGGATCTTTTCCGGGTTGGCGCTGGTATTGTTGGCACCATTGCTGGCGCTGATGCTGGGCCTGCCGCCCAGTTGCCTGCCGGTGCTGCTCGCCTCCTTGCTGCTGGGCACCCCGGTGCTGAGCCTGCTGGGCGCGGTGGGGGCGGCGCTGACGGTCGGTCTCAAGCGCGGCGGCCTGCTGCTGGCGTTGCTGATTCTGCCGTTGTATATCCCTGTATTGATCCTGGGCAGTGGTGCGTTGCAGGCGGCGTTGCAGAATATGCCCGCCACCGGTCATCTGCTCTGGCTCGCCAGCCTGACGGCACTGGCGGTGACACTGGCACCCTTTGCGATCGCGGCCGGCCTGAAGATCAGCGTCGGCGAATAACGAGTGCCGGGCATTGCAGCCCGGCCAACACCCTGGATGTACCCTGATGAAAATAAGCTGGACGTGGTTCCACAAGCTGGGTTCCCCCAAATGGTTCTATGCCATCAGCGGCCGCATGCTGCCATGGCTGACCGTTTGCGCCATCGTGCTAATGCTGGTCGGCATCACCTGGGGCCTGGCCTTCGCCCCCCAGGACTACCAGCAGGGCAACAGTTTCCGCATCATCTATATCCACGTGCCGACGGCCATGCTTGCCCAGTCGTGCTACGTGATGCTTGCGGTGGCGGGCGTGGTGGGGCTGGTGTGGAAGATGAAACTGGCCGACGTCGCGCTGCAGTGCGCGGCGCCCATCGGCGCCTGGATGACCGCGGTGGCGCTGGTCACCGGGGCGATCTGGGGCAAGCCCACCTGGGGCAGTTGGTGGGTCTGGGACGCGCGCCTGACGTCCATGCTTATCCTGCTGTTCCTGTACTTCGGCATCATTGCCCTGGGCCAGGCCATCAGCAACCGCGACAGCGCGGCCAAGGCCTGTGCGGTATTGGCGATCGTCGGCGTGATCAACATCCCGATCATCAAGTATTCGGTGGAGTGGTGGAACACCCTGCACCAGGGCGCCACCTTCACCCTCACTGAAAAGCCGGCAATGCCGGTGGAAATGTGGGCGCCGCTGCTGATCACCGCGTTGGGCTTCTATTGCTTCTTCGGCGCCGTGCTGTTGCTGCGCATGCGTCTGGAAGTGCTCAAGCGCGAAGCGCGGGCCAGTTGGGTCAAGGATGAGGTATTGAGCCAGCTTGGCCGGGAGGCGGCACGATGAGCTTTGCCTCCTTCAGTGAATTCCTTGCCATGGGCCACCATGGCCTGTACGTCTGGTCGGCCTACGGGATCTGCCTGGCGGTGCTGGCGCTGAATGTCGCCGCGCCTCTGCTGGCCCGCCGCCGCTACCTGCAAGAAGAGGCGCGTCGTCTGCGCCGGGAGAACAAACCGTGAATCCGCAGCGCAAGAAACGCCTGTTCATCATCCTCGGCCTGCTGGCCGGTGTCGGCGTCGCCGTGGGCTTCGCCCTGAGTGCGCTGCAGCAGAACATCAACCTGTTCTACACCCCGACGCAGATCGCCAACGGCGAGGCGCCCCTGGACACCCGTATCCGCGCCGGCGGCATGGTCGAGAAGGGCTCGGTGCAGCGCTCGGCCGATTCGCTCGACGTACGTTTCGTGGTCACCGACTACAGCAAGTCGGTACCGATCACCTACCGCGGCATCCTCCCTGACCTGTTCCGCGAAGGGCAGGGCATCGTCGCCCTTGGCAAGCTCAATGCCGATGGCGTGGTGGTGGCCGATGAGGTTTTGGCCAAGCACGATGAGAAGTACATGCCGCCGGAAGTCACCAAGGCCCTGAAAGAAAGCGGCCAGGCCGCCAGTGATGCGGGGGCCAAGCCATGAACGCAGCCCTGGTGATCCCCGAACTGGGCCAGCTGGCGATGATCCTGGCCATCTGCTTCGCCGCCGTGCAGGCCAGCGTGCCGCTGCTCGGCGCCTGGCGCGGCGACAGTCTGTGGATGGGCCTGGCACGGCCGGCGGCCTGGGGGCAGTTCGCCTTCCTGGCTTTCGCCTTCGCCTGCCTTACCCATGCCTTCATGACCGACAACTTCTCGGTCGCCTATGTGGCCAGCAACTCCAACAGCGCCTTGCCCTGGTACTACAAGTTCAGTGCCGTGTGGGGCGCGCACGAAGGCTCGCTGCTGCTGTGGGCGCTGATCCTCGGCGGCTGGACCTTCGCCGTGTCGATCTTCTCGCGCCAGCTGCCCCAGGTGATGCTGGCCCGGGTGCTGGCGGTCATGGGCATGATCAGCGTGGGCTTCCTGAGTTTCCTGATCATCACTTCCAATCCGTTCCAGCGCCTGCTGCCGCAGGTACCGGGCGACGGTCGCGACCTCAACCCGCTGCTGCAGGACTTCGGCCTGATCGTCCACCCACCGATGCTGTACATGGGTTATGTGGGCTTTTCGGTGGCCTTCGCCTTCGCCATCGCCGCCTTGCTCGGCGGGCGCCTGGACGCGGCCTGGGCGCGCTGGTCGCGGCCCTGGACTATCGTCGCCTGGGCTTTCCTGGGCGTCGGCATCACCCTCGGCTCGTGGTGGGCCTACTACGAACTGGGCTGGGGCGGCTGGTGGTTCTGGGACCCGGTGGAAAACGCCTCGTTCATGCCTTGGCTGGTGGGCACGGCGCTGATCCACTCGCTGGCGGTCACCGAGAAGCGCGGGGTGTTCAAGAGCTGGACCGTGCTGCTGGCCATCGCCGCGTTCTCCCTGAGTCTGCTGGGTACATTCCTGGTGCGCTCCGGTGTATTGACCTCGGTGCATGCGTTCGCGGCCGACCCTTCGCGCGGCATCTTCATCCTGTTCTTCCTGTTGTTCGTGGTCGGCGGCTCGCTGACCCTGTTCGCCCTGCGCGCCCCGGTAGTCAAGAGCCAGGTGGGTTTTGCGCTGTGGTCCCGTGAAACCTTGCTGCTGGCCAACAACCTGGTGCTGGTGGTGGCGGCGTCGATGATCCTGCTCGGCACGCTGTACCCGCTGGTGCTCGATGCCCTGACCGGGGCCAAGCTGTCGGTCGGCCCGCCGTACTTCGACGCCTTGTTCCTGCCGCTGATGGCGCTGCTGATGGTGGTGCTGGGTATCGGTGTGGTGGTGCGCTGGAAGGATACCCCCGGCAAGTGGCTGGCCGGCATGTTGACCCCGGTGCTGGTTGGCAGCGCGGTGCTGGCGCCGGTCGCCGGGCTGATCGTCGATGATTTCGACTGGCCAGCCCTCAGCGTGTTCGCCCTGGCCGCCTGGGTAGTCCTGAGCGGCGTGCGCGACATTCTCGACAAGACCCGTCACAAGGGCCTGGTCAAAGGCCTTGTTGGGCTCAACCGCAGCTACTGGGGCATGCACCTGGCTCACCTGGGGCTGGTGGTCTGTGCCCTGGGCGTGGTGTTGTCGAGCAATAACAGTGCCGAGCGCGACCTGCGCATGGCGCCGGGCGAGACCGTCGAGCTGGGCGGTTACCACTTCCTGTTCGAGGGTGCCAAACACTTCGAAGGGCCGAACTTCATCTCCGACAAGGGCACTGTGCGTGTTTCGCGCGATGGCCGCGAAGTGTCCGTGCTGCACCCGGAAAAACGCCTGTACACCGTGCAGCAGTCGATGATGACCGAGGCCGGCATCGATGCCGGTTTCACCCGAGACCTGTATGTCGCCTTGGGCGAACCGCTGGAAAACGGCGCCTGGGCGGTGCGGGTGCATATCAAACCTTATGTCCGCTGGATCTGGCTGGGCGGTCTGCTGACCGGCCTGGGCGGCTTGCTGGCGGCCCTCGACCGGCGCTACCGCGTCAAGGTCAAGACCCGGGTGCGTGAGGCCCTGGGCGTGTCTGGAGCAACGGCATGAAGCGTTGGATCATGGTCGTGCCACTGGCGGTGTTCCTGCTGGTGGCGGTCTTTCTCTACAAGGGGTTGTTCCTCAAGCCCGACGAACTGCCTTCGGCAATGATCGGCAAGCCATTCCCGGCGTTCTCGCTGGCGACGGTGCAGGATGACCGCACCCTGACCCATGCCGACCTGCTCGGGCGTCCGGCGCTGGTCAACGTGTGGGGTACCTGGTGCCCGTCATGCAAGGTCGAGCACCCGTACCTGAACCAGCTGGCCGAGCAGGGTGTGGTGATCCACGGGGTCAACTACAAGGACGACAATGCCGCCGCGCTGAAGTGGCTGGCCGAGTTCCACAACCCTTACCAGCTGAACATTGCCGACCAGCAAGGCACGCTGGGCCTGGACCTGGGGGTGTACGGCGCGCCGGAAACCTTCCTGATCGACGCCAAGGGCATCATCCGCTACAAGCATGTCGGTGTGGTCGATGCCACGGTGTGGCGCGAGCAGCTGGCGCCGCTGTATCAGGGCCTGGTCGACGAGGCCAAGCCATGAAGCGCTGGTTTACGGCTGCCGTGCTTGGCCTGAGCCTGGCCGGGGTGGCCAAGGCCGCCATCGACACCTATCAGTTCCGCGACGAAGCCGAGCGCGAGCGCTACCAGCAACTGACCAAGGAACTGCGCTGCCCCAAGTGCCAGAACCAGGACATCGCCGACTCCAACGCACCGATCGCCGCCGACCTGCGCCGCGAGATCTTCCGCATGCTGGGCGAAGGCAAGAACAACCAGCAGATCGTCGATTTCATGGTCGATCGCTACGGCGACTTCGTGCGCTACAAGCCGGCGCTCAGCGGGCGCACCTGGTTGCTGTGGTTCGGCCCGGGTATCCTCCTGGCCAGTGGTTTCGTGGTGTTGGCGGTGATCGTCCGCCGTCGCCGCGGGCAGGCTGTGGCCGGCAACACCGAACTGTCCGCCGACGAACGCGAGCGTCTGGCCAAACTGCTGGATAAAGAACGTACCCATGACTGAATTCTGGCTTAGCGCGGGCCTGCTGCTGCTCGCCGCCCTGGCTTTCCTGCTGTTGCCGATCCTGCGTGGCCACCGCCGCCAGCAGGCCGAACAAGACCGTACCGCACTCAACGTGGCGCTCTACGAGGAGCGGGTCGCCGAGCTGGCTGCCCAGCAGGCGGCCGGGGTGCTCGATGATCGACAGCTGGCCACGGGACGTGACGAAGCCGCCCGCGAGCTGCTGGCCGACACCGAACGCGACGAGGCCGTTCGCCAGGGCCGCCTGGGCAAGGCCATCCCGCTGCTGGCGGCGGTGCTGGTGCCGGTGATGGCCCTGGGGCTCTACCTTCACTTCGGCGCAGCCGACAAGGTCGAGCTGACCCAGGAGTTCGCCAGCGCGCCGCAGTCGATGACTGAAATGACCACGCGCCTGGAGCGCGCAGTGCAGGTCCAGCCGGACTCGGCCGAGGGTCTGTACTTCCTTGGCCGAGCGTACATGGCCGAGCAGCGGCCGGCCGATGCGGCCAAGGCCTTCGAGCGTGCGGTGGCCCTTGCCGGGCGCCAACCCGAGCTGCTCGGGCAATGGGCCCAGGCGCTGTACTTCGCCGCTGACAAACAGTGGTCGGCGCACCTGCAGGCGCTCACTGATGAAGCGCTGCAAGCCGACCCGCGGGAAGTTACCAGCCTTGGCCTGCGTGGCATCGCGGCATTCGAGGGCGAACGCTTCCAGGAAGCCATCGACTACTGGCAGCGCCTGTTGGCGCAATTGCCGGAGGGCGATGCCTCTCGTGCCGCGCTGCAGGGTGGCATCGATCGTGCCGCCGACAGGCTCAAGGCCGGCGGCGGCAAGGTCGCCGACGCTGCGCGCCTGAAAGTGCGGGTCGAGCTGGGCGCGGCGCTCAAGGACAAGGTACGCCCGGATGACACCGTGTTCATCTTCGCCCGCGCCAGCAATGGCCCGCCCATGCCGCTGGCGGCCAAGCGGGTGACGGTGGCGCAGTTGCCGATCGAAGTGGAGCTGTCGGATGCCGACGCGATGATGCCGCAGATGAAACTGTCGGACTTCACCGAAGTCCAACTGGTTGCCCGAGTCTCGCGCGCAGGCGTGCCGACCCGCGGCGAGTGGAAGGGCCAGAGTGCGCCACTGGCCACTACCACCCAGGCCACCCAGCACCTGACCATCGACAGCCCCGATCCGTAAGAGAGCAACCGTCATGAACAGCACCGTCCGCCTGACCCTGATCACCCTGGCCCTGGGTCTTTCCGCGTGTACGGTGCACCAGCCGGGGGAGCGTGAACCGCTGCCGCCGATCGAGACCACGCCGCCACCGCACCAGGGGCCGGTGGTCAAGCCACTGCCAGGTGGCCAGCCGGGTACCCAGCCGAGCAAGCCGGCGGCTATTCCCAAGCCCATGCCACGCACTTCTGCCAGCTTCGCGCCGCCGCCCGGTGGCGCCAGCCATTGGGACCCGAAGCTGGGGGTCTATGTGCTGGAGAAGCAACCCAACACCTTCTACCGTCAGCGCACCTATTATCGCTGGAACAATGGCTGGAGCTGGTCGCTCAGTCCTAGCGGGCCTTGGCAGGAAACCGACAGCAGTGGCGTGCCGGGCGGCCTGGGCAGGGCGTTCGCGCAGTAGCGATTGTCTCGTGGGCTGGCATAATCCCCCTTCGCATACAACCGGAGGGTGGCATGAGCAAGACAGTCCTGGTGCTGGTGGAAACCGTCGATGACTACCTGCCGCTATTGGAACAGGCCGACTACCGCCTGATTCGCGCACCGTCGCCGCAGATGCGCGCCGAGGCGATCGCCCGCCATGCCGGTGAGATCGACGCCGTGCTCACCCGCGGTCCGCTGGGCCTCACGGCCGACGAAATTGCCACGTTGACCCAACTCCAGATCATCTGCGTGATCGGCGCCGGCTACGAGCAGGTCGATCTCGAGGCTGCCGCAGCGCGCGGTATTACCGTTACCAATGGCGCTGGGGCAAACGCCGGTCCTGTCGCCGACCACGCCATGGCGCTGCTACTGGCGCTGTTGCGCGATATCCCGCGTGCCGATGCCAGTACCCGGCGCGGCGAATGGAACCGGGTGATCAGCCCCTCGGTCAGTGGCAAGCGCCTGGGCATCATCGGCCTGGGCGCAGTCGGCCAGGCCATCGCCCGCCGTGCTAGCCAAGGCTTCGACATGAATGTCAGCTACCACAGCCGCACACCCCGCCGTGACCAAACGTACACCTGGTACGACAGCCCGTTGCACCTGGCCGAAGCCGTGGACATCCTGGTGGTCGCCACGCCCGGCGGCGCTGCTACCCGGCATCTGGTCGATGCCCCGGTGCTGGCGGCCTTGGGCGCCGAGGGCTACCTGGTGAATATCGCCCGCGCCAGCGTCGTGGACACCCCGGCGCTGGTCGCGGCGTTGGAGCAGGGCGTGATCGCGGGGGCCGCGCTGGATGTGTTCGATGATGAACCGGCAGTGCCCGCTGCGCTGAAGGCGCTGGGCAACACGGTGCTGACCCCGCATGTGGCCGGGCAGTCGCCGGAAGCGGCGCGCGACACCGTGACCCTGGTGCTGCGCAACCTGCAGGCGTTCTTTGCCGGCGAGCCGGTGCTGACCCCGGTTCGCGGTTGAATCCTTTTCGAGTCCGCCCGGCCCTGCGCCGGGTTTGAGGAGCCTTTACATGCAACTAGAGATCTTCCAGGTCGATGCCTTTTCGTCCACGCCTTTCGGCGGCAACCCTGCGGCAGTGATTCCCCTGCAGCAGTGGCTGGCCGACGACGTTCTGCAGCGCATCGCCGAAGAGAACAACCTGTCCGAAACGGCTTACTTCGTGCGAAATGGCGAAGCGTTCGACCTGCGTTGGTTCACCCCGGCGGTGGAAGTCGACCTGTGCGGGCATGCGACATTGGCCGCGGCCTGGGTGCTGTTCGAGCAACTGGGGGAGCAGGCCGAGGTGCTGCGCTTCAATACCCGCAGCGGGGAGTTGCGGGTGAGCCGCAATGCCGATGGTCTGCTGGCGATGGATTTCCCGGCCAAGCAGCCGGTTGCCGTCGAGATTGCGCCGGGGTTGCTCGAGGCGTTGGGGTTGAGCGAGGCCCGGGCGTTGTACCGGACGGACGATTATGTGGTGGTGATCGACGATGCTTCGCTGATCGAAGGGCTCAAGCCGGATTTCGTGGCGTTGTCGTCATTCGATGTGCGGGGGATTGCAGTGACGGCGGCGGGGCGGGGGTTCGATTTCGTCACGCGGTGGTTCGGGCCCAGGGTGGGGGTCAATGAGGACCCGGTGACCGGGTCGGCCCACACTTCGCTGGCGCCTTATTGGGCTGAGCGGCTGGGCAAAAACAGCTTGCGCTGCGAACAGGGTGGGGCGCGCAAGGGGCAGTTGCAGTGTGATGTGCCGGGCAATGGGCGAGTGATCATCAGTGGGCGAGGGGCGCTGTATCTGCGGGGTGTGATTTTTATTTGAGTGCCGCTGGCGGGCGGCCAATCGGCCTCCCGCTTTTTCCGCGAATTGGCCGTTTGCCCTTGGTGAGTCCGGGCTTAACCTGCAGGCAGATCCCTACAGGAGAAACCCCATGCGATCTGTCCATTTCCCCGCGGCCCTGCTGACGCTCGGCCTGCTCGCCCCACTGTCCCTGGCCTGGGCCCATGGCGAAAAGCCCGATCAGGTCAGCATCCTCCAGGAGCAGCTCCCCACCAATGCCCCCGGCAACAAAGCCGTGATGCTCACGGTGAGCTATGCCCCTGGCGAGGCATCGCCCGGCCACTGGCATCCGGGTGCGGTCATGGCCTATGTGCTGGAAGGGGCGGTGACATCCAAGCTCAATGACGAACCGGAGAAGACCTACAAGGCCGGCGAATTCTGGTACGAGGCCCCGGGGACGGTGCACAGCGTCTCACGCAATGCCAGTAAAAGCGCGCCAGCCAAGCTTCTGGTATGGAGCCTGGTGGAGGAGGGCAAGCTGGTGACCGAGCCGTTGCCCAAGCGCTGAATCGCAGGCAATAAAAAACCTCCAGTGCTTGCGCATCTGGAGGTTTTCAGTGTTTGGCTCCGCGACCTGGACTCGAACCAGGGACCCAATGATTAACAGTCATTTGCTCTACCGACTGAGCTATCGCGGAATCTGCGCGTATCTTACTGCGTGTCTCGGGGAAGTCAAGCTTCCCCAAGACAATCAAGCAGTTACAGCACTTCTACGATGGCCTTGGTAACCACGTGGATGTTGCTCTGGTTCAGCGCGGCGACCGCGATGCGGCCAGTGTCCAGCGCGTAGATGCCGAACTCGTTCTTCAGGCGTGCCACTTGTTCAACGGTCAGGCCCGAGTAGGAGAACATGCCGCACTGGCGGCCGACAAAGCTGAAGTCACGCTTGGCGCCGTACTCGGCCAGCAGCTCGACCATCTGCTTGCGCATGCCGTGGATACGCTCGCGCATCTCGGCCAGCTCGGTCTCCCACATCTGGCGCAACTCGGGGCTGTTGAGCACCGCGGCGACGATGCTGGCGCCGTGGGTCGGCGGGTTGGAGTAGGTGGTGCGGATAACCCGCTTGACCTGCGACAGCACGCGGGTGCTCTCGTCCTTCGAGGCGGTGACGATCGACAGTGCACCAACACGCTCGCCGTACAGCGAGAACGACTTGGAGAACGAGCTGGAGACGAAGAACTCCAGGCCCGATTCGGCGAACAGGCGCACGGCGAAGGCGTCTTCGTCGATGCCGGCACCGAAGCCTTGGTAGGCCATGTCGAGGAACGGGATGTGGCCTTTGGCCTTGACCACTTCCAGCACGTTCTTCCAGTCGTCCAGCGACAGGTCGACGCCGGTCGGGTTGTGGCAGCAGGCGTGCAGCACGATGACCGAGCCCGATGGCAGGCTGTTCAGGTCTTCGAGCATGCCGGCGCGGTTGACGTCCTGGCTGGCGGCATCGTAGTAGCGGTAGGTCTGTACCGGGAAGCCGGCGCTCTCGAACAGGGCGCGGTGGTTTTCCCAGCTCGGGTCGCTGATGGCGACCACGGCACCCGGCTGCAGGCGCTTGAGGAAATCGGCGCCGATCTTCAGCGCGCCGGTACCGCCGACAGCCTGCACGGTGACCACGCGGCCTGCGGCCAGCAACGGCGATTTGGCGCCGAAGATCAGCTTCTGCACGGCCTGGTCGTACTGGGCGATGCCGTCGATCGGCAGATAGCCGCGGGAGGCGTGCTGGGCGGCACGGGCGGTCTCGGCTGCGATCACCGCGCGCAGCAGCGGGATGCGGCCTTCCTCATTGCAGTAGACGCCCACGCCCAGGTTCACCTTGTCGGTGCGTGGATCGGCGTTGAATGCTTCGTTGAGGCCCAGGATAGGGTCGCGGGGTGCCAGCTCGACAGCGGAAAACAGGCTCATTGTTACCTTGGCTCTGATAGGAGAGTGATAGGGTCGCCACGCTCCAGCCGAAGGCACTGAAGCGGTGCGCAAACGGGGAGTCAGTATAGTGATACCCACCGGTCACTGCGACAGTCTGGCGCAGCTTTTCCGGCTGTTTGCGCAAATATTTTTCGACCATTGGTCGAATTGCCCGGTCCATTGCCTTGAAGGGGCGAGGGTCGCGCTTGAATCTGGCGCCCCGGGGGCGCATTTGGGTATAGACTACTGGCTAAATTTACAGTTGCCGCGACATCCATGAGGTCCGTCATGTCCGAGTTCCAGCTCGTCACCCGCTTCCAGCCGGCCGGCGATCAGCCCGAGGCCATCCGCCAGATGGTCGAGGGCATCGACGCCGGCCTTTCGCACCAGACCCTGCTCGGGGTGACCGGCTCGGGCAAGACCTTCAGTATCGCCAACGTCATCCAGCAGGTGCAGCGCCCAACCATGGTGCTGGCGCCGAACAAGACCCTGGCCGCCCAGCTCTACGGCGAGTTCAAGGCATTCTTCCCGAACAACGCCGTCGAATACTTCGTCTCCTATTACGACTACTACCAGCCGGAAGCCTATGTGCCGTCGTCGGACACCTTCATCGAGAAGGACGCCTCGATCAACGACCATATCGAACAGATGCGCCTGTCGGCGACCAAGGCGCTGCTGGAGCGGCGCGACGCGATCATCGTCACCACCGTGTCGTGCATCTACGGCCTGGGCAGCCCCGAGACGTACCTGAAGATGGTCCTGCACGTCGACCGTGGCGACAAGCTCGACCAGCGCGCCCTGTTGCGCCGCCTGGCCGACCTGCAATACACCCGCAACGAGATGGATTTTGCCCGCGCCACCTTCCGCGTGCGCGGCGACGTGATCGATATCTTCCCGGCCGAATCGGACCTCGAGGCCATCCGCATCGAGCTGTTCGACGACGAAGTGGAGAACATCGCCGCCTTCGACCCGCTCACCGGCGAGGTCATCCGCAAGCTGCCGCGTTTCACCTTCTACCCCAAGAGCCACTACGTGACCCCGCGGGAAACCCTGGTCGAGGCAGTGGACGGCATCAAGGAAGAGCTCAAGCAGCGCCTCGAGTACCTGCACGCGAGCAACAAGCTGGTCGAGGCGCAGCGCCTGGAGCAGCGCACCCGTTTCGACCTGGAGATGATCCTCGAACTGGGCTACTGCAACGGCATCGAGAACTACTCGCGCTACCTCTCCGGCCGCCCGGCCGGCGCGCCGCCGCCCACGCTCTACGACTACCTGCCGGATGACGCGCTGCTGGTAATCGACGAATCCCACGTCAGCGTTCCGCAGGTCGGCGCCATGTACAAGGGCGACCGTTCGCGCAAGGAAACCCTGGTGGAGTACGGCTTCCGCCTGCCGTCGGCACTGGACAACCGGCCCATGCGTTTCGATGAATGGGAGGCGGTCAGCCCGCAGACCATCTTCGTCTCGGCTACCCCCGGCCCCTACGAGGCCGAGCACGCCGGGCGGGTGGTGGAGCAGGTGGTGCGGCCGACCGGCCTGGTCGATCCGCAGGTCGAGGTGCGCCCGGCGCTGACCCAGGTCGACGACCTGCTGTCGGAGATCGGCAAGCGCGTCGCCCTGGGCGAGCGGGTGCTGGCCACCACGCTGACCAAGCGCATGGCCGAGGACCTCACCGACTACCTGGCCGACCACGATGTGCGGGTGCGCTACCTGCACTCGGACATCGACACCGTCGAGCGCGTGGAGATCATCCGCGACCTGCGCCTGGGTACCTTCGACGTGCTGGTGGGGATCAACCTGCTGCGCGAGGGCCTGGACATGCCCGAGGTGTCGCTGGTGGCGATCCTCGACGCCGACAAGGAAGGCTTCCTGCGCTCGGAGCGTTCGCTGATCCAGACCATCGGCCGAGCCGCGCGTAACCTCAACGGCAGGGCGATTCTCTACGCCGACAACATCACCGGTTCCATGCAGCGCGCCATCGACGAGACCGAGCGGCGCCGCGAGAAGCAGGTCGCCTTCAACCAGGCCAACGGCATCGTGCCCAAGGGCGTGGTCAAGGACATCACCGACATCCTCGAAGGCGCCACCGTGCCTGGAGCCCGCAGCAAGAAGCGCAAGGGCATGGCCAAGGCGGCGGAGGAGGCCGGGCGCTACGAGGTCGAGCTGCAGACCCCGGCGCAGATCACCAAGCGCATCAAGCAACTGGAAGAGAAGATGTTCCAGTTCGCCCGCGACCTGGAGTTCGAAGCGGCGGCGCAATTGCGCGACGAGATCGGACAGTTGCGCGAACGCTTGCTGGCCAGTTGATGGATCAGGGTGTTATCTCTGTGGGAGACAGGGGCCGCTTCGCAGCCCATTCGCCGGCAAGCCGGCTCCCACAGGGTTTGCGCAAGTTTGGGTAAATACCTTGAAATCGACGCGGTCGGTGTGGGAGCCGGCTTGCCGGCGATGGGGCGGGTAGCGCCCCCTCAATGTGCTTCCCCTGCCTTCAACCCCTGTGGCAGCTTGCGCGTCAACAGCACCGCCAGCATGCTCACCACCAGGCCGACGCCGACAAAGTGGAAGGCATCGTTGTAGGCCATGATCAAGGCCTGCTGGTGGGTGATCTCGGACAGTTTGCCCAGTGCCGCATTGTCGCTGCCCAGGCGTTCGGCCAGTTGCGCCAGGCGTTCGGCGACCTGCGGATTGTTCGGCACCACCGCCTCGCGCAAATAGTCGAAGTACACCTTGGTCCGCGCATCCAGTAGCGTCGCCAGCAGGGCGATGCCGATGGCGCCTCCCAGGTTGCGCAGGATATTGAACAGGCTCGAAGCCGACCCTGCGTCCTGCGGCTGGATGTAGGCGGTGGCGATCAGCGAGATGGTCACCATGATCATCGGCTGGCCGAGGGCGCGGATCACCTGGATCTGGTTGAACTGCGGGCCGGCAAAATCCGGGTTGAGCACGCCGGAGCCGAAACTGGCCGCGCCGAACAGGCAGAAGCCCAGGGCGCACAGCACCTTCGGCGGGATCACCTTCATCAGTTGCGGTACCAGCGGGATCAGGAACAGCTGCGGTACGCCCATCCACATGATCACCTTGCCGATCTGCAGGGCGTTATAGCCCTGCACCTGCGCCAGGTAGAGCGGCAGCAGGTAGATCGAGCCATACAGGCCGACACCCATGCCCAGGCTGGCGATGCTCGACAGGCCGAAGTTGCGGTTGCCGAGGATGCGCAGGTTGATCAACGGGTGCGGCCGGGAGAACTGCAGGATTACGAACAGGATCAGGGCGAGCAGGGCGACGGTGCCCAGGCTGACGATCAGGCCCGACTCCAGCCAGTCCTTGCGATGGCCTTCCTCAAGAAACACCTGCAGGCAACCCAGGCCCAGGCCGAGGGTGACGATGCCGGCGTAGTCGGTGCTCTTGAGCAGTTCCCAGTGGGCTTCCTTCTTCTCCAGCCCGTAGAGCAGCCCGGCGATCATCAGCAGCCCCGGCGGGATGTTGATGTAGAAGATGTATTCCCAGCCCCAGTTCTCGGTCAGCCAGCCGCCCAGGGCCGGGCCGATGGACGGTGCAAAGGTGGCGGTCATGGCGAACATGGCCATGCCCTTGGCGCGGTGATGCTCGGGTAGCTTGATGAGCGTCAGGGTGAAGGCCAGCGGGATCAGCGCGCCGCCGGTGAAACCCTGGAGGGCGCGGAACACGATCATGCTCTCGAGGTTCCAGGCCATCGAGCACAACAGCGACGACAGCAGAAAGCCCAGCGACACCCACACCGCCAAGCGTCGGGCCGAGAGCAGCTGCACCAGCCAGGCGGTCAGCGGGATCATGATGATCTCGGCCACCAGGTAGGAGGTGGAGATCCACGAGCCTTCCTCCAGGGTCGCCGACAGCGCGCCCTGGATGTCCTTGAGCGAGGAGTTGGTGATCTGGATGTCCAGCACCGCCATGAAGGCGCCGAGCATCACGCTCATCACCGCGATCCAGTCGCGTCGGGTCGGCTCGGCGGTGGGGCGCAGCAGCGCGTCACCGGCCATGCTGGTCGTCGTCTTCGCCACGCAGGTCCACGGTAACGGTAACCGACATGCCTGGGCGGATGCGGCCGTGCAGCGGGTTGTCCGCGGCGAAGGTCAGCTTGACCGGGAGACGCTGTACGACCTTGGTGAAGTTGCCGGTGGCGTTGTCCGGCGGCAGCAGGCTGAACTGCGCGCCGGAGGCGGCGAACAGGCTGTCGACACGGCCTTCGACCGGTGTATCGGGGTAGCTGTCGAACACCAGCTCGGCGCGTTGGCCGGGGTGCATCCTGCCGATCTGGGTTTCCTTGAAGTTGGCCTGTACCCAGATGTCCTCGTCGGGGACGATCGACAGCAGGTAGGCACCGGCCTGCACCACCTGGCCGTTGCGTGCGTTGCGCTGGCCGATGGTGCCGCTGATCGGCGCGTGGATCTCGCAGCGGGTCAGGTTCAGCTCGGCCTGGGCCAGGTCGGCGCGGGCGTTGGCGATCTGCGCGTCGAGGCGCTTGAGTTCGGCGGCCAGGGCGTCGACCTGCTGGCGCTGGCCCTTGAGGTCGGCCTGGGCCTTGTCCACCTGGGAGCGGGCAACATGGCTTTCGGCCGACAGGGTTGTCACTCGCTCTTCGGAGACGAACCCAGGTTTGCGCAGGGCCTGGGCGCGGTTCAGGTCCAGTTGCGAGCGGTCGAGAGTGGCCTGGTTGGCGGCAACCTGGGCCTGGCCCGCCGCGATCAGGCTGCCTTGCTGGGTCAGGCGGCTGCGCGCCTGGGCGAGTTCGGCTTCCCGGCTGGCCAGGGCGGCGCGGGCACGTTCGACGGCCAGCTCGAAGTCGGCGGCCTCCAGGCGCACCAGCACGTCGCCTTTGCTCACGTGCTGGTTGTCCTCGACGCGCACCTCGTCGATACGCGCCCCCAGCTGGCTGGAGATACGCGTGATCTCGCCCTGCACATAGGCGTTGTCGGTGCTTTCGTAGAAGCGTCCCTTGAAGTACCAGTGGGCCAGGAAGGCGAGGCCGACCAGCAGCACCAGGGTGATGAAGATCAGCAAGCGACGTTTGAGTGGGCTAGGCATGGGGGCATTCGTTGCAAAAGTGTAAGCAAATTTAACAGCGGTCGGCGGCAAGGTCACAAGTGACGATAGCGCCATTGCTGGAGCCCGATGCCCGCTCCCTGCTAACATCGCGCCTTTGTTTCTCTTCGTTCGAGACTCTCAATGACCACCGTTCGCACGCGTATTGCGCCATCGCCCACCGGCGACCCCCATGTCGGCACCGCCTACATCGCCCTGTTCAACTACTGCTTCGCCAAGCAGCATGGCGGTGAGTTCATCCTGCGTATCGAAGACACCGACCAGTTGCGCTCAACCCGTGAGTCGGAGCAGCAGATCTTCGACGCACTGCGCTGGCTCGGCATCGAATGGAACGAAGGCCCGGACGTCGGCGGCCCGCATGGCCCGTACCGGCAGAGCGAGCGCGGCGAGATCTACGCCAGATATGCCAAGGAGCTGGTCGATGCAGGCCATGCCTTCTACTGCTTCTGCACCGCCGAAGAGCTGGAGCAGATGCGTGCCGAGCAGATGGCTCGCGGCGAAACCCCGCGCTATGACGGCCGCGCGCTGCTGCTGAGCGACGAGGAGGTGCAGCGGCGTCTGGCCGCTGGCGAGCCCCACGTGATTCGCATGAAGGTGCCGAGCGAAGGCATCTGCGTGGTCCCGGACATGCTGCGTGGCGATGTCGAGATTCCATGGGATCGCATGGACATGCAGGTGCTGATGAAGAACGACGGCCTGCCGACGTACTTCCTGGCCAACGTGGTCGACGACCACCTGATGGGCATCACCCATGTGCTGCGTGGTGAAGAGTGGCTGCCATCGGCGCCCAAGCTGATCAAGCTGTACGAGTACTTCGGCTGGGAGCAGCCCAAGCTGTGCTACATGCCGCTGCTGCGCAACCCGGACAAGAGCAAGCTGTCCAAGCGCAAGAACCCGACCTCGGTGACCTTCTACGAGCGCATGGGTTTCATGCCCGAAGCCATGCTCAACTACCTGGGCCGCATGGGCTGGTCGATGCCGGACGAGCGCGAGAAGTTCTCGCTGGCCGAGATGGTCGAGCACTTCGACCTGTCGCGTATCTCGCTGGGCGGGCCGATTTTCGACATCGAGAAGCTGTCGTGGCTCAACGGCCAGTGGCTGCGTGAACTGCCGGTGCAAGAGTTCGCCGCGCGCGTGCAGAAGTGGGCGTTCAACAGCGACTACATGATGAAGATCGCCCCGCACGTCCAGGGCCGGGTCGAAACCTTCAGCCAGGTCGCCCCGCTGGGTGGCTTCTTCTTCGAAGGCGCGCTGAAGCTCGACGCCAAACTGTTCGAGAGCAAGAAACTGTCGGCCGACCAGGTGCGCCAGGTGATGCAGCTGATCCTGTGGAAGCTGGAAAGCCTGCGCCAGTGGGAAAAGGACCGCATCACCGCCTGCATCCAGGCCGTGGTCGAGTCGCTGGAACTCAAGTTGCGCGACGCCATGCCGCTGATGTTCGCCGCCATCACCGGCCAGGCCAGCTCGGTGTCGGTGCTCGACGCCATGGAAATCCTCGGCCCCGACCTGACCCGCTACCGTCTGCGCCAGGCCATCGACCTGCTCGGCGGCGTGTCGAAGAAGGAAAACAAGGAGTGGGAAAAGCTGCTGGCGAACATCGCCTGATTGCTTTCCAGCCACGTGGGAGCGGCGATGCGGCGACCCGATTTGCCCCGCGATTGCGATGTCGGATTCATGACCGCCATCGCGGGACAAGCCCGCTCCCACGGGGCGCACTCCTCGCAGAGGGGCAGGGCAGGGCGGTAAGTGATTGTTATCTGTGAAAAATTTTTTGAGTATTTTCGAAAATTCGTTTGACAGCCTTGCAATCCGATCTTAATATGCGCCCCGTCCACAGCGATGAACGAAAACGAAACGCCAGGCACCCAGCCAGCGCTTCGGTTCAAAGCGACATTGTGGGGCTATAGCTCAGCTGGGAGAGCGCCTGCATGGCATGCAGGAGGTCAGCGGTTCGATCCCGCTTAGCTCCACCAAATTCCGCTTGATGGCCAAGGCTGTCAGGCAAGACCGGTTCCAGCGAACGGGTCTTGAAGGTAAGAAGGTTCGTCCCCTTCGTCTAGTGGCCTAGGACACCGCCCTTTCACGGCGGTAACAGGGGTTCGAGTCCCCTAGGGGACGCCA
>NZ_JBYSYW010000046.1:0-36920 GCF_058783825.1 Pseudomonas sp. FW305-96
GTAGCATCGCCGCCCCCACCCGCCGCTTTCCTGCCCCAATGCCGCAACCCATTCCCCTAAAGGACCACGAAAAGGAAAAGCACCTGGTCAACCGCCGGCTGCTGGCCTGCGCCCTGCTGGTGCTCGGCCTGGTTGCGGTACTGGTAGGCCGGCTCTACGTGCTGCAGGTGTTGCAGCACGACCAGCAGTCGGCGGTGTCGGAAAACAACCGCGTGCACGTGCTGCCGATCCCGCCCGAACGCGGCCTGATCTTCGATCGCAACGGCGTGGTGCTGGCCGACAACAAGCCCAGCTTCAACCTGACCATGACCCGCGAGCGGGCCGGCGATTCGAAGAAGGTGCTCGACAACCTGGCGCAAGTCCTGGGACTGTCCGATGACGACCGCCAGCAGTTCGACAAGGATCTGCGCCGCGGCCGCAAGCCGTTCGAGCCGGTGACCCTGCTGGTCGGCCTGAGCGAGGAGCAGATCGCCCTGATCGCGGTCAACCAGTTCCGTCTGCCGGGGCTGGAGGTGGAGCCGCAATTCATTCGCGAGTACCCCTTGGCCGAACACTTCGCCCATTCGGTCGGCTACGTCGGACGCATCAACGAGAAAGAAGCCAAGAGCCTCGACAGCACCGCCTACCGTGGCACCCAGTCCATCGGCAAGACCGGCATCGAGCGTTTCTACGAGGCCCAGTTGCACGGCCAGGTGGGCTACGAGGAAGTCGAGACCAACGCCCAGGGCCGGGTGATGCGCGTGCTCAATCACCACGACCCGGTGCCGGGCAAGGACATCGTGCTGAGCCTCGACGCCCACCTGCAGCAAGCCGCCGAGAAGGCCCTGGGCGATCGGCGCGGCGCGGTGGTGGTGCTCGACCCGGCCAATGGCGACGTGCTGGCGATGGTCAGCAACCCGGCGTTCGACCCCAACCTGTTCGTCAAGGGCATCAGCTTCAAGCAGTACGCCGCCCTGCGCGATTCCATCGACCGGCCGCTGTTCAACCGCGTGCTGCGCGGGCTGTACGCCCCAGGTTCGACGGTCAAGCCGGAGGTGGCCATCGCCGGCCTCGACAGCGGCGTGATCACCCCCGGCAGCCGGGTGTTCGACCCCGGCTACTACGAACTGCCCAACTACGAGCACAAGTACCGCAACTGGAACCGCACGGGCGATGGCTGGGTGGACCTGTACAGCGCGATCATGCGCTCCAACGACACCTACTTCTACGACCTGGCGCACAAGCTGGGCATCGACCGCCTGCACGACTACATGGCCGAGTTCGGCCTCGGCCAGAAGGTCTCGCTTGACATGTTCGAGGAAGCGCCGGGGCTGATGCCGTCCCAAGCGTGGAAACGCGCCACCCGGCGCCAGGCCTGGTTCCCCGGCGAAACGCTGATTCTCGGCATTGGCCAGGGCTACATGCAGGTGACCCCGCTGCAACTGGCCCAGGCCACCAGCCTGCTGGCCAGCAAGGGCGTGTGGCACCGCCCGCACCTGGCTCTGACCATCGGTGGCCAGGCGCCGGTCGACCCGCATCCGATGGCGGATATCGTGCTGCACGACAAGCATGCCTGGGACCAGGTCAGCCAGGGCATGCAGATGGTCATGCACGACCCGCGCGGCATCGCCCGCGCATCCGCCGCCGGCGCCCAGTACCGCATCGCCGGCAAGAGCGGCACCGCGCAGGTGGTGGCGATCAAGCAGGGTGAGCGCTACAACCGCAACAAGACCCTCGAGCGCCACCGCGATAACGCCCTGTTCGTCGGTTTTGCCCCGGCCGATCATCCGGCGCTGGTGGTGGCGGTGATGATCGAGAACGGCGAGGCCGGTGGCCGCGTAGCGGGACCGGTGGTGCGCGAGGTGATGGATGCCTACCTGCTGGATGAGCAGGGACATTTGAAGGCGCAATATGCGGGGTTGGCCAAGGCGGTGCCACATTCATAGGCCCGTGCCTGCCTCGAGGCTTGTGAGCTGGGCTGGGAGTGATTGGAAACGTCGGGACTGAGCGCGGTCCACACACTTCCACCGATGAGCGCCTTCACTGAATTTTAGTCATGAGTTTTCCCGGATTCCGGGGGTCTTGTCCTGCACAAAATTCACATTTCTATTTTCGCGATCGGCTGCCTGGTTATAGAGGTTGGTGCCCATCTTGGATATTTCCTTGGCCCGGCTGGTCAGGGAAGCCAATACGCCTTCACTATCAACTGGCCCCTTGGATATCGCTTCCCAGCGACTGGCTATCTTCTGCATTTCCTTTACATGGAACCCAAGAACATACATGGGTTTACCGTCCCCTGACTCGAATACATACAGGTTCTCCACGTGCGACGTAAACGCATTGGGTTTCGCTTCAAGCTTGAGGTTTGCGGTATTTCCAGGCTGGTTCCAGATCTGTTGTCGGGTCGGGGTAGGATCACCACCAGGAACGGGTCCTTTAGGGTGGTATATCTCGATTTTTATCTTGTATTTAGGCTTGTGTCCTGACGGGTCGACTGCGTTCACAGGATCTTCGCTGCAGTAAACATAGGCATTTGGGCCACCGTCTCCAAAGGGGCTGAAACTGTCGGGTGACAGGAAGCGCATCAGCACCGGGCTGTATGCCCGATAGCCATTGCCAAGCAGGTAGCCCCCAACCTGCAGTTCCTGCAACTGGCCATTGAAACCCAGCATCAGGGGCAACCCATTGGCAAATGGCCGATACCCAAACGCGGTGTAGGGAACCGGAAGGCTGGCCTGCGACGCATGATGACGCAGTATCGAACCGTGCCGGTCGGTGGCCAGCAGGACCATTTTCGAGCTAACAGTTGATACTGACATGCAGACTCCTGGACAAAGTTCCTGTCTGCGTGACTGTGCAAGCAACTCCATTAGCCCGCAACTGACAAAAATGCCAGGCCTGCCAACCTGCATACCGGGCGCGCTACCGCAAGGCAAGCCTGTACCGGCAGGTCTGGCGTTGCCTCAGCCAGCGGCTCTCGGCATCAAGTCGTAGGGATGTTTCCACCCTGGAATGTCCTGGATTCGCTGTTTCCAGGCCTCGATATGACGGAACTCGCCAACCGCCAGGCCAGTGTCCTCGGGCATATACACATAGCCCGCCAGCGAAAGATCGGCGATGGTCAGTCGCCCACCCACCATGAACGGCGTCTTCGCCAGGTGCGCATCGACGATCTGGTACGCCGCCCTGGCCCGCTCGCGCAGGAAGCGGGTGACATCCGACTCGCCCATCTGCTTCAGGCAGTAGATGAAGCGCAACGCCGCGTAGTAGCTGGTGAACTTGTGGTTGTCGAACAGCAGCCAGCGCCAGATCTCGCGCTTCTCGTGATCGTCACGCGGGCCGAACTGGCCGGTGCGCTCGGCCAGGTAGTCGAGGATCAGCGCCGATTGGGTAAGCTTCTCGCCGGCATGTTCCAGCACCGGCACCTCTCCTTGCTCGTTGACCGCGTCACGCCAGTCCTGCCCACGGGTCTGGCCATGGAAGAAATCGACGAACACCGGCGCCCAGTCCTGGCCGGTGAGTTCCAGCATCAGCGCGGCCTTGTAGGCGTTTCCCGACTCGGCAAAGCAGTGAAGCGTATATTCGGCCATGGCATCCGGTTCCTTTGATTGGCAGGCTGCAGGACAGCGAGCAAATCATGGGCAAAGGCCGGGGTCAATGTGGCAAGGAACTCCTGACACCCGGCGCCGCTCTTATGAACATGCAGTAACACCCTTGGGCATCACCTTTCCGGAGGACTCGCCATGCGCCACTTACTGCTCGTTCCCTCGCTGCTGCTCCTGCTCCCTGCCGGTGCCGCCCTGGCCCGCGTCGATGCTGGGGACGTCGCCACCTCGGCGGGGGTCTCCGCCTCGCTGTACTCGACCTTCAAGGATGACAAACGGATCATCCCGGCCCGCGACGAGCTGTCGGCCTTCGTCGCCAGTGGCGGTGCCATTCGCGGGGCCTATCTGGAAGCGGCGCTGGCCGAGGTGCGCCAGGCCAATCCGGGGCTGCAGGCCAGTGACGAAGAGCTGGCCCAGGCGCTGCTGTCACAGGATGACAGGCTGGCGGATCACTGACGGACCAGGGCGACCTGGCGCCGCTTGCGCGGCGCCGGTCAGCCCGGGCGGTTGGTCACACCGAACGGGATATGCACCGACGGCACCACCGTGCTGGTGCTCTTAAGGTGCCCGGACTGGTCATCGAAGAAGATGTGCGGCTTTAGCACCTGCAATACCCTGCGCTTCTCGATACCACCCAGGAAGAACGCATCATTGGCCATTACCCCCCAGCTTTTCAGGGTATTGAGCGCCCGCTCGTGTGAAGGTGCGTTGCGCGCCGTGACGATCGACACCCGCAGGCGGTTCTCGTAAGTGGGATTGGCCAGCTTGTGCTGCTCCTCGGCGGCCTGGATGCGGGCAATGCGCACGAAGAACTCCTTGAGCGGGCCGGGGTTGTGCGGCTGGGTGACATTGATCACTTCATGGGCGTGGAAGCTGCCCAGGCCGCCCGACTGCATCACCGCTTCCGACTCATCGCCGGCCAGCACACCGTCGAAGTCGAAGGCGATGCGCAGGTTATCGTCGCTTTCATCGTCGTCGAACTTCGAATCCAGCACCTGCCCCGCCGGGTAACCAGCCTTGATCGCGGCGTCCACGTGCTGCTTGTCGGCGGACAGGAACAGCGCGATGTTCAACGCCGGGATGTACTCATACGGCGAGCGGCCTTGGGTGAAGATCGCCCGGGTCATGTTCAAGCCGTAGTGACCAATGGTCTTCATCACCCGCATGCCGGTGTCCGGGTCGTTCTGCGACAGCAATACCACCTCCACCAGCGGGTCCTCGGGGTCGCCGCGCAGGTCATTGAGCGCCAGCAGGCGCTTGATGAAGGGATAGGCAATGCCCTTGCCCAGCGGCTCATCCAGGTGCTGCTCCTGGTACTTGCGGTATTGCGCCTCGCCGTCGCGGCGGAACACGGCGTCCGACTCGCTCAGGTCGAACACGGCGCTGGAAGCGACACCGATGACCAGGCGATCATCCAGTTCGAAGGCCATGGGGCATTCCTTGTGTGGGTAAATGTTGTGCGCGATGCCGTTCAGCTTTCGCTGCGACCTTGCAGGCGCGAAGTCCAGTCCTCGACCTGGCGTTGCTCCAGGCGCTTTTCCAGGGTGCGACGCCAGTTCGGCACCAGCGGCAGTTCCAGGCATTCACGCAACAGGTCGGGCTCCAGCTGCTTGTCGAACAGCACCGCCGAAAGCCGCGCCACCGACCACTGGCCATAGGGCCGCTCGACCAGTTGCAGGGCATCGCCCGCCTGTACCTCGCCCTCCTCCAGCACCCGGTAGTACCAGCCGGTGCGCCCGCTCTGCTGCACCCGCAGCGCCATCTGCGCCACGTCGAAACGGTCGTTGAGCTTCCAGCACGGCATGCGCCCCTGGGAGATCTCCAGCAATGCCGTGCCGACGCGGATACGGTCGCCCAGGCACACATCGGCCTCGCGCCAGCCGCTGCTGCTGAAGTTCTCGCCGAAGGCACCCGGCCGGGTCAGCAAGGGGTGTTCGCCGAGTTCCGCGACCCAGTCGGGGTAGTGATCGCGGGGATAGTGGTGGATGGCCTTCTCGACGCCGCCGTGCACGCGCAGATCGCCCTGTTCGTCACCGGCGATACCGAGCAAGGTCACCCGCAAGGGGCCTTGGCGGGGTTGCTTGTCGATGGCGCTGAGGGAACCTGGGCGGGTGAATGGCCGGGCGCTGCCGGTGAGCAGGCAGTCCAGGCGCGGGCTGGGCGAGGTCATGCGGCGGTCTCGTGAGAAGGACCGGGAGAGCTTACACCAGAGCCCGCGAGAGGCCCAACCAACCGATTGCCGGAGCTGCCTCCAAGCCCGTTCCTGCAGGAGCGGGCTTGCCCCCGAGAGGTTTCGAACGGTGCCTACTT
The DNA here is from genome assembly GCF_058783825.1 of Pseudomonas sp. FW305-96. Taxonomy (NCBI): domain Bacteria; kingdom Pseudomonadati; phylum Pseudomonadota; class Gammaproteobacteria; order Pseudomonadales; family Pseudomonadaceae; genus Pseudomonas; species Pseudomonas sp. FW305-96. Next base: position 5,895 of record NZ_JBYSYW010000046.1, read on the forward strand.
GCCCCGCGCCTTGTTGTAGATCGTCTTGGCACGGTCCGCCGAGGCCTGGCAGGTAGTCATGTCGCCTTTGGCCTGGGCGGCCTTGGCCTGCTCGAGCAGCTTGTGGTAGTCGGCGGCCATGCCGCCATGCAAGGCCTGGCCATCGCTCTTACTGATGTATTCCAGGTCCTTGATCTTGGCATCGCAGTTGGTCTCCGGGCCATCCTCGGCATGGGCGGCGAAGCTCAGTACGCAAGTGATCACTAGCAGTGTCATGGATTTCATGGAGTGTTCTCCTGGGAAACAACCTGACTGCCGGAACATCCGCCAGCCAGTTGGCCGACGCAGCACAGAGCATAGTCCGCCAAGGTCGGCGCCACAGGGCTTCAGCCCAACGGTACACCCACCTCGGCCATCAGGAAGTCGATGAACACGCGGACCTTCAGCGGCATGTGCCGGGCCTGGGGATACACCAGCATGAACGGCCGCGACGTGCCGCCATGCCCGGCCAGCACCTCCACCAGCTCGCCGCTGTCCAGGGCGTCCTGCACGGTGAACCGGTAGGCCTGCATCAGGCCGCCGCCGTGACGCACCAGAGTGGTGGTGGCGAGAAAGTCACCCAGGCAGGTGAAGGCGCCCTGGGTTTCCAGCTCGACCCATTGGCCCTCGCGACGAAAACTCCAGGGGGGACGCCGGCCATTGCTGGGCAGTTCGAACTGGATGCATTCGTGCCCGGCCAGGTCCTCGAGGGTCTGTGGCACACCGGCCCGGGCCAGGTAGTCCGGGGTGGCGACCACCACCAACTCGGCATCCTCCAGGCGCCGGGCCACCAGCCGCGAATCGGCCGGTGCGCGGCCGCGAATCGCCAGGTCGAAATGCTCTTCGGCGAAATCGACGTTACGGTTGCTCACATGCACATCCACCTGCACCCGCGGATAGCGTTGGCGAAAACGCGGCAGCAGCGGCAACAGGCGGTGATGAGCGTAAGGCGTCGGCGCACTGATGCGCAGGCAGCCTGCGGGCTCGAGCTGGCCACCGGTGACCTGGCGCTCGGCCTCGACCAATTGACCCAATGCCTGGCGGCAATGCTGGTAGTAGGCCTGGCCGGCCTCGCTCAAGCGCATCTGCCGGGTTGTACGCACGAACAGGCGCACGCCCAGGCGTTCCTCCAGGCGCGCCACCGAGCGGCTCACTGCCGCGGGGGTGACACTGGCGAGGGTCGCGGCTTCGGTAAAGCTGCCGGCATCGGCGGCAAGGCAGAACAGCTCCAGGCTGCCCAGTTGCAGATCATCGAAGTGGCGGGTCATGGGCGGCTCGATTGATTACATGATGTATCGATTGAAATGCCCCACGCCTCATTTTTCAAGTCGGCGTTGCAGCCTAGAGTGGCTGCACACCCGAGCACTGGCTCGAACCACCGGAGACTTTCCCCATGAGCAGCGCAAGAACCGTCATCATCACCGGCGCCTCCAGCGGCCTGGGCTTCGCCCTGGCCCAGGCCTTCCTCGAACGTGGCGACAACGTGGTCGGCAACGCCCGCACCCAGGCTCGCCTGGACCAGGCCGCCGCTCGCCTGGGCAACCCGCCGGGCTTCATCGGCGTGGCTGGCGACATTGCCGAGAAAGCTACCGCCGAGCGACTGTTCGCCGCCGCCCAGGAAGCTTTTGGCCGGGTCGATATCCTGGTCAACAACGCCGGCATCTTCATCCCGAAACCTGTGACCGACTACACCGAGGCCGATGTCGACGCGCTGGTCGGCACCAACCTCAAGGGTTTCTTCTACCCCGCCCAGGCCGCCGCCCGGGTGATGAAGGCCCAAGGGCACGGGCATATCGTCGCGATCACCGCTTCGGTGGCGCTGCAACCGGACACCCGCGTGCCGGCACTGTTGCCGGTGCTGGTCAAGGGCGGGCTGAACCAGGCGGTCAAGGGCCTGGCGCTGGAACTGGCTGCCAGCGGCGTGCAGGTCAACGCCGTGGCCCCGGGGATCATCGACACCCCGCTGCACAACGGCAGCACCGAAGGCCTCGGCGCACTGTCGCCGAGTGGACGCACCGGCCAGCCCGAGGACGTGGTGAACGCCGTGCTGTACCTGACCGACGCGCGCTTCGTCAGCGGCGCCGTGCTGCCCGTCGACGGTGGCAGCACCGCCGGCACCTGGCACTGAAACGGGAGCCACGCACATGCCTTATGTCCATATCCGCGTCACCGAAGAAGGCGTCACCGCCGAACACAAACGCCAGCTGATCGAAGGCACCACGCGTTTGCTGGAACAGGTGCTGAACAAGCCACCGGCAAGCACTTTCGTGGTCATCGAGGAGGTGCCCACCGACAACTGGGGGGTCGCGGGTGAGACGGTGACGGCGCTGCGCCAGCGCGAACGTCGCTGACGCTTCACCGTCGAAGGGGCGCCTGCGCGCCCCGGGTTTCAGCCTCGGCCCACCGATCGTGCTACACGGTCCACCGCGATACGCGTCTTCTCCACCAGTTCGTCCAGCTCGCCACGGCTGGCCACCAGGGCCGGCGCCATGATCATCCGCCCCAGGGTCGAGCGGATGATCACGCCTTCCTCGAAACCGAAGGTGCGGCACTGCCAGGCCAGGTCGTTCTCGTTGGCGAAGCGCTTGCGCGTGGCCTTGTCCTCGACGAACTGCAAGGCTGCCACCAGGCCGGTGCCCTGTACTTCACCGATCAACGGGTGATCGGCAAACACCTCGCGCAGGATGCGCTGCAGGTACGGGCCGGTGTCGTCCTTGACCCGACGCACGATACCCTCGTCGCGCAAGGCCTTGAGGTTGGCGATGGCTACCGCCGCCGCCACCGGGTGGCCGGAATAGGTCAGGCCGTGGGCGAACACCCCGCCCCGCTCCACCAAAGCCTCGGCGATACGCTTGCTCAGCACCAGGCCGCCCATGGGCACGTAGCCACTGGTCAGGCCCTTGGCGATGGACAGCGTATCCGGCTCGAAGCCGAAGTGCTGGTGGGCAAACCATTCGCCGGTGCGGCCGAAACCACCGATCACCTCGTCGGCGCACAGCAGCACGTCGTACTGGCGGCAGATGCGCTGGATCTCGGGCCAGTAGCTCTCGGGCGGGAAGATCATGCCGCCGGCGCCCTGGAACGGCTCGGCGATGAAGCCCGCAACGTTCTCGGCGCCCAGTTCGAGGATCTTCTCCTCCAGTTGCTGGGCGCAACGGCGGCCGAATTCCGCCGGGGTCAGCTCGCCACCCGCGGCGAACCAGTACGGTTCGTCGATATGCGCCACATCCGGGATCAACCCGCCCATTTCGTGCATGAACTTCATACCACCCAACGCCGTGGCCGCCAGGGTCGAGCCGTGGTAGCCGTTCCAGCGGCCGATCATGATCTTCTTGCGCGGCTGGCCGACCACCTGCCAGTAACGGCGCACGGTGCGGATCAGCACCTCGTTGGCCTCGGAGCCGGAGTTGGTGTAGATGGCGTGGCTGTAGTGGCCGGGCAGCAGGCTGAACAGCAGCTCGGACAGCTCGATTACCGCCGGGTGGGTGGTGTGGAAAAACATGTTGTAGTAGGCCAACTGGTCCATCTGCGCGGCGGCGGCGGCAGTCAGGTCCTTGCGGCCATAACCGAGCTGGGTGCACCACAGGCCGGACATGCCGTCCAGGTAGCGGCGACCGTCGTTGTCCCACAGGTACAGGCCCTCGCCGCGAGTGATGACCCGCGGTCCCTCGGCGTTGAGCGCCTTCTGGTCGAGGAAGGCGTGAATGTGGTGGGCGGCGTCGCCAGCCTGGTAGTCGCGGGTATCGCGTTTGCCGGTCGCCGGGGTGATGGGTGCGTTCATTGTTGTTCTCCTCGGGTGAATATCAGCGCAGCTGGATCCAGGTGGTCTTGAGCTGGGTGTACTTGTCGAACGAATGCAGCGAGAGGTCGCGACCGAAACCGGACTGGCGCCCACCACCGAACGGCACGGTCACATCCAGGGCGTCGACGGTGTTGACCGACACCGTGCCGGCCCTGAGCCGTCGGGCAACGCGGTGGGCACGGTTGAGATCGTCGCTCCACACCGACGCGGCCAGCCCATAAACGCTGTCGTTGGCCAGGGCGATGGCCTGCTCCTCGTCGTCGAAGGTGCTGACCGCCAGCACCGGGCCGAAGATCTCGTCACGGGCCAGGGCCATGTCCTGGCGCACGTCGGTGAAGATCGTTGGCGTGATGAAGTTGCGCGAGCCGTTCACGCTCAGGCGCTCACCGCCGCAGCGCAGTCGTGCGCCCTGCTCCCGGGCCTGGCCGATGGCGGCTTCGATACGCGCGGTCTGCGTGGCATCGACGATGGCGCCGGCACGGCTGGCCGGATCCAGCGGGTCGCCCGGCAGCCATTCACGGGCCTGGCGCAGCAGACGCTCGACGAACTCGTCGTGGATCGAGCGCTGCACGTACAGCCGCGAATTGGCCGAGCACACCTCGCCCTGGTTGAAGAAGATGCCGAACGCGGCCTTTTGCGCCGCCAGGTCGAGGTCGCGGCAATCGTCGAACACCAGGTTCGGGCTCTTGCCGCCGCATTCGAGCCACACCTGCTTGAGGTTCGACTGCGCCGAATACTGCATGAAGTACTTGCCCACCTGGGTGGACCCGGTGAACACCAGGCAATCCACGTCCGGGTGCAGGCCCAGGGCACGGCCAGCGGTTTCGCCCAGGCCCGGTACCACGTTGAGCACGCCCTCCGGCAACCCGGCCTCCAGGGCCAGCTCGGCCAGGCGCAGAGCCGAGAATGGCGACTGCTCGGCGGGCTTGAGCACCACGCTGTTGCCTGCGGCGAGCGCCGGGGCGACCTTCCAGGCGGCCATGTCCAGCGGGAAGTTCCACGGCACCACCGCGCCGACCACGCCCAGCGCCTCGCGGCTGATCATCGCCACGGCGCTGGCGGCGGTCGGGGCGACCTGGTCATAGAGCTTGTCCAGCGCTTCGCCATACCAGGCGAACACCTGGGCCGCGCCGGGCACATCGATGGTGTAGGCATCCATCACCGGCTTGCCCATGTTCAGCGAGTCGAGCAGCGCCAGTTCCTCGCGGTGGGCCAACATCAGCTCGGCCAGGCGCAGCAGTACGCGCTTGCGCTCGGCCGGCGCCATGCGTGCCCAGGGACCGTGCTCGAAGGCGCGGCGGGCGGCGCTCACCGCCTGGTCGATCTCGCTGTCGGCACAGGCGGCGACCTGGGCCAGGCACTGCTCGGTCGCCGGGTTGATGGCGGCGAAGGTGGCGCCGTCGCGGGCCGCCACCGGGCGCCCGTCGATCAACGCGGTGGTGATGAAGCTTTGCCGCGCGGCGCGCTGCAGCCAATCGCTTTTCGTATGCACGCAGGTCTCCCCTCCGGCCACACGCGGGCCGGTGATTGTCGTTGTCTGGATGAGGTGAAGCGGTGTGTCAGCGCCGTCGCAGGTAGCTTTCCAGCGGGTCCTTGCTCAAGCCTTCCTGGGCCTGGGCCAGCGAGGCGATGAACAGCGAGAACAGCTCGGCCTGGGTGGCGATGTCGAGCTTGGCGTAGAGGTTCTTGCGGTGGGTCTTGACCGTGTCTTCGCTGATACCCAGGCGTTCGGCCAGCGAACGCGTGGAATGGCCGCGCAGCAAGTACTGGGCGATGTGGCACTCACGCTCGGTGAGCAAGGACGAGCCGAAGTTGTTCAGCGCAGCGTTGATCTGCCGCCCCAGCGCGCTTTCGAAGCGTCCACCCAGGGCCTCGGCATCCAACTGGCCCCAGTGGCGGCGCACCACCGCCACCACCCAGGCGGCGACGCACTTGAGCTCGGCCACCTGGCGGCTGCCCAGGCGCCGGGTGCTGCCCAGGGCCACGGCGATGGTCAGCTGGGCGTCCAGCGGCACCAGGTAGTTGAGTTCGTCCTCGAGGTGAGCATGCTGGTAGAACGAGGTGTAGTACTCGCTGCGCTTGAAATGGTCGGGCGCCACATCGCTCAGGCGATAGAAGCCGGCGGGCACGCCATCCATGCAGGCGCGGTAGAACGGGCACAGCAGGTAATAGCCCTCCAGGTACTTCTGCACGTTGCCCTCGGGCAGCCAGGGCCCCTCGTCGTCCTTGGCGAACAGCGCCGACGGCAAGCCCTTGCGCGGATACAGGAACACGGTGATGGCCTGGCACGCTGCCAGTTGGTTGAGCGCGGCGAACAGTGCCTCGACGAAGCCGGGGGTGCCGATGGCATCGACCACGCGGGCCATCTGCGCATACCAGTCGGGCGAATTCAGCTGGGCATTGCTCATTATTGTCTTCCCCGCCAGGGTGAGTGCTGGCCGGGATTGTTTCATGGGGGGGGACGGGGCGGCTATCACCCTTCGGGGTGAGAGGCGACCATCGTTCCGCCTGTAGCGACGCCATCGCGGGGCAAGCTCCTACAGGTAACCGGTAGTTGCTACAGTGGGTGCCTCGGCCAAGAGCGCGCGTGACGACAAAAATGCAGGGCAGCCCTGCAGATTTGCCAATTGTGCAAGGTAATTTTGCATGACAGGATCGACCGATCCGCTCGCGCACTCCAGGACTTCACTTGGAAAATCAATAACAAAGCAGGGAGACCGCGATGACCGCGCACGCTCAACCCTCGGCAACGGATCAGGTACTGGCCGAGGTCCGCAACCACATTGGCCACCTCACCCTCAACCGCCCAGCCGGCCTCAACGCCCTGACCCTGGACATGGTGCGCAGCCTGCAGCACCACCTCGACCAATGGGCGCAGGACCCGCAGGTGCAGGCCGTGATGCTGCGTGGCGAGGGGCCCAAGGGTTTCTGCGCCGGCGGCGACATCCGCTCGCTGCACGACAGCTTCAAGGCCGGCGAAAAGCTGCACGAGGAGTTCTTCGTCGAGGAATATGCCCTGGACCTGTGCCTGCACCGCTACCGCAAGCCGGTGCTGGTATTGATGGATGGCTTCACCCTCGGCGGCGGCATGGGCCTGGCCCAGGGCTGCGACCTGCGCATCGTCACCGAGCGCAGCCGCCTAGGGATGCCCGAGGTGGGTATCGGCTACTTCCCGGACGTCGGCGGCAGCTACTTCCTGTCCCGAGTGCCCGGCGAGCTGGGCATCTACCTGGGCGTCAGCGGTACCCAGGTCAAGGCTGCCGACGCTCTGTATTGTGGCTTGGCCGACTGGTACCTGGACAGCGCCAGGCTGGCCGCGCTGGATGAAGGCCTGGACCGCCTGGTATTCGGCGAGCATCCGCTGAAGGACCTGCAGGGCCTGCTGGCCAAGCTCGGCACTCAGGTGCTCGAGGACGCCCCGCTGGCGCGCCTGCGCCCGGTGATCGACCACTTCTTCGCCCTGCCCGACCTGCCCAGCATCATCGAACAGCTGCGAGCCGTGACCATCGGCGACAGCCACCCGTGGGCGCTGGAGACTGCCGCCCTGCTGGAAACCCGCTCGCCGCTGGCCATGGCCGTGACCCTGGAGCTGCTGCGCCGTGGCCGCCACCTGAGCCTGGAAGACTGTTTCGCCATGGAACTGCACATCGACCGCCAGTGGTTCGCCCACGGCGACATCATCGAGGGCGTGCGCGCCCTGATCATCGACAAGGACAAGCAGCCGCGCTGGAACCCGCCGACCCTGGGCGAACTCACCGCGCAGCGCGTCGACCAATTCTTCGAAGGCCTGTGAGCCCGGGAGTACACAGATGCAAGACCTGGAACTGAGCGAAGAACAGATCATGATCCGCGACATGGCGCGCGACTTCGCCCGCGGCGAGATCGCCCCCCATGCCCAGGCCTGGGAGAAGGCCGCCTGGATCGATGACGACGTGGTACGCAAGATGGGCGAGCTGGGTCTGCTCGGCATGGTGGTGCCGGAGGACTTCGGCGGCAGCTACACCGACTACGTCGCCTATGCCCTGGCGGTCGAGGAGATCGCCGCCGGCGACGGCGCCATTGGGGCGTTGATGAGCATTCACAACTCGGTGGGCTGCGGCCCGTTGCTGGCCTACGGCACGCCTGAACAACAGCAGGCCTGGTTGCCGCCACTGGCCAGCGGCGAGGTGATCGGCTGCTTCTGCCTGACCGAGCCCCAGGCCGGCTCCGAGGCGCACAACCTGCGCACCCGCGCCGAACTGGTCGATGGCCAGTGGGTGATCAATGGCGCCAAGCAGTTCGTCAGCAATGCCCGCCGCGCCAAGCTGGCCATCGTCTTCGCCGTGACCGACCCGGAGCTGGGCAAGAAAGGCCTCTCGGCGTTCCTGGTGCCCACCGACAACCCCGGGTTCAAGGTCGACCGCAGCGAACACAAGATGGGCATCCGCGCCTCCGACACCTGCGCGGTGACCCTGGACAACTGCCGCATCCCGGCCGCCAACCTGCTCGGCGAGCGCGGCAAGGGCCTGGCCATCGCCCTGTCCAATCTCGAAGGCGGGCGCATCGGCATCGCCGCCCAAGCCCTGGGCATCGCCCGCGCAGCCTTCGAGGCGGCACTGACCTACTCCCGCGAGCGCATCCAGTTCGGCAAGCCGATCAACGAGCACCAGAGCATCGCCAACCTGCTGGCCGACATGCAGGTGCAGATCAACGCCAGCCGCCTGCTGATCCTGCACGCCGCGCGTCTGCGCAGCGCGGGCAAACCTTGCCTGTCGGAGGCCTCCCAGGCCAAGCTGTTTGCCTCCGAGATGGCCGAGCGGGTCTGCTCGATGGCGATCCAGGTGCATGGCGGCTACGGCTACCTGGAAGACTACCCGGTGGAGAAGTACTATCGGGATGCGCGGATCACCCAGATTTACGAGGGCTCCAGCGAGATCCAGCGCATGCTGATCGCCCGTGAGCTGAAGCATTATCCGATCTGACGTACCCATCGCGGGTCGGCCCGCTCCCACGGTGGGGCAGCCTTGACCCGCGATGAATTGTTCAACCAATGAGATTTATTCGTCTCATATGATACAGTGATGGATCTTTCGTCTCTTTTCGCCTGCCCCACAGCCGAACCCCGACTCGAGGTCCCACATGCGCAGATCCCTCCAAGAAGAACGCCTGCTCAAGGCGCTGGCCCATGCCATTGTCGTCCATCCCCGCGCCACCCTGAAAGAGCTGGCGGAAACCGCCGGGGTCAGCAAGGCCACCCTGCACCGCTTCTGCGGCACCCGCGAGAACCTGGTGAACCTGCTCGAGGATCATGGCGAGCAAGTGCTCAACCACGTCATCCAGGAAGCCGACCTGGAACGCACCGAACCGTTGAACGGCATTCACCACCTGATCGCCGAACACCTCAAGCACCGTGAGATGCTGGTGTTCCTGATGTTCCAGTACCGCCCCGACACCTTGCTCAATAACGCCGAAGACCGCCGCTGGCTGGCTTACACCCAGGCCATGGATGCGTTCTTCCTGCGCGCCCAGCAACTGGGCGTGCTGCGCATCGACATCAGCGCAGCGGTATTCACCGAGATGTTCATCACCATGATCTACGGCATGGTCGATGCCGAACGCCGTGGCCGCGCCGCCAGCGCCAACACCGCGCAGACCCTGGAGCAGTTGTTCCTCAACGGCGCGCGGGCCCAGGCCTGAACTTAGAGGCGGCTAGCGGCCCTCGCCGCCCGCCAGTACCGCGATGCTGATCTCGCGCATCCTGAACTTCTGCACCTTGCCGGTCACCGTCATCGGGAATTCATCGACGAAGCGGAAATGGCGCGGCACCTTGAAATGCGCGATACGCGCCCGCGCCCATTCACGCAGTTCTTCCTCGCCCAGGGTCTGCCCCGGGTGCAGGCGAATCCAGGCGACGATCTCCTCGCCATAGCGGCTGCAGGGGATGCCGATCACCTGCACGTCGGCCACCGCCGGGTGGGTGAAGAAGAACTCCTCCAGCTCCCGCGGATAGATGTTCTCGCCACCGCGGATGATCATGTCCTTGCTGCGCCCGACGATGCGCACGTAGCCCTGTTCGTCCATCACCGCCAGGTCGCCGGTGTGCATCCAGCCCTCGGCGTCGATGCTCTCGGCGGTAGCCTTGGGGTTGTCCCAGTAGCCGAGCATCACGCTGTAGCCGCGGGTGCACAGCTCGCCGATCTCGCCGCGTGCCAGGGTAGTGCCTGCGCTGTCGATCACCTTGCTCTGCAGCCACGGCTGGGTGCGACCGACGCTGGTCACCCGGCGCTCCAGGTCGTCGGCGGCGCCGGTCTGCAACGACACCGGGCTGGTCTCGGTCATGCCGTAGGCGATCTGCACCTCGCCCATGTGCATTTCGTCGATCACCCGACGCATCACCTCGATCGGGCAGGTGGCGCCAGCCATGATCCCGGTGCGCAGGCTGGACAGGTCGAATTCATGGCGACGCGGGTGATCGAGCTCGGCGATGAACATGGTCGGCACGCCGTACAGGGCGGTGGCGCGTTCTTCGGCCACAGCCTGCAGGGTGAGCAGCGGATCGAAGGCGTCATTGGGGTAGATCAGGGTGCTGCCGTGGGTCATGCAGCCGAGGTTGGCCATGACCATGCCAAAGCAGTGGTACAGCGGCACCGGTACCACCAGCCGGTCATGCTCGGTCAATCCGAGGCTTTCGCCGACCATGTAGCCGTTGTTGAGGATGTTGTGGTGGCTGAGGGTCGCGCCCTTGGGAAACCCGGTAGTGCCGGAGGTGTACTGGATGTTGATCGGCGCGTGCCGGTGCAGGCTGGCCTGGCGCGCGGCCAGTTGCCCGGGGGCGGTTTCCCCGGCACGGGCCTGCAACGCCGACCAGGCCAGCAAGCCACCAGGTGGCGTCGCCGCCAGGCTGATGACCCCGCGCAACGCGGGCAGGCGCGCGCTTTGCAGCTCGCCCGCTCGGCAGGCGCGTAGTTCGGGCACCAGGTCCAGCAGCATGGCGTGGTAGTCGGAGGTCTTGAAGGCGTCGGCGCAGATCACCCACTGGCAGGCCGACTGGCCCAGGGCGTATTCCAGTTCGCTGCTGCGGTAGGCCGGGTTGATGTTGACCAGGATCGCGCCGATCTTGGCGCTGGCGAACTGGGTGATGCACCATTCGGCGCAGTTGGGCGCCCAGATCCCTAAGCGGTCGCCGACCTGCACGCCCAGGGCCATCAGCGCGCGGGCGTGCTGGTTGACCGCATCGGCCAGCTGCCGCCAGGTGTAGCGCAACTGCTGGTGGCGGACGATCAGGGCCTCGCGGTCGGGGAAGCGGGCGACGGTGGCGTCGAAGGCGTCGCCGATGCAGTGGGTGAGCAATGGAGTGACATTAGAGCCTTGGGTGTGGCTGGGCTGTGGCATGGGCTGTCTCTTGTCTTTGTTTTGCCTGACGCGGCCCTATCGCGGGGCAAGCCCGCTCCCACCGGTCCAGTGTGGTCGGCGTGGGAGCGGGCTTGCCCCGCGATGGCGTTAGCGAACGAACACCTGCGGCGTGGTGGTCGACATGTCGCCACCGGGCAGTTTGATGTTCCCCACCTTCTCCAGCGTATCGGGGTCGAACACCGCCAGGTCGTTGAATGTCCCGCCCAGGTAGAGCTTGTCGCCGGACTTGTCGAAGGTCACGCAGTAGTAGGTATGGTCCAGGTTGGCGGCCTTGACCAGCTTCTTCTGCGCGATGTCGTAGCGGGCCAGGCGATTGAGCACGCCGTACATCTGGTTCGGGTCCTTCGGCGAGCGCAGGCCGGTGAAGTACAGCTCGGTCAGCTCGGCGAACTCCTGGGTATGGGCCTTGCCGGTTTTCAGGTCGATGCTCAGGTAGCCATAAAGCGGCTCGGCGGTGGCCGGGTCCTGCTTGGCGTCCTTGAACCTGGCAATGGTGTAGAGCATCGAGAACTCGTGCAACGAACTCTGGTGCGGCCAGAAGTACAGCACGTCCGGTGCGCTGTAGCCCGGGCGGTTCCAGCTGCGCAGCGGCAGTGCGACGGAGTATTTGCCGGTGTTGACATCCAGCTTGTAGATGTCCGGCCCGGCCACATAGAGACTGCCGTCGTCGGCGGCGCGCATCAGGTACACCTGGCGCGGCATCGGGAAGCTGCGCACGGGCTTGGCATCCAGGCCGTCGCCGGTGCGGAACACTTCCAGGCGCGGCGGCTTGACCACATAGTGGTCGTTCAGGCGCTGGCTGGGGTTGACCGTGGCGTACACCTCCTTGCCGTCGGGGCTGATGGCGAAGGAGTACATGGCCTTGCCGACCTCGCCCGGCACGCTGGACAGGTTGGCGTGGAAAGTGGTCTTGCAGCTGTCCAGGTCGATGCCATAGATATCGGCGAAATGATTGTTGAGCACGTAGGCGGTGCGGTTGTCCGGCGCCATCATCGCCGTGCCGGGGCCGAACGAATCGGGCATGCGGCAGGTCTTGTACAGCGTGTCGCTGGCCACCTCGACCACGTGCAGGTTGTTCGGGTAGTTGGTGGCGATCAGATACTCATGGCCGGCCTTCAGGGCCTTGCCTGCGTCGTCGGCCTGGGCCGCCCAGGCGCAGGCCGTGGCGGCGACGGTGAGCGCGAGTTGCGCGCAGAGTCCAGGTTTCATGCGGTTTCCCCTTGTCGTTCTATTTGTCTTTCGGGAATACGGTGCCGAGGTTGCGCCAGTCTTCGGCGGAGTTGGTCGCCTGGGCGTTCCAGTCCTGGTAGGTACTCATCATGTCCGGCACCTGGGCTGGCCACCAGCAAGGGTCGGAGCAACCGTACAGGTCGGCCTCCATCGGCTGGCACAACGAGCTGACGCCACCGAAGGCGTCCACTTCCCAGCCCGGGTCGGTGGTGGCGGTGCAGCCGGCCACGGCGCTCATCGCCAGCACGTCCTCGACGCGGTCTTCGGCGGCCGCCTGCTCGAGGATGCGCGCCTTGTTGTTCAGCGGTTTGAGGTGCTTCATGTCAGTGCGCCTTCCGGGGAGTGATGTAGCGATCGATGAAGGCCGGGTTGACGGCCATGATGCGGCTGTAGACCTCGATGCCGAAGTCGACCCAGTCGCGCATCAGCTCGCAATAGTGGTAGGTCGGATGCTGCGGGTCGCCATAGCGGGCGTAGCTTTCGTGGTAGCAACCGCCGGAACACAGGTTGCGGATGCGGCAGCTGTCGCAGCCGGTGCCGCTGCGGTCCAGGCGCTGCGAGAGAAAATCGTTGAGCTGCGCCTGCTTCACGCCCTGGTGCACATTGCCGAAGGTCGGCAGGCTGGAGCCGGTGAAGCGGTGGCACAGGTTCAGCTCGCCCTCGTGGTCCACCGCCAGCATCTTCAGCCCGGCACCGCATGGCAGGGCCTTCTTGTGGCCTTCGTGAATGTCGGTGATCAGCTGGTGCAGGTTGGAGAAGCCGATGTTGCGGTGCTCCAGCGCCGCCTCCAGGTAACGCCGGCCGAGGGCCTTCATGTTGGCGAACACCTGCACCAGCTCGTGGCCGGTGAGGTTGAAGTCGGCCATGTCACCGGAGGTCACCGGGGCGAACCCCACCTCGGCGAAGCCCATCTCGTTGAACAGGTGGTTCCAGATGGTCTCGATATCGGTGATGCCACGGGTCAGCGTAACCCGCGCCCCCACCGGCCGGCTGCGGTAACGCGACAGCAGCATGTCGGCCTTGCGCCGCACCACGTCGTAGGTGCCCTGCCCGCCCACGGTGATGCGGTTGCGATCGTGCACGGTCTTGGGCCCGTCGATGCTGATCGACAGGCCGAAGCGGTGGGCATCGAGCCAGTCGACGATCTCTTCGGTGAGCAGCGTGGCATTGGTGGTCATGATGAACTCGACCTGCTTGCCCGCCTCGGCGAAGCGTCGCTCGCAGTACGCCACCATGTGCTCGATCAACGCCCGGTTGGACAGCGGCTCGCCGCCGAAGAACACCACGCTGTAGCGCTCCTCGTTCGGCGACTCCTTGAGCAGCATCTCCACCGAGGCTTCGGCGGTGGCGCTGTTCATCTTCTTGCCGGCGGAGGGCTTGTCGAGGTCCTCCTTGTAGCAGTACGTGCAGCTGAGGTTGCAGCCGGTGTTGACGTTGAGCACCACGGTGTTCAGCGCGGTGCGCTCGACCTGTTTCAGGGCGATTTCCGGGGTCAGCGGCGAACCGTCGCTGACCACTTCCAGGGCGATCAGCTCGCGCAGGGTTTCCTCGATGTCCTGCCCGTCGAACTGCTGGCCGAGCTGCTGCAGCAGCTCCTCGGCGGAACAGCCCTGGCGGCGCAGGGTGTCGATGATGCCGCCGGTCACCGCGTCGGTGGCGAACAGCGAACTGCTGGGGATATGGAACAGCATGCGGTCGGCATCGACCTGCACTTCGTGCAGGTTGCGTTCGACCAGGTTCAGTAGTGCGCCCATGGCGACCTCCCGATAAGCAATTGGTCAGGTTGATGCCTAAGGCAGCGGCGGATTGTTCCAGCGCTGCACGGTGACGATCATGTGGCCCTCGCCCTGCTGGCCACCGTCGGCGAGGGTGGCGATCACCTTCAGGTTGCCGGCGTTGTTGGTCATCATCTTGCGCTCGGGGTTGGGCCCTGCCCCGCCCGGCACGAACACGCCGTCGGCCTGCATCTGCCCGGCGAACCTGACGTCCTCGTCCTCGACCGCCCGTTCGTTGAACGGCTCGACTTTCCAGGTCGCCGGCAGGTAGCCGATGCGCAGCGGCTGGCCACTGGCGTCCTTGCCCCAGGCTTCAGCCTCGAAGCGACCTTGCACCTTCGGCACCGAGGCGCCGTTCTCGCCGATGCGGGCGATGGAGAACGCCGGCACCACCTTGACCTCATCGACCTTGTCGTACACCGCCAGCTGCACGCCCTTGAGCCCGCCCACCGCCACCTCGCGGGGGCCGGCGGCGGCATCCTTGGCGGCCCGTGCCTTGACCCGGATCAGCGTCGGCGTCGACTCCAGCACTTCGGTCACCTGCACGCCCGCGCCCAGGTCGGGCTTGCCGGACAGGTCGCTGCCCACCAAGGTTATCTCGCTGTCGCTGCCGGTCTTGATGAACGCCGGCTGCACTGCCAGCAGGCGCCCCTGCCCGGCCTTCGCCGCACTGAAGTCCAGGCCGCGCTCGTCGTGCTCGGCCTCGAACATGCGGCCCTTCATCTGCCCGTCGATGGCGGCGAACACCTGGCGCAGGTTGGCCTCGCCCACCTTGACGTTGCCGCGCCATTCATAGCCGTTGTAGAGGATCGCCGAACCGCTGCCGTTGAACGGCGTGCCGTCGGCGTAGGCGCCCTTGACCTCGACCTTGAAGGTATCGCCCTGCTCGGCGCTGACCGTCATCACCCCACGCACGTCACCCTTGGCCAGCATATGGCCGCTGAACGCCCATTGCCCGGCCAGGACCTTGGACTCGGGCCGGGCCTTGAGCCACTCGGCCCAGGCCGGGTTGTCGAGGGGGAAGCGCTTGGCCAGGTCGGGCACCATCTGCTTGAGGGCGATGTCCAGCCAGTCGCGGTCGCGGGCCTGGGCCTGGTATTCGAGGGACGGCCATTGGCCGAGGTGGAAGTTGACCAGGTGCTCCCACTCCTTGGCCGGACGCCGTTGCAGCGCGACCCGGGCGCCGGAGTGGCAACGCCCGCACATCTGGCTGAGCGGGTCGTCGAAGTGTTCGACGGTATTGAGCCGGCGCTCCATGGCATAGCGCACGCCGTCGGTCTCGCTGGGCGCCAGGCCCTGCTTGTCGGCCAGGTACTTGACCAGGGTGCGACGGTCGTCGTCGCTGATCTGCAAGCTGTGCATCACCTGCATGCGGGCGATGCTCATCAGCCAGCCCTCGGGGGTCTTGCGCTGGTGGCTGATGCGGCTGTAGCTGTCGTTGCCTTCGGGGATATGGCACCCCATGCACTTGCTCTGCAACAGGCTCGGGCCCTGCTCGGCCGCCATGGCCTGGGCGGACAGCAGTGCGGTGGCGACCAGCGCCAGTGTGCCCGCCTGCCGCCGGAGTCGAGTCGTCTTCAAGGTCAGACCTCCACGGTATCGTTCTTATCGTTATTCGCACGCTGCGGTGTGCATCTGACAGTGGCGATACAGGAAGTGTGCCAATTGCGGCAAATATGTTTTGCATCAACGATTTGAGCGCAGAGCAGGGGCAAACCCCAGCAGCGCAGGCTGTGACCGAACGTGCCATTTCGCGACGGGGTGTTTCACCTTGAGACACGGGGCCTGCTGCGCAGGCCAGCTCCCACAGGGATCTAGCCACCTTCGAGTCCAACGCCGTACCTGTGGGAGCCGGCTTGCCGGCGATTGGCCCGCACAGCGGTCCGTTTCATCTACGTCTCACTCAGTCTCAATGTGCAACAGCTCAAGCCTCCCTGACTGCATGCCATGTAACGCGAAAACCACATGTATCAAGGGCTGTGAGCGCGTTGCCCGGCTTGGCACGCCCATTGCCCTGCCCTGGTCACAACCATGACAAGAGGCACCGCCCCATGCATTCCGAACTGCCGATCCTGCCCGCCACCCGTGCCTTCCTCGCACGCCAGCTGAAGATGCGCATTGGCGCCGACTGGCAGGACGCCGCCAGCGGCCGCACCATGACCTTGCGCAACCCGGCCAGTGGTGAGGTCCTCGCCGAGGTGCCCGCAGCCGAGGCACAGGATGTGGACCGCGCCGTGCAGGCCGCCCGCCAGGCGTTCGAACACTCGGCCTGGAGCCGGATGCGTCCGCGTGAGCGGCAGAACCTGCTGTGGCGCCTGGCCGACCTGATGCAGCGCGATGCCCAGGAGCTGGCCGAGCTGGAATGCCTGAACAACGGCAAGAGTGCCGCCGTGGCCCAAGTGATGGACGTGCAACTGGCCATCGACTTCCTGCGCTACATGGCCGGTTGGGCGACCAAGCTCGAAGGCACCACGGTCGAGCCGTCGCTGCCGCTGATGCCCAATGACGACTTCCACGCGTTCGTGCGCCGCGAGGCGGTGGGCGTGGTCGGCGCCATCGTCGCCTGGAATTTCCCGCTGCTGCTGGCCTGCTGGAAGCTCGGCCCGGCCCTGGCCACCGGCTGCACGGTGGTGCTCAAGCCTGCCGATGAAACCCCGCTGACCGCGCTCAAGCTCGCCGAACTGGTAAGCGAGGCCGGCTACCCGGACGGCGTGTTCAACGTGATCACCGGCACCGGGCTGAACGCCGGTGCCGCGCTGAGCCGCCACCCGGGCGTGGACAAGCTGACCTTCACCGGCTCCACCGAAGTCGGCAAGCTGATCGGCAAGGCCGCCATGGACAACATGACCCGCGTCACCCTCGAACTGGGCGGCAAGTCGCCGACCATCGTCCTGCCCGACGCCAACCTGCAGGAAGCCGCCGTCGGAGCCGCCACGGCGATCTTCTTCAACCAGGGCCAGGTGTGCTGCGCCGGCTCCCGGCTGTATGTGCACCGCAAGCACTTCGACAACGTGGTGGCCGATATCGCCGGCATCGCCAATGCCATGAAACTGGGCAACGGCCTGGACCCTAGCGTACAGATGGGCCCGCTGATCTCGGCCCGGCAGCAGGAGCGGGTCACCGGCTACATCGACCTGGGTCGCGAGTTGGGCGCGACCATCGCCTGCGGCGGCGAAGGCTTCGGCCCGGGCTACTTCGTCAAGCCGACGGTGATCGTCGATGTCGACCAGCGCCACCGCCTGGTACAGGAGGAAATCTTCGGCCCGGTGCTGGTGGCCATGCCGTTCGACGACCTTGACGAGGTGGTGGGCCTGGCCAACGACAACCCCTACGGGCTGGGCGCGAGCATCTGGTCCAACGACCTGGCCGCGGTGCACCGGATGATCCCCCGGATCAAGTCCGGGTCGGTGTGGGTGAACTGTCACAGCGCGCTGGACCCGGCGCTGCCGTTCGGCGGCTACAAGCTCTCCGGCGTCGGCCGGGAGATGGGCGCAGCGGCAATCGAGCACTACACCGAGCTGAAGTCGGTGCTGATCAAGCTCTGATTTCACCGGTGCTGACCTTATCGCCGGCAAGCCGGCGATAAGGTCCGGCCAGGCAATGTAAAAGCCAGAAAACAACAAAAACATGGAGCACACCATGACGCACAAGCTCGCCTGCACGTTGGCCCTGCTGCTGGCCTCTCCCCTCACCCAGGCCCATGAACTCTACAACCACGCCGGCACCACCCTGGACGCCAACCTCGAAGCGCTGTTCGGCGTATTCCACAGCGACGAAAGCTTCGACCAGTTCGGCAACCGCCAGGCCGGCACCAGCAACTGGCGCGAGGGCTACGTCAAGTACGGCCTGAGCGCCAGCCAGGCGCTGGCCAGCAACGGCACGCTTTACGGCGCCTTCAGCCTGCTCAGTTCGGCCACCTGGGGCGATGGCGACGCCGCGGGTTTCACCCTCGGTGACGAACGTCGCACCGGCGTCGAGGACGCTTACCTTGGATGGCGCTCGGGCACCCTGTTTCCGGCGCTTGGCGAAGACGGCATCGATCTCTCCGGCGGGCGCCAGGTCATCACCCTCGGCGACGGTTTCCTGATCCAGGGCGACCCGGTCAATGCCGGCAACGTCGACCTGGGCGCCGATTTCGACCGAGGCGGCGCCTACTACCTGGCGGCGCGCAAGGCGTTCGACCGCACCGCCGTGTTACGTCTGGGCGGCAAGCAGGGCTGGCGTGGCGACCTGATGTGGCTCAAGTCCGACAACCCGTTCCAGGCCGACACCTCCATGGCGGTGGCCAACCTCGAGCATGTCGCCGACGCGGGCACCGTGGGCCTGAGCTGGATCCGTGGCCTGGATGTCGACCGCCGCTACGCCGAGATCCTTGGCCTGGAACACCGCGACGGCATGGACACGGTGAGCCTGCGCGGGCGTGGCAACCTGGGAGTGAAAGACCTCGAACTGGCCGCCGAGTATGTCACCCAGGACCGCACCGACGGACGCGAGAACGCCTGGTACCTGGAGGGCAACTGGACCTTCTCCGCACTGCCCTGGTCGCCCACCGCCACCTACCGCTACAGCCGCTTCTCGGAGCACTTCGACCCGCTGTTCTATGGCCTGAGCCGGGGCTATGGCACCTGGTTCCAGGGCGAGGTGGCGGCCAACTACGCCGGGCCATTCAACAGCAATACCCAAGTGCACCATGTGGCGCTCAAGGCCACGCCACGGGAGGGGCTGACCGTGGGCGCGCTGTACTTCGACTTCGACCCGCTCAGCACCGACCAGGGCAACCTGGGTGGGCGCGAGGTGGACCTGTATGTGGAGTGGATGGTCAACGAGCATTGGCTGATCAGCCCGCTGGTGGGGTTCTACACCCCGCAGCGCAGCGCGCAGGATGGCGGCGTGCAGTTGGGTGGCCGGGATAGCGGGGCCTACCTGCAACTGGTGGTGGGGACATTCTTCTAAGCCAGCGGCCCTATCGCGGGGCAAGCCCACTCCCACGCAGGGTTTGCTGGCTGATGCAGCAGCGGTGGGAGCGGGCTTGCCCAGCGATGAGTCCTCAGCAAAAACCCTGTTCGCGCAACCAACGCGCAATCATCGGCTGGTGCGTCTGTGTCACCAGGCGCTCCAGGCCGATGCCAGCCTGCACCCCGCGTACCACCGGCGCCAGCTCGATACCTTGCAGGTGCCACACCCCCAGCGGCTGGTCAGCCGTCACCACCACTTCGGCCTCCTCCACCCAACCCTCGCGCAGCACCGGGCGGCGCTCCACCCGCACCGCCTGCCAGTTTGCCAACGCGTGCAGCGGTTGCGCATCTGGCCAGCACCGGCGGCGGGCCCAGAACGGCTGTTCGCCACGTTGCGCTTCCTGGGCGTAGAAGTCGCGCCCGATCCGGGCGAAACGCAGGAACAGCTGTTCGATCCGCGTTTGATGGAAGCGCTGCGCCAAGGCTGCCTGCCCGGGCCGTTGCAGCAGGGTATTGATCACCACGGGCGCCTGCAGCGCCGAGGACAAGGACTGGAAGATGCCATTGCCCGACAACGGATCAACCGCCATCGCCGCATCGCCAACCCGTAGCCAATCACGGCCCGCGCAGTTGCCGACAAGAATCGCTGTGCTGCTGCGTGCATGCACCTGGGCAGGGGCGAAGGCCTGCTCGCCGAACAGTTGCGCCACCAGCGCCGAGCCACGGCGGCGCCCGGCACAGTATTCGGGCAACGCCGTCTTGCCCGGCAGCCGCGCCGCCGTCACGTCCAGCGTCACCTGCCAGTAGCAGCGGCCATCGGCCAGCCGCGCCATCCAGGCCCAGCCGTCGTCCAGGCTCTCCACTGCCGAGGCCGGCGTGCCAGGCTCGGTTTGCCAGAGATTGAGCAGGCTGACGGTTTCCGGCCCGCGCAGGCGACCTTCGCTCAACGGGGCCTGACGACCACGGGCCTCGACCAGGAAATCGCCGTGCAAGGTACGCCCGTCGTCCAGAGACACCCGATGCCCCACCCCTTGCACCACCTCGTGCACACGCCCTTCGACGAGCTCGACACCGGCACGATTCAAGTCATCACGCAGTGCCTGGTCGAAGCGCTGGCGATCCAGCAGCCACTCCTGGTTCGGTTGCAGCCGCTCACCGTTCCAGTGCACCTGCCGCGTGGCCGGCGTGGTCGCCTCGGCCAGGGCAGCGCCCAGGCCCGCATGGCGCAAGCCCTCCAGTACACGTTGCGAAACACCTTCCACCGCGGCGAAACGGCGCCAGTCGGACACCACGGTGACGGGGTAGCCCATCCGCCGCAGCCCCAGGGCAGTAGTCGCCCCCGCAGGTCCGGCACCGAGTACCAGGATGCTCGGTTCAGGCATCGGTCGACTCCTTGCGCTCAGGGCCGACGAACGCCGCGTGCCGCTCCAGCCAGTGCAACAGTGCCTGCCGGGTCATGCCGGGCTCCTCGCCCAGCAGGGCCGCCACCCGCCCAGTGAACGCGGCACAGGCCAGACTGGCCCCGGCCAACCCAGCGGCGCCAACCGCCGCGCCGAAGTCGGCCTGGGGAGTGCCCAGCCACGACCATTGCCCAGCGGCGCAGCGAGCATCGCCAGTGACGCGAATGACCCCGGGATAACTGGCCGGATACACCGGCTCGCCCCGCGCCGGACTGGAGGCGCACAGCAGCACGCCAGCGGCCACGGCCTCGGCGCAGGCCAGGCGCAGCACCGGGCGATCCTGGCGCAGGCCCAGGCTCAGGTTGACCACGGTCGCGCCCGCCTCCACCAGCCACAACAGGCCAGCGGCCACCTGCAAGGCGCTGGTGCTGCCCTGCCCGGCGAACACCTGGGCCAGCAGCACCGGCTGGCCGCCGGACTCGGCCCGCAGCCGCGCCAGCACCGCGCTGCCGTGGCCCAGGGCATCCGGCAGCGGCTCGCCCTCGCACAGCACGCCGTCCTCAAGCCAGAAGCGCCGCGCGCCGAGCACGCTATCCGCCTGCTGCGCCGAGCAGCCACTGTCGATCACGCCAATGCACAGGTCAGCGGCCATGGTCGGCGGGCTCCTTGCTGCGCAATTGCCCGTCACGCAGTTCCAGGTGCAGGTCGGCATCGGCGAGGGTCGAGGCACGATGGCTGATCAGGATCCGCGTACGCCCGGCGAACAGCTGGTCGATGGCGGCAATCACTTCACGCTCGGTGGCTTCGTCCACCGCCGAGGTGGCCTCATCGAGCACCAGGATCGCCGGTTGCTGGAGCAGCGCCCGGGCGATGGCGATACGTTGTTTCTGGCCACCGGACAACTGCTGGCCGCGTTCGCCCAGCAGACCATCGAGCCCCAGCGGCAGGCTCTGCACCAGGCTATCCAGGCGGGTCAGCCGCACCACCTGCTCGAGCTCCTCACGGCTGGCCTGGGGCGTGCTGTAGGCCAGGTTCTGCGCCAGGGTGCCGCGAAACAGCACGATGTCCTGGCTGACCACCGCGATGCGCCGCCGCAGGGCCTGCAGGTCGAGCTCGCGCAGGTCGACGCCGTCGAGCAGGATGCGCCCGTCATCCGGGTCGTAGAAGCGCTGCAGCAGGTCGATCAGGGTCGACTTGCCGACGCCGGAAGCGCCGCTGATGGCGATCTTGGCGCCGCCGGGCAGACAGGCTTGCACCTGGTCCAGCACCCCACCCTGGCGCCCGTCGTGGGCGAAAGATACCCCGTCCAGTCGCAGCTCCCCGGCCCCTTGTGGCATGGGCCGGGGATCGTCCGCCTCGCGCACCGCGAGCGCCTCCCGCTTGAGCTCCATCACCCGCCCCAGGCTCACGGCCATCCGCTGCACCGCCACGTACAGGCCCAGCAGGCTCTGCACCGGACCGACGGCCATGCCCATGTAGGTGGAAAAGGCGATCAGCGCACCCAGTTGCCAGGTGCCCTGGATCACCCACCAGCCGCCGACCAGGAATGCGCAGGCCCGGCACCAGGAAGTCAGCGTGCCGGGCACCGCCTGGGTAAAGAACTCGGTGACCTGCACCCTGAGCAGCTGCCCCATGTAGCCCTGCCCCAACTGATCGAGGCGCTCGGCCTCACGCCGCTGCTGGCCGGCGGCCTGGATGAACTTCATCGCCGGCAGTGTCTCGACCAGGAACGACGACACGTCCGCCGAGCGTTCGCGCAGGCTGCGCACTTCGCGCTCGACCTTGCGTCGCATCCAGCGCAGCCACAGCACTTCGAGCGGGATCAGCAACACCAGCAGCAGCGACAGCTGCCAGGACAGCATCAGCATCAAGGCCACCGCACCGACCAGACCGATCAGTGCCGATACCGCCGAGAACAACGAGTCCACGGCAAAACGCTGGATCTCGGCGACATCGCCATCGAGCCGCGACAGGATGTCACCGGTGCGCCGGCGCCCGTAGAAGGTCGGCGAAAGTTGTTGCAGGTGTCGGTACAAGTCGTCGCGCAAGGCGAACAGGATGCGCCCAGACAGGCGCGTGTGCAGGTAGCGGTTGACCCCTGCCAGCAGCGTGCCGAGCAGGCCGGCGACGATCATGATCGCCGCCATGTGCCAGAGGGTCTGGTAATCCTTGGCCAGCAGGCCTTCGTCGATCAAGGTCTTGACCAGCCAGGGTTGCGCCAGGGCCAGCAGCGAGGCGCCCAGGGACAGCCCCAGGAGCACGCCGATGGCGCCACGCTGCGGGCGCACGAAGCCGTAGAGCCAGGCCAGGGCCTGGCGCATCAACTGCGGGTCGCTGGATTCGATCAATCGGGAAAACAGTCCGCCCATGGCTCAACCACGCAACTGCTTGAGCTTGCGATACAGCGTCGCCCGGCTGATACCCAGGGCCTCGGCCGCGGCCGAGACATTGCCCTGGTGCCGGGCCAGCGCGGCGCGGATCAGTTCCAGTTCGTTGTCGCGCAGGCTGCCGGACGGCGCGGCAGCGCTGGCCAGTTCATCGAGCAGGCAGTCGGTGAGGTGGTCGAGCGTCAGCACCTGCTCGCCCTCCTCGCGCATTGCCAGGGCGGTGCGCACCACCATTTCCAGCTGGCGGATGTTGCCCGGCCAGTCGAAGTTCTCCAGCAGCGCCGCCAGCGCTGGGTCGAGGCTCACACTGCTGGCTCCGGACTTGTCCAGCAAACCTTGGATGATCGTTGCCAGGTCGTCGCGCTCGCGCAGTGCCGGCAGACGCAGGGACACGCCGTTGACCCGGTAGTAGAGGTCTTCACGGAAGTGCTGGTCGGCGACTCGGCGCTTGAGGTCGCGATGGGTGGCGCAGATCAGCGCCACGTCGATGTCCTGCTCGTCGCCGGCGCCAAGGGGCGCCACGCGGCGCTCCTGCAGCACACGCAGCAGGCGCGCCTGCAGAGCCAGCGGCATGTCGCCGATCTCGTCGAGGAACAGCGTGCCGCCATGGGCCTGCATCAGCCGCCCGACCATGCCGCCCCGGCGCGAGCCGGTGAAGGCGCCGTCGCGGTAGCCGAACAGCTCGGACTCGATCAGCCCCTCGGGAATCGCCGCGCAGTTGACCGCCACGAATGGCTTGTCGGCACGCGGACCGGCCTGGTGCAGGGCACGGGCAACCACCTCCTTGCCAGTGCCGGTTTCACCCAGCAGCAGGACCGGCAACCCGTTTGCCAAGCCCTGGCGGGCCATGCGCAAGGCACGCGCCAGACGGGCATCGCCACCGGCCAGCGCTTCCAGTGCCTGGGTCTTCGGCGGTGCTGGTTTGGCGATCGCGGACGGGCCACTGACGCGAGCATGCCGCGGCAGTTGCAGCGCCCGGAAAAAGAACTCGCCCGCTGCCGTCTGCACGCTGCTGACGCCGCCCTGCCACAGGCGCGCGATAAACGCCGGCGAACGCTCGCCGAGCAGGTCACCGCAGCGTCGCCCGAGCAGCGCCTGGCGTGGCATCTGCAACAACTGGCAGGCATTGTCGTTGGCCGCCATCACCTCGCCTTCCAGGCTCAGCGCCAGCAGGCCCTGCCAGGCGCTGGCCAGGTATGGCGGGCGGCTATGGAAGGCCAGAACCAGATGCTCGGGATGGTAGAGCCCGAACAGCCGGCTCTCGATATTGCCGGCGGCGAGCAGCAACGTGGAAAGGCTGTCCTGGGGCTGGGCCATGACGCCTTCACGGGTCACGTCGAGCACGCCTATCACGTCGCCACGCGGATCACGCAGCGGCACCGAGGTGCAGGAGAACGGGCTGAGCCGATCCAGGTAATGCTCGCCGCAGTTGATCAGGGTCGGCTGGCCCTCGACCACCGCCGTGCCGATGGCATTGGTGCCGCGCAGGGCCTCGCTCCAGCAACTGCCAGGGTGCAGGTCGCGCAGGCCCTCGCGCTCGAGCACATGCTTCTGGCCGTCAATCGTCAGCACGTTGGCCTGGGAGTCACCGAGGATGACGATGCCGCTCTTGCCCTGACGTTTGATCAGGTAGTCCAGCTCAGGGGTGGCCGCGTCGATCAGCAGGCGGTTGTGTTCCAGCAGCGTGTCCAGGTCCAGGCCGTGGCGAATACCCAGGCCGACCTGCTCGCCCTGCAGACAGTCCAGGCCATGGCCGAGGCTGCGTCGCCAAGAGGCGTCGATCTCGTCGCGCAGCATGCCGCAGGGCAGTTCGCCTTCGCTGGCAAGCTTCAGGCGGACCAGGCGAGACTGCTGCAAGGGGTCGTTGGCGGTTGTTGTTGGAAGTTGTCGCGCCATTGCGTGCTCCTGGTGTGCCCCGCTCAGGCGGGGCAACGGGCATCGGATTTTTCGGCAGTGTGCGTCAGAATTGGTTGGCAGTCATCAGCTACGACAGAGACCGAGCCTCACCCCATTCCCCAATGCTGGGGCCACCCGCCCACCATGGATACCTCGCCAGACCGTTGTCGGGACGCTGAAACCCTCGTCGCAAAAGCCCTGGACGCCCCTCTGCAAAACCTGGCACAACAGTTGCCGATCCCTCCCCAGACGCCCCAACCCATGGGCCCGTTTGCAGGAGGAAGCAACTCATGCACCGACCGACACCCCACCCGCTGGCCGTGGCGATCTTCGCCGGCCTGCTCCAGCTTCCGGCCCAGGCTGCGCTGTATGCGGTCGATACCGGCCCGTATACCCTGCCCACCGGTAAGTTCCCCGCCTGGTACCAGGACAGCCATGGCCGGGTGCTCGACCTGTGCCTGACCAAGGCGGTGAGCTCCAGGGTCGCCGGTGCTCCCGGCGCGCCCTCGTACATGTGCACGCTGCTGCCCACACCCGGCGTGTTCGACGACACCCAGCCGATCGTCTTCCCCAGCAACTTCCCCGACGAAACGTTCTGGTTCACCGCCGACGCCGCCATCGTCGATGCCGCCCGCGGCATCGACCTGACCTACGTATCGGCGATCGAGGCTGCCTTCAGCGCCGAGGAGCCGGTGGATGGCGACCAGGTCAGCTTTGCCCGGGTGCGCATCCGCGTCGATGTGCCGGTGGCCGGTACCTATACCATCACCCACCCTTACGGTGTCGATGTGTTCGAGGTGGCGGCCGGCGGACGCCGGGCGATCAACATGACCCGCGACATCGGCATCGGCTCGCCAGGCGACTACAGCGGCGCACTCAGGGGCGACATCGGGCCGTTCCTGCGCAGCGTCAACGGCCCCTATACCGAAACCAACCCAGGCACCGGTGCCAGCGAACGCTTCATCGGCGACCCGAACCTGGAGGAGCCGGTCACCGGCAGCCCGTTCAACACCAACTACGTGCGCATCGAAGGGCCCAACGGTATCGACCTGCGTACCGAGCTGTTCGCCATCTCCGGCAAGCTGTCCACGGTCAACCGCCCAACGCCGCTGATCCCGCTGCGCAGCACCTATTCGCGACACACCGTGAATGGCGACCTGCGCGCCCAGCAGGATGTATTCGTCATGGCCCCGCCGGCGCCCGCCACGGTCACCCTGACCAGCCAGAACCCCACCCTGGCCCTCGGCGAGGCCAATGGCACCGGTGCCTGGTACGCCCAGTCGCCACTCAACCCGACCCTGCCGCTGACCTTGCAGGTGACCGCCGACAACAGCCTGGCCATCGCCACCAGCACCCCGACCAGCGCACCGATGCCGCTGACCGACCTGGTGACCATCAGCCGCGCCGAATACAGCCTGGGCAGTGGCCAGCTGACCCTGGTGGCCAGCAGCAGCGACGAGACCAGCCCGCCGGCCCTCACCGCCCGCACCGGCAACGGTACGTTGATCGGCAGCCTGAGCGGCAACGGCGCGGTCAAGACCCTGACCACCGGGCTCTCGCCGATCCCGCCAGCGACGGTGCAGGTCACCAGCGCCCATGGCGGCAGCGACAGCGAAGACGTGGTGCTGGTGCCATGAACAGGACACGCCTTCAAGGAGGCAGCATGAATACTTGGTCGCGTCGCGCACTCTGCGCCGCCGGTTTCACCCTCACCCTCAGCAGCGCGGCCTGGGCCGCGCTGTCGGAGGTCGATCCCGGCCCCTACACCTTCGCCACCGGGGGTTACCCCATGTGGTACAAGGACGCCAACAACCTCGCCCTGGAGCTGTGCCAGTCGCGCGCCACCAGCACCCGGTCACCGGGCGGCCCGGGCGCTCCGGCCTACATGTGCACCCTGCTGCCCGAGCCCGGGGTCTATGACGATGCCCTGCCGCTGGTGTTCCCGGACAACTGGCCACCGGAGATGTTCTGGTTCCTGGCCGAGACCGAGATACCCCAGGTAGGCAACAGTGGCTACGAGCTGGAGGTCTACGTTGCCGGCCTTGAGGCAGCCTTCGCCGCCGAGAATCCGGTCAATGGCGACCAGCAGAGCTTCGCCCGCATCCGCATCCGCGCCTCGGTGCCGAGCACCGGCACCTACACCATCACCCACCCCTATGGGGTCGAGACGGTCAACGTGACCACGGCGGGCCGCCGGGCGATCAACATCACCCGCGACATCGGCATCGGTGCTCCCGGCAACTTCAGCGGTGCGCTGAACGGCAACCTCGGCCCGTTCCTGCGCGGTGTCGGCGGCCCCTACACCGAGGTCAACCCGGACACCGGCGCCACCGAGACCTTCGTCGGCGACCCTAACATCACCGAGGCGGTGACCGGCAGCCCGAACAACACCAACTTCGTGCGCATCCAGGGCCCGGCGGGCACCATCCAGACCAACGTCTTCACCGTTTCCGGCAAGGTCCTCGACCAACGCCAGCAAACCCCGGCGACGCTGGAACGCGCCACCTACCAGCGCAACGCCGCGGGCACCCGCGTCGAAGTCTTCGCCAAGGCGCCGAACAGCGCCAGCCTGTGCCTGCGCAACGGCCTGGCGCTGGTCGGCTCGCCGCCTTCGCCCTGCCAGTTCAGCATGCTCGCCGACAACAACGGGTTGTTCTTCAACCAGCAACTGAGCCAGGCAGTGCCACCGTCGGTGGTGGTGGTCACCGCCAGCAGCCCGGCCGGCACCACGCGCCCGACATCGCTGTCGAGCAAGCTCAGCGATGTGGTCAAGGTGGGTACGGCACGCTATGACTGGAGCGCCAAGCGGTTGCTGGTCGAGGCCCGGTCCAGCGACGAAGTCGTGGTGCCGGATTTGCTGGTCCAGGGCTTCGGACGGATGTCCAAGTCCGGTGTCCAGCAAAGCCTCACGGTCAACGACCTGGCCCAGCCGCCTGCCAGCATCACGGTCAAGTCGGCACATGGCGGTGTCGACGTGGAACCGGTGGTGGTGGTCGGCAGCGCCCCGGTGCAGGCCGAGAACCAAGCCCCCGTGGCCCAGGCCGACAGCGGTAGCACCAGTGTCGGCATACCGATCACCCTCAACCTGCTGGCCAACGACAGCGACCCGGACGGCAACGTGCCGCTGAGCATCACCGACCTCACCCAGCCGGGCACCGGCCTGGGCGGCGTGGTGATGAACGGCACCACGGCAGTGACCTACACCCCACCGGCCGGGGCCACCTCGCCGCTGGTGGCGACCTTCAGCTACCGCGCGCAAGACGCCAAGGGCCTGAAGTCGCCGGTCACCACCGTGACCGTCAACGTCGCGCCGAACCGTTCACCAACCGCAGTGGCCGATAGCGCCGCCACCCTCGGCGTGCCACTGACCATCAACGCCCTGGCCAACGACACCGACCCGGAAGGCAACCTGCCACTGACCATCGCCAGCGTCACCCAGCCGACCCCGGCCGGGCGCGGCACGGTGAGCACCGACGGCAACGTGATCACCTACACGCCACCGGCCACGGTCACCGCGGCGTTCACCACCAGCTTCACCTACGTCGCCCGTGACGCGATCGGCGCCACCTCGACGCCCGGCACGGTCACGGTGCAAGTATCGCCACGACCGGCCCAGGAGACCTTCGCGGTCACCGCGGCGACAGTCACGGCGCGCTCCAACAACCGCTTCAACTGGGACATCAGCGGAACGTCCTCGGTGACCACCGGTAACACCATCACGGTGCGGGTGACCACCACCAGCGGCGTGCAGACCCTGGGCACCACCACCGTGCCGGTCACCGGCCGCTGGCGCCTGTCGGTGAGCAACAGCACGACGCTGGTGCCCACCGCCGCGCCGACTGCCACGGTGACCAGCAGCCAGGGCAGCACGCGCACGGTCAACGTGGTGGTGCAGTAACCCCCGGGAGGATGCCATGAACGCCCTGTACCCGCTGCTGCTGTGCCTGGCCCTTACCGGCCAGGCTCTAGCCGACGACCTGATGGACAACGCCGACCTCGCCGCCGGCAGCGACCTGGGCGAGCCACTGGTGCTGCGCCTGCTGCCAACCGGCGCCGGCCAGGTCGCGGTGATCGAGCAACTGGGCACGGGCAACCGCGCTGCCCTCGACCAGAACGGCCAGGCCCTGCTCGGCCGGATCGTCCAGGCCGGGGGCGCGCAGGAGGCTTACATCCTGCAGGAAGGCAGCGACCTGACGGCCGCGATCAGCCAGCAGGGCCAGGGCAACGAGGCCACGATCCGCCAGAGTGGCAGCGGCAACAGCGCCGCCATCGAGCAGATCGGCAACCACAACAGCGCCACCATCGACCAGCGCGGCACGGGGCTCAACAGCGCCGTGACCCAGGCCGGCAACGGCCAGCAGGTCCACATCACCCAGTACCGCTAGGCCCTCATCGACAGATCTGGAGGCAATACCATGCACAAGCTCGCCCCTCTGAGCGCTGCCATCGTCCTGGCCCTTGCCGGCCAGGCCATGGCCGACGACAGCACTTCGACCCAGTCCCAACAGGGCAACCAGAACATCGCCGAGGTCAAGCAGACCCAGGCGCCGTTCGCCTCGGCCACGCAGAACCAGGCTGGCCACGACCACAATCACATGGCGCTGCAGGACAGCAGCACCAGCCATATCCAGCAGAGCGCCACCGGCTCGTTCAACGCCGGCTACGCCGAGCAATTGTTCGAGAACGGCAGCCAGATCACCCAGCAGTCCGGCGGCAGCCTCAACGACGCCTTCGCCAGCCAGTCGGTGGGCGAGAACAACGAGGCCCTGCAGGTCCAGCAAGGCAGCGGCAACCGTTCGGTCATCTGGCAGGACACCCAGTACGCCAGCCAGGCCACCACCTTGCAGTCCGGCCATGGCAACGACGCCACGGTCGAGCAACTGTTCGGCGGCAGCAACAACAAAAGCGTGATCATGCAGGGTGGCAGCGACAACCAGGCCGCTGCCGAACACATGACCCACCAGGACGGCGATATCGCCATCTACCAGGAAGGCCGGCAGAACTGGGCCTACGGTGACCAGCGCGACGGCCTGGGCGGCACCATCGGCATCAACCAGTACGGCACGGGTAACTCGGTGGAGGTGTGGCAGGACAACCAGGCCGCCAGCCAAGCCAATGTCTACCAGAACGGCCAGAGCAACGAAGGCTACATCGATCAGAGTTTCGGCCAGGCCAACAGCGCAGGTCTCAGCCAGACCGGCCGTGGCAACGCCAGCTGGTCGGACCAGTTCGAGACCAACCAGGCGGTGACCAGCATTTCCCAGACGGGCAACAACAACCTGCACTTCACCTACCAGACCGGCGACAACCACAGCCTGACCATCAGCACGGTGGGCAACGCCAACAAGATCATGGCCAGCAACTGGAAGGGCGAGAAGTCTGGCGGGCAATTCGGTGTCGGTCAGCAGGCGCAGATCAACCAGGCGGGCAATGGCAACGGGGTCAACCTCACCCAGGAAGGCAACAGCCAGATCGCCCGGCTGAATCAGGATGGCAACCGCAACCAGATGGAGACCCGCCAGGCCGACAGCAACAACGAGCTGTACTTCGAGCAGAACGGCAGCGACAACCTGCTCATCGCCGACCAGCGCGGCACCGCCAACTACGCCGAGGGCCTGGCTGCGGGCAATGGCGGCAGCATTACCCTCGAGCAGTCGGGCAGTGGCAACCAGAGCTACACCTATCAGCTGTATGGCAGTGGCAACGAGGCGACCATCAAGCAGACCGATGGGGTCAACCTCGCCTACGTGACCCAGGGGGGTAATGGGAACCAGGCGTTTGTCGACCAGCGTGGGGCTAGTCAGACGGCCACCATTACGCAGTTTGGGAATGCCAATATGGCGACTGTTACCCAGCAGTGACGGGGTTTCCCCTTGGACCGTGGCGTTGGATCTCCCCTGGCGCTGCGGTTCCTTTTTTCTTTGGGTTCGGGTTCGGGTTCGGGTTCGGGTTCGGGGCGATTGTTTTGGTTTTTGTGAGCGCATTCGTAGAAGATGTCGACATTTAGTCACCCTTTCGCCTTTACGGCGACCTACTTTTGTCTTGACAAAAGTAGGCAAAACCGTTCGGCTCCGTTCATACGGCCCCTACGCTTCGCTCCGGGGTTCCCTCGCTCCGTTCTTGCTCCCGTGGGTACCGCGCTGTACGCCCCATCCTGGGGCGCAGCGCTCG
>NZ_JBYSYW010000047.1:0-32282 GCF_058783825.1 Pseudomonas sp. FW305-96
ATCCATGCCCGTCACCTCCCTCCGCAAGACCTCCGTTCGGCCTCCTGAAGTCGCAATTTGTGTCGCCTGAACTATCGCGCGCTTAGAAGCAAAAGCAGAGCAAGAGCAAGAGCTAAAGCAAACAGTGGATGAACCATTCGTCGATAACGGATAAAAACCTGTCGAATTACCCAAAGGCCACCCGACTACGGGATGAACCCCCAAAGCGTGGAGTCACGCCCATGAGCCATCCCACTCCCAAACACACCGTGGCAACCCGCAGCCAATGGCTCGCCGCCCGCCACCAGCTCTGGCTGCACGAGAAAGCCTTCACCCATCAACGCGACGAGCTCGCCGCCGCCCGCCGCGCCCTGCCCTGGGTAGCGGTGGAGCAGGACTACCGTTTCCAGGGCCCGGACGGCGAGCTAAGCCTGGGCGAGCTGTTCGCCGGACGCAGCCAGTTGCTGGTCTATCACTTCATGTTCGCCGACGGCTGGCACGAAGGCTGCCCGGGCTGCTCGTTCCTGGCCGACCACTTCGACGGCGCCAACCTGCACCTGGCCCACCACGATGTTTCCCTGGTGGCGGTTTCGCGGGCGCCCTTTGCCGAGTTCCAGGCGTTCCGCCGGCGCATGGGCTGGCACTTCCCATGGTTCTCCTCGCACGGCAGCCGCTTCAACCAGGATTTCGGCGTCACAGTCGCCACCGATGGCAGCGCCCAGTACAACTACGAACCCTACACCGGCGACGAAACGGAGCTGCCCGGGCTCAGCGCGTTCTACCGCGATAGCGACGGCAGCCTGTACCACACCTATTCCACCTATGCCCGCGGGCTGGACATCCTGGTCAACGCGTACAACTTCCTCGACCTGGCGCCACTTGGGCGCAACGAGGACGGGACGATGGACTGGGTGCGCCATCATGATCGCTATGAAAGTGCCAGTGACAAGCCGCATTGCTGTAAGGAGTGAGTTTCCGGCGGGATCAGATCGCCTGCACCGCCAGCAACTCCGTCAACACCTCGGCCAGTGCCTTGACCATCACATCCGCCGTGGGCCGGTGCACGATGACGATTTCGTAGCTGTCCACCTCCGGCAGCCCCTGCTCGATGCCCAGCACCCGGTGCTCGAGCAGCGCCGCCCGCGGCGGCAGCAGGCTGATGCCCATGCCATCGGCCACCGCCGCCTGGATACCGCTGAGGCTCGAGCTGGTGAAACTGATGCGCCAGCGCCGGCCCATGCCTTCGATCGCGCTGATCATGTCATCGCGGTACAGCCCGCGCGGCGGAAAGGTCACCAAGGGAATCGGGTCGAGATCGAAGGACGGCATGCGCGCGCTGTCGATCCATTGCAGGCGCTCCGGCCAGCAGGCCACACCCTCGCGGCTGTTGCGCCGCTGCTTGAGCAGCACCAGGTCGAGCTCGCCGTTGTCATAGGCCTGGCTGAGATCGCGGCACAGCCCGCTGGTGACTTCCAGCTTGACCTGGGGATGCTGCCGGCTGAACGCGGACAACGCATTGGTGGTGCGCCCGCCGACGAAATCCTCCGGCACGCCCAGGCGCACGGTTACCCCGACCATGGCCCCGGCTAACGCCTCGAGCATCTGGTCGTTGAGGGCCAGCATGTGCCGGGCATAACCGAGCAGGGTCTGCCCGGCATCGGTGGGCAGCACATCGCGGTTGCCACGCACCAGCAGGCGGTGGCCGACCATGTCCTCGAGGCGGCGGACCTTCTGGCTGATGGTCGACTGCGTGGAATGCAGGCGCGCCGCGGCGGTGGTGAAACTGCCGCAGTCAGCCACCACAACAATGGCGCGCAACAGGTCGAGGTCGAACAAGGCCCTATTTGGTTTTACGCTGGCAGACATCTTGATATTCGACTTCTGAATGACAAGCCTGACTTCTACCACGGGCACCGATACCCGGCAACATGCGCAAATACACTGGGTTCCATCCAGATTATTCACTTCTGCTACAAACACAGGCCCACTAGCATGGACCCTCGTCCTATCAGGAGCCGCCCCCATGCGCCTGCCGCTCACCGCCTTGCTGCTGACCCTGTTCACCAGCCTTGCCAGCCACGCCGAGACCCCCGCCATGAACACAGCGTTGCTCGATGCCGCCCGCCGCGGCGATGCCCCTGCCGTGCGCCAACTGCTCGACCGGGGCGCGCAGGCCGATACCCGCAACGACCAGGGCCAGACCGCGTTGCTGGTGGCCACCCACGCCAATGAAGTGGAAGCCGCCAAGGTACTGATCGAGGCCGGCGCCGACGTCAACGCCAAGGACAACATCAGCGACAGCCCCTACCTGTACGCGGGCGCACGGGGGCTGGACGACATCCTGCGCCTGACCCTGGCCCATGGCGCCGACCTGAAGAGCACCAACCGCTACGGTGGTACCGCGCTGATCCCGGCCGCCGAACGCGGGCATGTGAGCACCGTGCAGTTGCTGATCGCGGCCGGTGTCGATGTGAACCACCTCAACCGCCTGCACTGGACCGCGCTTCTCGAGGCGGTGATCCTCGGCGATGGCGGCCCGCGGCATGTGGAAATCGTGCGCCAGTTGCTGGCGGCCGGGGCGGACCCGCTCATTGCCGACAAGGACGGCGTGACCGCGCTGGAGCATGCGCGCCAACGCGGTTATCGCGAGATGGTCGCCTTGCTGGAAAGCCCCAGGCGCCGCTGACGCGCCGGTTATTCCACAGCCTCGAACGGCAGCCCCACATAGTTCTCGGCGATATTCGCCAGCCCCGCCGCCGACCCCAGGTAGTACTCGCGATCGGCCGCCTGCATCTTACGGTCCCAATCATCCTGGTGTTCGCCGAAGTCATGCAGCAGTTGGGTCATGAACCAACTGAAGCGCTCGCCCTTCCATACCCGCCGCAACGCCATGGGCGAATACTGCGCCAGCAGGTCGGTGCGCCCCTCGCGGTAGACCTTGACCAGGATCCGGTACAGGTAGTTGACGTCCGAGGCCGCAAGGTTCAGGCCCTTGGCGCCGGTGGGCGGCACGATGTGGGCGGCGTCGCCGACCAGGAACAGACGGCCATGCTGCATCGGCTCGACCACCAGGCTGCGCAGCGGCGCGATGCTTTTCTCCAGCGCAGGCCCGGTCACCAGTTGCTCGGCCACCGCCTGTGGCAGCCGCGCCTTGAGCTCGGTCCAGAAGCGTTCATCGGACCAGTCCTCCACTCGCTCTTGCAGTGGCACCTGCAGGTAGTAGCGGCTGCGCGTCTGCGAGCGCTGGCTGCACAGCACGAAACCGCGTTCGTGATGGGCGTAGATCAGCTCATGGTTGACCGGCGGGGTATCGGCCAGCAGTCCCAGCCAGCCGAACGGATAGACCCGCTCGTACACCTTCAGCACGCTGGCCGGGATGCTCTGCCTGGCCACGCCATGGAAGCCATCGCAGCCGGCGATGTAATCGCACTCCACCCGGTGCTGGCGACCGTCCTTGTCGAACGTCAGGTAAGGCCGCGGCCCCTCGATGTCATGGGGCTGGACATTGTTGGCCGCATAGATGATCGGCGCCCCACTCTGCTCGCGAGCCTGCATCAGGTCGCGGGTGACCTCGGTCTGGCCGTAGACCATCACCGTCTTGCCACCGGTCAGTGCCTTGAGGTCCAGACGCTGGCGATGGCCACCGACCAGCAACTCGACCCCTTCATGAACCAACCCTTCTCGATCCATGCGCTGGGCCACGCCGGCTTCGCGCAGCAACTCGACCGTGCCCTGTTCGAGCACGCCGGCACGGATGCGCCCCAGCACGTAGTCCGGGGTCTGGCGCTCGACGATCAGCGTATCGATGCCGGCGTTGTGCAGCAGCTGGCCGAGCAGCAGGCCGGACGGGCCGGCGCCGATGATTGCAACCTGAGTCTTCATTGTTGTTGTCTCGCGATGACGATGCCGGCTTTGCACTGGCAATGGCCGCGCATCTGCTGTTAGGGTTTGCACCTGTATTTTTACTGCTGAAAAATGTGCAGAACGTGCGAAATCCTTTTTGAAAACTGCACTTTCCTGAAATTCGTTCGATTAACGGACAGGTCCCACCCCATGCACAGCCCCCTTCCCGGCATCCCGTTGTTCCAGCTGTATGGCGAGCACCGTGCCTGGCCGGATACCGACCTGCTGCACTGCGAGTCGATCCCGGCACGCAGCCGTCTGCACCACTGGGAGATCAAGCCGCACCGGCACGCAGAACTGTTCCAGCTGCTCTATGTGCAGCGCGGCGAGGCGCAGGTGGTGATCGAGGGCGAACGCCGGGTGATTCGCGAGGCGGCGATCCAGGTGGTACCGCCGCTGACTGTCCATGGTTTTCGCTTCAGTGCCGATATCCAGGGGCATGTGCTGACGTTCGGCACGGCCTTGGTGGTCGATCTGGAAAAGCGCCTCGGCGCCCCCCTGAGCGTGCTGGCGGCGGCGCGGTGCTACCCGCTGGGCAAGGACCGCGTGCGCCTGCACGGCCTGATCGACACGCTGCAGCAGGAGTACCAGGGCTGCGCCCCGGCCCGCGGCCCCATGCTGCAGGCACTGGTCACCGCGCTGATGGTGTGGATCAACCGTCAGCAAGCCGCCTTGCCAGCGCGCAGCCAGGACGAACGGGACCAGCAGTTGCTCGGCCGTTACCTGCGCCTGGTCGAGGCGCATTACCGCGAGCACCTTGCCGTGGACGATTTCGCCGCGCGCCTGGGCATCACCAGCCTGCTGTTGAACCAGCTGTGCCGGGCGCTGGCCGGGCAATCGGCGTTGCAGGTGATCCACCAGCGCCTGCTGCTCGAAGCACGGCGCAATCTTGCCTACACGCGCATGAGCATCGGCCAGTTGTCCGACAGCCTGGGGTTCAGCGACCCGACCTACTTTGCGCGCTTCTTCAAACGGCTCGACGGGCAGACGCCCAAGGCCTACCGCAAGTCCGTGAATGCCTGAACGGGCCGGCGAGCGCAGCCCTTGCTTGACGTATACGTCAACCTGGCATTAGGTTACTCGCATTCCCTCCCCCGAGCGCAAGCATGAGCAGCCAGACCTACAGCATCTCCGACCTGTCCCGCGAACTGGACATCACCACCCGCGCCATCCGCTTCTATGAGGAGCAGGGTCTGCTCAGCCCTGAACGACGCGGCCTGGAACGCATCTACTCGGCCCGTGACAAGGTCACGCTCAAACTGATCCTGCGCGGCAAGCGCATCGGTTTCTCGCTGGCCGAATGCCGTGAACTGATAGAACTCTACGACCCCTCCGGCGGCAACCAGAAACAGCTCACCAGCATGCTGGCGAAGATCGCCGAACGCCGCGCCCAGCTCGAACAGCAGATGCTCGACATCCAGCAGATGCACCTGGAGCTGGACACCGCCCAGGAGCGTTGCGAGCAGGCCCTGGCCGCCACCCTGAACCCGCCGCACACCCACCGTTGATCCGCCACAGGAAGCCCGCCATGTCATTGCCCAAGAATGTCCGCCTGGTCGAAGTCGGCCCGCGCGACGGCCTGCAGAACGAAGCCCAGCCCATCAGCGTCGCCGACAAGGTGCGCCTGGTGGACGACCTCACCGACGCCGGGCTCGCCTACATAGAAGTGGGCAGCTTCGTCTCGCCCAAATGGGTCCCGCAGATGGCCGGCTCCGGCGAAGTGTTCGCCGGTATCCGTCAGCGCGAGGGCGTCACCTATGCGGCGCTGGCACCCAACCTGCGCGGTTTCGAGGATGCCCTGGCCGCCGGGGTGAAGGAAGTGGCGGTGTTCGCGGCGGCGTCCGAAGCGTTCTCCCAGCGCAACATCAATTGCTCGATCAGTGACAGCCTCAAGCGTTTCGAGCCGATCATGGAGACCGCCCGCAGCCAGGGTGTGCGGGTGCGCGGTTATGTCTCCTGCGTGCTCGGCTGCCCCTACGAGGGACGCATCAGCGCCGAGCAGGTGGCACCAGTGGCCAAGGCCCTGCACGACATGGGCTGCTATGAAGTATCGCTGGGCGACACCATCGGCACCGGCACCGCCGGTGACACCCGCCGCCTGTTCGAGGTGGTCTCGGCCCAGGTGCCCCGCGCGCAGCTGGCCGGGCACTTCCACGACACCTATGGCCAGGCGCTGGCCAACGTCTATGCCAGCCTGCTCGAGGGCATCAGCGTGTTCGACAGCTCGGTGGCCGGCCTGGGCGGCTGCCCCTACGCTAAGGGCGCCACCGGTAACGTCGCCAGCGAGGATGTGGTGTACCTGCTGCAAGGGCTGGGCATCGAAACCGGGATTGACCTGGACCGGCTGATCGCCGCGGGCCTGCGTATCAGCGAAGTGCTCGGGCGCGCCACCGGTTCGCGGGTGGCGAAGGCCCGCGGCGTTCGCTGAGTCACACGGTTGTCACACAGGTGTGGGTGGAGTGTTACCGCCTACACGCTGTGCAGAAGAAAATCGGGTAACAGGGAAACAATTCGACAAATTTTCACGTGCCAATCCACTTTGCAAAATCACCAAACCATTGATTTTAAAGGGTTTGCAAAAGTTGGCACGCCACCTGCTATATCTTTTGGCATAACAAGAACAAAAAACGCGATACCCAATAAAAACAACAGTAAACGGCTCTGACATAACAAGAACAACACGGCAGAGGCGTAGCAAGCAGATTTTTTTGGAGTCGACGTGCATTCCAGGGGTTCCGGCCCCGCAACCTGGCAAGAACAATAAAACTACCTCCGAGGTAGCGGCAGTCAAGGTTGGATCACGTTGGATGAACGCAGGTCAGCGCTCAAAAAAATACGTTTGCTCTTGGCCCCGGTTGGGGGCCCCGCAGTGCAGAGACGACAGCCGACAAAAACAACAACAGGCCAGTCTCCAATAATAAGAAAAGAGCAGGCAACAACGCTTATGAGGGGAGCTTCGGCTCCCCTCAGTGCTTCCTGCCCTCCTCCTCCTCGCGCTTGTCCTCATGCTCACCTTCGACCTTGTCCACCAGCAACGGCATGCTTGCCAGCACCAACAGCGCCAGCACTGTGCTGATCAGTGCCGTGGCCTCGCGCCCCATCCCTGCAGCCGTGCCGATGGCGGCGGTCATCCATAGCCCGGCGGCGGTGGTCAGGCCCTTGACGTGACTGGTGTCGCGGCCGTTGCCCTTGAGAATCGTGCCCGCGCCGAGAAAGCCGATACCGGCGACGATGCCCTGGATCACCCGGCTCAACGCCTGCTCGTCCGCCCCGGCCATGCTCGGCGCCAGGACGAACAAGGCCGCGCCCATGGACACCAGCATGTGCGTGCGCACGCCGGCCGACTTGCCCTTGCTCTCGCGCTCGAAGCCCAGCACCGCCCCCAGCAAGGCCGCCATCAGCAGGCGGATGAGGATCCGCGAGACCTCGCGCTCGTCGGCAACATCGGCGAATTCGGTGTGCAACGTCGCCAAAAAGGCTTGCCAGAATGCTTCCATCGGATGTCTCCAGTGATCCCGCCGAACAGGTCTCAAGGAGTGTAGGTGGATTGCTCAGGCGCGAAACCCTGCAACTGCTCCAGCCAGTACGCCACGTCCAGTTCGTCGATCTGCTCGGGGCGCAGGAAGCGCTCGGCATATTGCCGGTACACCCCGCTACTCAGGAACAAGCGCAGCAACTGCCCGTCGACATGCTTGTCCCGCGCCATGAACACCAGGATCTTCACCGACTCGGACAGGGTCTTCGGCGCCTTGTAGGGCCGGTCCGCCGCGGTCAGTGCCTCAAAGATGTCGGCAATCGCCATCACCCGCTCGGGGATGCTCAGCGCCTCCTGGCCAAGCCTGCGCGGGTAGCCGCTGCCGTCCAGCTTCTCGTGATGGTTGCCGGCGATTGACGGCACGCGCCTGAGCTGGCGCGGGAACGGCAGCGCGCTGAGCATGATGATGGTCTGCACGATGTGCTCGTTGATCTTGAAGCGCTCTTCGTCGTTGAGCGTGCCGCGGCGGATCGACAGGTTGTACAGCTCGCCGTGGTTGCTGGCATGGGCCGGCAGGCGCATGTCGAAACCCCAGTGGTTGCGCGGGTCGTCCTTGGCCACCGGCGGCGTGCGAGCGCCCCAGGGCACCCGGTGCTCATCGCGGTCGGCAAGCAGTGGCTCGTCCACGGGCAAGGTTGCCGCCGAGGTGTCGGTGAACCGCGCTGCCTCGTCGCGGGA
This sequence comes from Pseudomonas sp. FW305-96, assembly GCF_058783825.1. Taxonomy (NCBI): domain Bacteria; kingdom Pseudomonadati; phylum Pseudomonadota; class Gammaproteobacteria; order Pseudomonadales; family Pseudomonadaceae; genus Pseudomonas; species Pseudomonas sp. FW305-96. Next base: position 8,096 of record NZ_JBYSYW010000047.1, read on the forward strand.
GATGCCCAGGCGGTTGTCGAAGTGCCGCCGCCAGCGGCGCTGGCCGATAGTGCGCAGGCGCTCGATGTCGGCCTCCTGCATGAACTCGCCACCGATGTTGGCGTTGGCGACGAAGGCGAAGTCCTCCTGCAAGGTTGCCCGGCATGCCTCCAGCGTGCGCCGCAGCGCCGCTTCATCATCGCCGTTGGTCACGCCTTGCCAGTAGGCGACCTCGGCATCGCGCCAGAGCACCTCGAAGCGCATGCGCACCTCGTGGATGCGGTTGTACAAGGTCTCGAGCTTGGTCGCCTTGTCCACCACGTATTCGGGGCTGGTGATCTTGCCGCAGTCGTGCAGCCAGGCGGCCACGCGGAATTCGTAGCGCTCGGCCTCGCTCATGCTGAAGTCGGCATAGGGGCCGCTGTCAGCCTGCACGGCCTGGTCCAGGAGCATCTGCGCCAGTTGCGGCACCCGTTCGCAATGGCCGCCGGTATAGGGGCTCTTGGCGTCGATGGCGTCGGCCAGCAACTTGATCATGGCGTCCAGCAGGCGTTGCTGGGCCTCGACCAGCTGACGGGTCTCGATGGCCACGGCGGCTGCACCGGACAGTTCCTCGACAAAGCGCTGGAACGGTTGGCCCACGGCCGCGTTCGCATCGGCGAGTTGCAGCACCAGGATGCCGAGCAGCGCCTGGCCGCGGTCATTGAGCACCACCGCCAGGCTGCGCCCTTGCCATGCGAGGGCTTGGGTCACCGCGCTGGCCAGGTCCTGCCGCTCGCCTTCAGGTAGCGTCAGTTCCTCGGGGTAGTCATGGCCGCGACTGGCGGCGGCCAGGCGCAACCGGCTGTTGTCGTCGTACAGATACACCGCACCGGCACTGACGCCCGCTGCCGCCACCAGGTGATTGAGCACGCCGTCGAGCATGCTTTCGAGTTGGGTCTCGCGGCTCAACGTAAGGGTGATCGCCTGAAAGTTGCGGATGGTGCCGGACATACGGCTCAGCACCCGGCTCAGCTCACGCACTTCGCAGACCCGCGAGACAACGCCCACCTCACGGCTGAAATCGAAACTGGCCAGGCCCTGTACCTGCTCGGTCAGCCGGCGCAACGGACGGCCGATGCGTCGGCCCAGCAGCCCGCCAAGCAACAACAACACAGCTGCCACGGCTACGGCCCAGAGCAATTGCTCGAACAGCACCTTGCGCGCCCCGGCCAGCAGTTCGTGGGCCGGCACGGCGATCAGCACCTGCAGGTCCTGCCCGGCCATGGAGGTAAGCGGCACGCGCATGCCGTACCAGGTCTGCCCCTCGACCTGGTACGGCTGCGGGCTCGCGCCCTGGGGCATGTCGGCGTAGATATGCGCAAGGCTGCCGATGCCCAGCTCGCCGATGCGCGACAGGCGCACGCTCTCACCCTCTCGCACGACCACCCGTTGCAGGTCCGGGTAGGCCACTACGTTGCCCTGATCGTCGACCACGGCGATCTCGGTGCCGGCGGTGATGCGCAGGTCGCGGCTCTCGCTGGCCAGGTCATTGACCGAGACATCCATGCCGATCACCGCCGTGCCCTCGGCGCTGCGCTGGGCCATGGTCAGGCCGATCTCGCGGGTGGTAAAGAATACGTAGGGACGAGTGAGTACGGTCTCAGGCTGCGCGCTGGCTTCGATGAACCAGGGCCGTTGGCGTGGATCGTATTGGTAGTCGGGCTTGCTCTGGCGCTGCAACAGGGTCAGTACCGAGTCATAGAAGCGCCACTCGCCCTGCATCGCGCCATCGGCGCCCTGGGTGACGGTCTGCACCAGGAACGCCGTGTCCGCCGGTGCCGCGAAGCGCTGCAACAGCTGCGGGTCGCGTAAGCGGCGGACCAGCAGGAATTCACCATTGGGGTAACCGACGTAGGCGGCGCTGAGCATGCGGTTGGCACGCAGGCTCTCGACCAGTTGCGGCAATTGCTCGAGGCGCTCGACCAACGTACCCGACGCTGGGCTGAAGGCCAGCAGGCGAATGCTGCTCTGCACCGGGTCGACCAGGCGCCGGGCGCGCTCGTCGATAGTCCGGCCGACCTGCTGGGCGGCATCGCCGGCGGCGGCCACCAGGGCCTGGCGCACGCCCAGGTAGCCTTGCCAGGCCAGGGCCGCGCCCAGTGCCAGCATGCCCAGCATGATCGCCAATGCCACCAGCCACTGCAGGGAAATGCTCCGGCCACGGTTGTTCATGGCCGTCTACTTCGAGCAGACACCCGTCCAGCCATCTGCCTCATCAACGCGCAGCCCATCCCAGGTACTCCCGTGTGGCGATTTCCACAGTGTAATCAGCCCATGCGAACGTGCCGGCCCGAGATATCCGCTGGCCGCGAGACAGCCAGATAGTGGCATGATGCCACGCAAGACTGCATGCACTTTTCCGGAGCGATTGCAGGGCGCGGTTAGATGAAACAATCCATCGTATACAAAACAAGCGAATTCTGTTTACACTGCCTCGCGCCTACGACAACGGTCATCGCCGTTGCGTATTGCGACAGGCTCAAGCCATGCGACATCCACTACCGCCCGCCTTCACCGGGCATCCTTCCCGAATGCCGCTTGCCGCATTCGCCTTGTCACCGTCTGCCCACCTGCCCGATGCGCCCGCCATGGCGCAGCCTTCGCACGTGCGCGGTGAACCGTTCGCCCCTGTCATCGACGCCCGGCCACGCCGCGGCGCCTGACGGCCCTGGTGCGCCCGGCCCATGCACCAGGCGCCTCTCTACAATCAGAAAACACATCCCCAACGGGAGGGGACACACATGCCCAAGACCCTACTGGTCAAGAACGCCGAACTGCTGGTGACCATGGACGGCGAACGCCGTGAAATCAAACGCGGTGGCCTGTACATCGAAGACAACGTGATCCGCCAGGTCGGCCCCAGCGAAACGCTGCCGCAAAACGCCGACGTGATCCTCGACATGACCGGCAAGGTGGTCATCCCGGGCCTGGTCAACACCCACCACCACATGTACCAGAGCCTTACCCGCGTGGTGCCGGCGGCCCAGGACGGCGAGCTGTTCAACTGGCTGACCAACCTTTATCCGATCTGGGCGCGGCTGACCCCGGAGATGATCGCGGTCTCGACCCAGACGGCCATGGCCGAGCTGATCCTCTCGGGCTGCACCACCTCCAGCGACCACCTGTACATCTACCCCAATGGCTGCAAGCTCGACGACAGCATCCACGCCGCCGAGGAAATCGGCATGCGCTTCCACGCCGCTCGCGGCAGCATGAGCGTCGGCCGCAGCCAGGGTGGCCTGCCGCCGGACTCGGTGGTGGAAAAGGAAAGCGACATCCTCAAGGAATCCCAGCGCCTGATCGAGGACTACCACGACGCCAGCCATGGCTCGATGCGGCGCGTGGTGGTGGCGCCCTGCTCGCCGTTCTCGGTGAGCCGCGACCTGATGCGCGAAGCGGCGGTCCTGGCCCGCGAGTACGGCGTGTCGCTGCACACCCACCTGGCCGAGAACGTCAACGACATCGCCTACAGCCGCGAGAAGTTCGGCATGACTCCGGCCGAATACGCCGAGGACCTGGGCTGGGTCGGCCACGATGTGTGGCATGCCCACTGCGTGCAGCTCGACCAGCACGGCATCGAGCTGTTCGCCCGCACCGGCACCGGGGTCGCCCACTGCCCGTGCTCGAACATGCGCCTGGCCTCAGGCATAGCGCCGATCCGCAAGATGCGCGACCACGGCGTGCCGGTGGGGCTGGGGGTCGATGGTTCGGCATCCAACGACGGCGCCAGCATGATCGGCGAGGTACGCCAGGCCTTGCTGCTGCAACGGGTCGGCTTTGGCCCGGATGCGATGACCGCCCGCGAAGCGCTGGAAATTGCCACCCTGGGCGGCGCCAAGGTACTCAACCGTGACGATATCGGAGCCCTGGCACCGGGCATGGTCGCCGACTTCGTCGCCTTCGACCTTGGCCATGTGGCCTATGCCGGCGCCCTCCACGACCCGCTGGCGGCGCTGGTGTTCTGCACCCCGACCCATGTTGACACCAGCGTGATCAACGGGCGCGTGGTGGTTCAGGACGGGCGCATCGCCACCGTTGACTTGCCGCGGGTATTGGAGCGTCACAACCAGCTGGCGCGGCAGCTGGTCAGCGGCGAGTAACACAGCCGCTTCCGCGCCAAGCTTTGCGATCAGTTCGGGCCTGCTATGGAACAGCCATTTCCCTGAGCCGCCGCGCCAGTTCCAGGGCCACCTGCCCGCTGGCCGGCGTGGGCATCAGCTGGGTGAACGGGATATCGATCATGCGGTTCTCGCGCACCGCCCGCAGGCTCGAAAGCACCGGGTCGCGGGTCAGCAACTGACGCTTGCGGCTGGCCGGCGACCACAGGGCGTCGGCCAGCAGGATCACGTCGGGGTCGCTGCTCAGCAATGCCTCACGGTTGATCGTCACGCGGTACTGGTCGATCCCGGCAAGCACATTGCGCGCCCCGGCGGCGGCCAGCAACGGCGTGACGAACCCACGTCCGCCCTCGCTGTCCAGCCCCCGCACCTCGCTGTCGAGGTAGAACACCGACAGTGGCTTGCCGCTGGGTGCGATCGCCCTGGCCTGCGCCAGGTCGGTCTCCATCGCCTCGATCAATGCCTGCGCCCTCGCCTGTCTGCCCAACAGCTCGCCAAGCACAGTCAGGTCTCGCCGGACATGGCCGTAGTAGTCCAGCGAGTGGCCGTTACAGGCCGACTCGAGCAGGTAGGTGGCAATCCCGTTGCCGGCCAATCTGCTGCGCGAGGTGATCCCATCGCCAAAGGCCGTGGCGAATCCGCCGACCACCAGATCCGGCCTTTGCGCGTACAACACTTCGCTGGCCGGATACTCCCGGGCAATCACTGGCACACCTTGGTAGCGGCCCTGCTTGTAGGCGGCGCCGTTGTCGTCCAGGTAGGCCACCCCGACCATCGACGGACCCGCGCCGAGGGCGAGCAGCAGGTCGGCCGCGTGCTGGTTGAGGGCGAGGATACGCGCAGGCGCCGCAGCGGGCCGTTGCCAGTCCTGCCCGCAGTTGCGATAGCTGCCGGCCAGGGCAGGTGTGCCACAGCACAAGGCCAGGGACAGTAGCCAGGCTTTACGCATCGCACGCCCTTCCCTTGATCAACAGTCCTTCGGCGATCCTTCCTCCCTGCAGATGCGTTTCCACCAATTCCTCCACCTCCCGATCATCACGTACCCGATACCAGCAGCCGTCCGGATGCACCGTCAACACGGGCCCCAGGTTGCAGGGAAACTGGCAACCGGTGCGGGTCAGCAGCACGCCGCCCGGGGTCTCGATCAGGGCAAGCTCCAGCAGCAGCCGGCGCAGGCATTTCCATAGCGGCAAGGCGCCGCGCCGCACGCAGCGGGGGCCGGTGCAGAGGAACACCTGGCGGGCATGCTCGGGCACCCGCGACCAGTCCGGGTCGCTGGCCACCGCGTTGACCTGGTCGCACGCCAGGTGGCGGGCATGTTCGCCGATGCTGGCACAGGCCGCTCGCGCATCCAGGCCGCGCCGCCCAAGGGCCTGGGCCGTGACCCAGACGCCGGCCCGACCTTGCGCCACGCGCCCCAGCTCATCGCGCAGCCAGTCCAGGTAGGCGCTGTCCGAGGTGGGTTCCAGGTCCACCACCAGCAGGCGTTCCACGCCCTGGTCGAGGGCCTCGCGGATCACCGCCCAGAGCCCGTCGAACCCCTCCAGGGTGTCGACGATATCCCGGCCCGCCTCGTGGCCACGCAGGTCACGAATCTCGGCGCCAAAAGCTTCCGCCGCCGAGCCGCCACCCAGGCCGGGGCCGACGAACAACACGCGCTGGTAGTCCATGCTCACGCCCCTCAGAAGGTGTAGGTGTAGCGCAGTTCGCTGGTGAACGGCCGCCCGAGATTGTCAACGTTACTCGCCCGACTGGTGACATAGTCGCGGTCGAACAGGTTCTCCACCAGCAGGCTCAGCCGGTGCTGGCGGGCGCCGTCCAGGTAGCGGTAGACATCGGCGGCGACCGTGGTCGACTCCACCGACGGCGCGGCGACGATCTGCTGGTCGAGGATCAGGGGGGTGTTTTCGGCCAGTGCCAGGGGGCTGACCAGGCAGCCCAGGAACAAGGTCCGGGCCTTGGGGAAACGACGTCGGGAGTGAATCACAGCAATCATGCTCTTCTCGAAAGTGACTTTCGCAGAAGCACGCAGGAGCACGGATCGCGCACACGCCAATACCGGCCCATGCCCGCCCACCGCAGGAGTTTGCCTACAACATTCCAGGCCGGTCTCCGGGCTCGCAAGACAAGGGTTTGTACGGAAAGTCGCCGAGCGGCGATCAGGCAAGGCGAAAACAGGCGAGGAACGGTCGGAGTCGCGCTCGACTTTACGGGTTGTAAATGAGCATTCCGACCGGGCTGGCGCACCAGCCTGTTTTCAACGCAGCATGATCGTCGCGCAGGCACTTTCCGTGCAAAGCCTAGATGTCTTCACCTTCCCATGACGCGCGGGCCACAGTGGTCTGTCGAAGGCATCACTTGCATACCGTTGCGGGGGCAGCACCGGACTGGCGCGAAGCGCGTACCGGTTTCCCGTTTCACCCCGTGCGCGGCGGCATGGGGCACCTGAAATCGATCGGCATCTGAACACCTGGGCCCAATGGGCGTCAAGCGAGGCGGGTGAATCGTTTCGAATGTTTTTTATCGGCTGTTCACTCTAGGCAGATGTGTCAAAAGTTGTAGAATCCGCACGCCTAACCCATTCCCATTCCCTTCGAGCTTTGCCGATGAAGCTGGCCCGCCACACACGATCGCAAGTCGCCTGGGTGCTGTATTTCAGCATCCTGTTCGGCTCGTTGCTGTGCGCCATGGGCCATGGACAGATGGCAGGCTTGCGCCTGGCCGGCCTGGATGACGCCGCCTGGTGCGCGGCCGACAGCAGCGGCGTGTTCAAGGGCGATCAGGACGTCACCGACCCGGTGCTGCCCGCCGGCGGCGACTGCGTGATCGCCAGCCTGTTCAGCGCCACCCTGCTGGCGGTGTTCTTCGGCCTGCTGGCCCTGCTCGCCGGGGAGTCGAGCAAACCCTTACCCAGACAACCCGCGCCGACCCTGCCCAAGCAGCGCTGGCCCCTGGTCAATCCCCGCGCCTCTCCCGCTTCGCTTCTCGCGTTCTGACATCGCCACGCCCGAGTGCTGCCTGATCGGCAGCGGGCGTGCGCTCATTGATTTCAGCCAGGAAGCCTTGCATGTTCCGCATGACCACTCTGGCGCTGCTCGTTGGCAGCGCAACCTGCGCCTGGGCGCAGGACGACACCCTCACCCTGCCCGCCAGCAACGTCACGGCCACCGCCGCCCCCAAAGAAGCCACCACCCTGGACCTCGACCGGCCTATCGCAAGCGGCTCGCGGCTCAACCTCAGCGCCCGCGAAAACCCGGCCTCGGTCAGCGTCGCCGACCGCAAGACCATGGAACGCATCGGCGCGCGTAACTTCCAGGACGCCGCCAACGCCCTGCCCGGGGTCAACGCCTCGGCACCGCCCGGCTGGGGCGGCTACGTGTCGTACCGTGGTTTCAACGGTGCCCAGGTCAGCCAGTTGTTCAATGGCATCAACCTGCAGTACGGCGCCGCCGGGCGCCCGGTCGGGGCATGGATCTACGACCGTGTCGAACTGCTCGGCGGGCCGTCGTCGTTCCTCAACGGCAGCGGCGCCGTGGGCGGCAGCCTGAACATGATCACCAAACTGGCCAACCGCGACGAGGACACCTTCGAGGGCCGCGTCAGCTACGGGCGCTACGACACGATGGAAACCTCGGTCGGCTTCAACAAGGCGCTCAACAGCGGTGACGGCCCACGCCACTACGCGCGGCTCGACTACAGCCGCACCAGCACCAATGGCTATATCGACCGCCAGGAGAACGGGGCAGGCAACCTGGCCTTCTCGCTGCTCAGCGACATCAACGACCAGCTGTCGCACACCCTGGCCATCGAGTACCTCGAAGAGAAGGAAGACAGCCCCTACTGGGGCGCGCCGGTGCTGCAACCGGCCAGCGGCACCCTGCACATCGACAAGCACCACCGTTTCGACAACTACAACGTCGAGGACGGCCGCTACGAGCAGCGCACGCGCTGGCTGCGCTCGATCACCGACTACCGCATCGACGACAGCAACCAGTTGCGCAACACCTTCTACCACTACAACGGCCAGCGCGATTACCGCAACCTCGAGGTGTACCGCTACAATCCTGGCAACACCGCCATCGCCCGCTCCGGCGGCTACCGCCAGCGCCACGACCAGGAGGTCAACGGTAACCGCGTCGAGCTGACCCACCAGGGCCAGCTGTTCGGCCTGGCCAGCGACTGGGCGTTCGGCGTGGACTACAACCGCAACCAGCAGACCGCCTACCCGTTGTCCAAGGGCGCGTTCGACAGCATCGATCCCAACGGTTTCCAGCCCGGCCACTTCCTCGACATTCCTGGCATGGACGCGCCACGCGCCAAGGGGCGCAGCACCACCACCGACACCACTGCGAGCTTCGTCGAGAACCGTACCCGCCTGACCGACCAGCTGTCGCTGGTCACCGCGTTGCGCTACGACCATATCGACTTCGACGTGGTCGACCACGTGACCCGGGCCAAGCTGAATCGGCGCTGGGATGCCTTCACCGGGCGCCTGGGGCTGGTCTACGACCTGACCTCCAATATCAGCCTGTACACCCAGTACAGCACCTCGGCCGAACCGCCAGGGGGCTCGCTCACCGGCGCGTCGATCAGCCAGGTCGGCGACTTCGACCTGAGCACCGGCAGGCAGGTGGAAGTGGGCAGCAAGTTCGACTTCCTCGACGGGCGTGGCTCGGCCACTGCGGCGGCCTACCGCATCGTGCGCAAGAACATCTCGGTGCCCTCCTCGACCGTGCCCAACACCACCGAGCAGGCCGGCCAGCAGACCTCCACCGGCATCGAGCTGGCGGCGTCGTTCAAGGTCACGCCCAAACTGCTGGCGGCAGGCAACTTCAGCTGGGTCAACGCCGAATACGACGAGTTCAACGAGACCATCGGCGGCGTGGTGTACTCGCGCAAGGGCAAGAATCCGGTGAACATTCCGGACCGGGTGGCCAACCTCTGGCTGACCTACGACCTGGCGCCGGGCTGGCAGGTCGGCGCCGACGCCCGCTACGTCTCGGCGGTCTACGCCAACACCGCCAACACCCAGTGGGTGCCTTCGTACACCGTCTACGGACTGTCGATGACCCACGACCTGGACCAGCACGTGCAACTCAGCGCCCGCCTGCGCAACCTCACCGACGAGGTCTACGCCCGCTTCATTCACCAGACCAACACCCAGTACTACCTGGGTGAGCCGCGCAGCCTGGAAGTCGCTGTGCAGTGGCGCTACTGATGGGCCTGAAACGCCAGCTGTACCTGTGGCATCGCTGGCTGGGCATCGTCGCCTGCCTGTTCATGGCGCTGTGGTTCGTCTCCGGAGTGGTCATGCTGTATATCGGCTACCCCAAGCTGACCACGGCCGAGCGCCTGGCCCACCTGCCGGCCTTGCCGGCGGGATGCTGCGCCGAGTTGCCGGCGCAATGGGCTGAGCAGCCGTTGAAGGCGTTGCGCCTGACCAGCCTGGGCGGGCAACCGTACTATTTGCTGGAGCTGGCGGACGGTCGCCGCGTCACCCTCGATGCAGCCAACGGCGAGCCCCTGGCCAACGCCGACGCGGCCTGGGCCCTGGCCAATGCCCGGCAGTACGCCGGCAGCGCGGCATTGGCTTACCAAGGCACGCTGGACGAGGACATGTGGACCCACTCCCGGGCCCTGGACAGCGATCGCCCCTTGCACCGGGTGCAAGTGGACGATGCGGCCGGCACCTGGCTGTACCTGTCCGGACGCACCGGCGAGGTGGTGCGCGATGCGAGCGGCCGCGAGCGCGCCTGGAATTGGGTCGGTGCCTGGTTGCACTGGCTCTATCCGTTGCGTGGCGGCCTGGGCTTCGACAATGGCTGGCGCACCCTGGTGATCGGTCTTTCACTGCTCGGCACGCTGATGGCGCTCATGGGCATCGCGGTGGGCATCCTGCGCCTGCGCTTGCGCAAGCCTTACCGTAGCGGATCGTGCAGCCCCTACCCCGGCGGCTGGTTGCGCTGGCACCACATCGGCGGGCTGCTGTTCGGTGGGGTGCTGGTGTTGTGGGTGTTCAGCGGGTTGATGTCGATGCGCCCCTGGGGCGTGACCGACAGCCGCTCGCAGATCGCCTTGCAGCAAGCGCCGCTGCGCGCCGCCGACCTGCAGTTGCCGATTGCCACGGCCCTGGCCCGCTTGCGCGACGAAACAGGGTTCGATGCAGTGGAGCTGCAGTGGCAACGCCTAGCCGGCGTCACCTATGCAGTGGCCCGCAGCGCCGACGGCGACAGCCGCATCCTTGAAGCACACGCCCCGCCGGCGCGTACCTTCAGCCGGGAAAGGCTGCTGGCGGCCGCGCAAGCGATGGCTCCCGGGGTGTCGGTGGAGGATGACTGGCAGAGCACCTATGACTTCCACTACTTCGCCCGCGAGCCACAGAGCATGTACGGTTCCCAGGCGCGCCCACTGCCCGTGCTGCGCCTGCGCTTCGCCGACGCGGCGGGCACCAGGGCCTACCTGGACCCTGCCAGCGGCACGCTGGTGGCCAGCCACGACCGGGCGCAACGTGCCGGGCGCTGGTTGTTCAACCTGTTGCACAGTTGGGATTGGCAACCGCTGCTGGCGCGGCCGCTGTTGCGCGAAGGGTTGATCATCGGCCTGAGTAGCGGCGGCCTGGTGATAGCCCTCAGTGGTGTGGTACTGGGCTGGCGACGCCTGCGCAGGACTCTTCGGTAGCGTCATTGGGGCTGCCGTGCAGCCCCTTTCGCCTGACTGACAGCCATTGACGGCTACCCGCGCTTTTTCTTCACCCCGCCCTGCCTGGCCTTGAACCGGGGATTGGACTTGCAGATCACATAGATCCGGCCACGGCGCTTGACCACCTGGCAGTCACGATGACGGCGCTTGGCCTGCTTGAGTGAGGACAGTACTTGCATGAGAACCTCCAGATACGTAATAACATAACATTAACGTAAATCATTCTCATCGCGCAACTGCCCTGTCACAACTTCTTCTGGCGATGACTGGAGTGATAATGTAATGTTATTACATATTTAACGGAGATCCCCCTTGAACCCTCGCGCTCCCCTTCTGGCCGGCCTGACCCTGGGCCTGTTCGGTCAACCGCTCGCTGCGGCCCAACCCCTGATGCTGGACGAAACCTCGATCACCGACGCCTACCTCGAAGAGCGCGCCGATGGCCCGGTCCAGGGTTATCGGGCCACCCGCTCGGCCACCGCCACGCGCACCGACACCGATATTCGCGACACCCCGCAGAGCATCGAAGTGGTGCCGGCCCAGGTGCTCAAGGACCTCAACAGCACCCGTATCGACCGCGCCCTGGACTTTGCCGGCGGCGTGTCGCGGCAGAACAACTTCGGCGGCCTGACCTTTCTCAACTACAGCGTGCGCGGCTTCACCACGGGGGAGCTGTACAAGAACGGCTTTGCCGTCAACCGCGGCAGCTACAGCGCGCCCGACACCTCCAGCATCGAGCGCATCGAGGTGCTCAAGGGCCCGGCCGCGAGCCTCTATGGGCGGGGCGATCCCGGCGGGCTGGTCAACATCGTCAGCAAGCGCCCCCAGGCCGAGACATTCAGCACCGTGAACCTGAGCGCCGGCAGCTGGGACCGCTACCGCGGCACGCTGGACGCCAACGCGCCGCTGGACAGCCAAGGCAACCTGCTGGGCCGGGTCAACCTGGCGGTGGAGGACAACGGCAGCTTCCGCGATCACGTCAACAGCGAGCGACGGATCGTCAGCCCGTCGCTGAGCTGGCAACTGTCGCCCGACACCCGCCTGCTGCTGGACACCGAGTTTTCCCGCACCGAATCAGTGTTCGACCGCGGCATCCCGGCGGTCAATGGCCAGATGGGCTCGGTGCAGCGCTCGGCGTTCATGGGCGAGCCCAACGACGGCAAGATCCGCAACGACAACCAGACCGTCGACCTGGCCCTGGAGCACTTCCTCGACGACAACTGGAAACTGCGCCTGGCCAACCACTACACCCAGGGCACACTGAAGGGCAACAGCTCCGAGCCCCAGGCCCTGGTCGGCAACACGCTCACGCGCTTCTACCGCGAGCGCGACTTCGAGTGGAACGACAACATCACCCAAGCCGAGCTGCACGGCCAGTTCGAGCTGCTCGGCTGGCAGCACCAGAGCCTGATCGGCCTGGAATACGAGAACTACCGCAACAGCCAGAAGTACCCGCAGAGCGCGACCCTGGCCAGCTATGGCCTGGACATCCGCAACCCGGTGTACGGCAAGCCCAAGCCGGCCCTCACCCGCGCCAATGACTTCTTCGAACGCACCGAAAGCCATGCCCTCAACCTGCAGGACCAGATCGCCTTCAGCGAGCGTCTGCGCGGGCTGGTCGGGGTACGCCTGGAGCGCATCGAGCAGACCTCGCAGAACCGCAGCAGCGGTATCAGCAACAGCCAGGCCAAGGATGTCGCCACGCCCCGCGTCGGCCTGCTGTACCAGCTGACGCCGCAGGTCGGCGTGTTTGCCAACGCATCGACGTCGTTCAAGCCCAACACCATCGGCACCCAAGGGCAGGTGTACAAGCCCGAGAAAGGCCTCGGCTACGAGACCGGCCTGAAGCTCGACCTGTTCGACAGCCGCCTGGGCGCCACGGTGGCGCTGTTCCATATCGACAAGGAGAACGTCATTACCACCGATGCCCTGGGCGAGAGCATCGCGGCCGGCAAGGCGCGCAGCCAGGGCCTGGACCTGCAGTTCAGCGGCCAGCTCAGCGAGGCGGTGCGGGTGATCGGCGCCTATGCCTACATCGATGCCGAGGTCACCAAGGGCGATGCCAGCCTGCCAAAGGGCAGCGACCTGCTGGGCATTGCCCGTAACAGTGGCAGCGTGATGGGCGTGTATGAGTTCCAGAATGGCGCTCTGCGCGGTTCGGACCTGGGCGCGGCGTTCAACTATGTCGGCGAGCGCTCCGGTCAGGCCGGCAGCGCCTTCACCCTGCCCTCGTACAGCACGGTCGACCTGCTGGCGCACTACAAGGCCAGCGAGCAGGTCACTGTGGGTCTGAACCTCAACAACCTGTTCGATCGCAAGTACTACGAGCGCTCGTACAACAGTTCATGGGTGCTGCCGGGCGAGCCGCGCAATGTCAGTGTCAGCCTGACGCTCAGCCTCTGAGGCCGGCGCAGTGGCTCGCGATGCCCCACGCACCGGGGCATCGCGATACACTGTGCGGACACCACCCAAGCAGCCCCTGGCATGATCCAGTCCGATCTCGATCTGTTCGACGCACACCCCCAGCAGCTGGCCGCGCACACCACGCTGCTGCCAGGTTTCGCCCTGGCGGAGCTCGAGCCCCTGCTCGATGCCTTGCGCCCGGTGCTGCGCGCGGCGCCGTTTCGCCACATGCAGACCCCCGGCGGCCTGCGCATGGCCGTGGCGCTGAGCAATTGCGGCGCGCTGGGTTGGGTCAGCGACGCAAGCGGCTACCGTTACTCCGCCACCGACCCGGTCAGTGGCAAGCCCTGGCCTGCCCTGCCCCGGGTGCTGGTCGAGCTGGCCTCGCGCGCCGCCGCCCAGGCCGGGTTCGAGGGTTTCGTGGCGGATGCCTGCCTGATCAACCACTACCTGCCGGGTACCCGCCTGAGCCTGCATCAGGACCGCGACGAGCAGGACTACGCCCATCCGATCGTCTCGATCTCGCTGGGCCTGCCCGCAGTGTTCCTGTTCGGCGGGCTGCAGCGCTCGGACCGTACCCGGCGCATCCCGCTGAACCACGGCGACGTGCTGGTGTGGGGCGGCGAGGACCGCCTGCGCTTTCATGGCGTGCTGCCGATAAAGCCTGGCGTGCATCCGCGCATGGGCGAACGGCGGATCAATCTGACGCTGCGCAAGGCCGGCTGCCCCTAACGGCCGGCAAACCATTCCCGGCGTTCCTCGAACGCGGCGCGGATCGCCCCGACCATCACCTGCACCAACGGATCGGCTTCGGTACGCTCATCGACCGCCAGCCACACGCGCCGGCGCATCGGCTCGCGGAACAACCCCGGCAAGGCCAGCAGGCCACGATCCAGATGCGCCGCGTATTGCGGCAGCAAACCGACACTGGCGCTGCACTTGATCAGCTGGCAGTACATCTCGTAGTCCTGGATCTGCGTCACGCCGGCCGAGCGGGTGCTCAACAGCGTCTGCCAGGGCGTCAACGCCTGCACGCCGACCTCGCCTTGCCATTGCACCAGCATGTAGTCCTGCAGGTGCGCCAGGCTGGTCGGGCGGTTGGCCTCGCGGGCATAGCGCTTGGCGATATGCGGCAGGTATTCGAGGGTGGCCAGGGCTTCGGCGGTGGTGTCGGCAAAACAGCCGCTGCGGGCGCCCTGGTCAAGGTCGCCCAGCCATAACGCCACATCCGCGGCCTGCTCGGGTACCTGGCGGCCATCGAGCGTGGCCACCTCCAGGCGCATGCCGGCATGCTGGCGCACGAAGTTGATCAGGTTGCGGCCCAGCAGGTCCTGCAGCAGTGGTTCGGCCACGGCCAGGCGCACACTGGCGCTGGCTTCCCGCGGCGCTGGCACCACCGGTTCGCGGGCCTGGAGCACCTGCTGCAGGCGCTCGCCCTGCTGGCTGAGCACCGGGTTGTTGTTGCGGTTGACGAACAGGCTGTAGCCCAGGCGCGCCTCCAGCGCCGCCAGGCGCTTGCGCAGGGCCACAGGCTTCAGGTTGAGCCGCCGCGCCGCCTGCATGAAACAACCGCAGCGCGCGGTGACCAGAAAACAGTTCAGGGTCTGTTCGTCCAGGGCCAGCGGCACCTGGGGGCGAACGACGGGCACGCTGGTATCCGGGGCTCGCCCCCGGGACAGGTCGATAGGCATCCCTCGCCTCCTGCGGGCTCGCCTGGGCAGGCCCGCTTCTTCCATGGTTGTTGGCGACTAGCGGCTGCTTTCCAGCACCTGGTTGAGCGCCGCGCCGTCGATGCTGAGGGTGGCAGTGTCGAACATGCCCTCCACATAGGCCTTGGCCACCTGCTCCTGGCGCTGGGCGCGCAGCACCTGGCGCAGACGCGGGGCCACCTCGTCGAAGGTCGCCGCCCGGGGCGGTTGTTGCTCCACCAGCTTGATGATGTGATAGCCCGCCGCGCTCTGCACCGGTTCGCTGACGCTGCCCACCTTGAGTTTCGGCACCACCCCGCGCACCTCCGGCAACAGTTGCGCCAAGGCCTGCAGGCCGGTATCCCCGCCGTTGGCGGCGGTGCCGGCATCCTGCGAATGCTCGCGGGCCAATGCGCCAAAGTCCGCATCCGCGGCCTGGGCCTGCTTGGCAAGGGCCTGGGCCTGCTTGCGCACGGCCTCGTCATCCTTGGGGTTTTCCACCCGCAGGAAGATCTGGCTCAGGCGATAGCGTGCCGGCAGTTGCAAACCAGCCTTGCCTGCCTCGTAGGCCTGCTTGAGCTCAGCTTCGGTGGGGTAGTCGTCGGGCACCTTGCTCACCGAGTCGAGATAGTCGCGCAAGACGATCTGCTCGGTGGCCGCGCGGGTCTGCACCTGGATCTCCGGACGCTGCAGCCAGCCTTGGGCCTCGGCCTGCTGGTACAGGGCCTTTTCCGCCAAGCGGGCGCGGATCCAGGCCTCCAGTGCCGGTCGGTCGCCGCGCAGGCTGACGCGGGCCTCTTCGGGCAACTGGGCGAACAGCGCCTTGAGCTCGCCGCTGCCCACCTGTTGCTCGCCAAGGCGCGCCAGCACCGGGCCGTTGTCGGTGGCCACCAGGGTGGCGGGCGAAGCCGGGCGCGCCGCTGCCACCGGCTCGTCGCCCGGGCGCAAGGCCAGGGCGACTGCCACCGCGACAACGGCCAGCGCGCCAGCGCCGGCCCACAGGGTTCGCGCCGTCACGAAGCGCTCACCGCATCGCTGGCCACCTGCTCGGGCGCCGTTTCGGCGACATTGCGGCTGTAGTCACGCAGGTAGACGATGAATTCCTGCAGCAGGCGATCCCACAGCAACAGGCTGCCAAGCAGGTGCTTCTCGCTGACGCCGTCGGCAACCACCACGTCCTTCTCCATTACCAGGAACTCGCCCTGTACCGACAGGCGGGCGAAACGCCGGGTGGCGTTCCAGCGCTCGGCCAGGCCCGCGGGCAGCTCGCCCTGGATACGCAGCGCGCAACTGAAGGTGAAATCGAGGAACTCGCCTTCCTGGTTCAGCGCCCGGTTGCCGAAACGTACGGCGTAACCCACGCCCTGGCTGGCGCTGAGCAACTGCACCACGGCATTCTGCTCGGTGCGATTGACCCGGCAGCCGGCATCCTGCAGCAGCTTGGTCAGGGAGTCGGCGCTAACGGTTTCGATCAGGGTGACTTCGGTCATGTGCTTACTTCCTTGCGTTGAGAAAACGTCACTGGGTCACGCCCGTGGGGGCGTCGAACTGGCTTTCGTAGAGTCTGTCGCCATAGGCCTGGGCCAGTTCCTCGAAGCGGACCCGGGCCGAGCCGGCAAAGGGCTGGCGCATCTTCATCACATCGGCGATATCGACCTTCTCAAAGGCGGCCAGCATCTCCTTGGCCACCCCGTACATCTGCTGGTTGCGCGCCTGGCACTGCTGCACCTGGCCATCGCGCTCGGCCAGTTGTGCCTGCAGGCCGGCACGCTCGCTTTCCTTGGCGCGCGCCATGCCCAGCAGTTCGTCATAGGCCTGCTTGTACTTGTGCAGTTGTTCGGTGCTGCTGGCCACCAGCGCCTGGGCCTGGCTGTGCACGGCCTGCTGCTGGCCGGCGAGCTGTTCGCTCTGGCCGCGCGCCTTGGCCAGTTGCGCGGTCAGCTCGCGCACCTGGCCCAGGGCCGCGTCGCGTTGCTGTTCCGCCGCCTGGCGGGCGGCGCTGGCCTGGGCCTGCTCGCTCTGCAGGGCCTGCAGCTGTTGCGTGGTGCTGCGCAGCTGGGTGCGCAGGCGCTCTTCGAGGGTTTCGGCCGACGCCGAGGCGGCCAGGCTTGCGCCCAGCGCCAGCATCAACCAGGCGCAACGATGGCGATAGACTCCCTTGTTCATGCCCGTGCTCCTTCCCTAGAACCGCGTGTTGACTTCAAGTTGTAGCACATCGATGTCAAACGGCGCGCCGTAGACTGCCTCGCTACTCAACCAACGGGCTGTAGCGTAGACGTTGTCGGCCAGGCCGTAGTTGCCACCGAGGAAATAGCCCTTGGCGTTGGTGCCGCCGAGGTGGAAGCTCGAGTCGTTGAACCCGTCCGGCAGCGCGTCAGGCTCGATGCGCTTGTAGCCGGCGAACAGGTTCCAGTCGCCGGCCTTGCGCATGTCCAGGGCGTTGCCCAGGGTGAACTGCAACATCCAGGCGTCGCCGCCGCTCTTGATGTTGCCGTTCTCGTCGATGTTGTTGGCCAGCTGGCCGGCCGAACGCTTGCGCATGTCGCCCTCGTCGTAGGCCAGGTTGTGGATGTAGTTGGCCTGGCTGCGCAGCTTGAAGTCATGGGGCAGGTCGGCATCCCACACCAGGTTCAGGTCGAGCAGTTCGAACTCCGAGGCGATGCCGACGAACTGCGGCTGCGGCGTGGCCGCCGGGTTGGCCGGATTGGGCGTGATGTCGCGCAGCAGGAACACCGTGTTGCCCTTCTGCATGAAGGTCGGGCGGGTCTCGTCGCTGTCGCAGGCCGGCTGGCCATCCCAGGGCGCACAGGGGCTGGAGCGCTCGCCGGCGATGTCGTCGAAGCGGTAGTAGGCCATCGCGCCCTTGAGGCGGTGATGGTCGTTGAGCGCCCATTTCGCGCCCAGCTGCGCGCCGTACAGCCACTTGTTGTCGCTGTCCTCCTTGTCCAGGCCGTTGCTGCTGGCGCTGTCGTCGCTGTACTGCACAGGGAACGCGCCGACGGTGCCGAACAGGCTGAGGTCGCGGTTCAGCGGCTGGTTGAAGATCGCCGCCACGCCATCGAAGTTGAGGTCGTGGGAATAGAGGATGTCGGTGGACATGAACGGATTGGCGATGCGCCCGCCGGTCAACGTCAGTCGCTCGCTGGGCGTCCAGGTGACATAGCCCTGGTCGAGCCAGATGTCCTTCTTGGCGAAGCCGCCACCGAGGTTCTGGGTGGTCGACACCGGGTTGTTGTTGGAGCCGGTGGCGACGCGGATGCCGGCCACCCAGTTGTCCGCCAGCTGGGCCTTGAGGCCGAAGCGCGCGCGCAGGCGCAGGAGGCTGTCGCGGTCCTCGCGGGTGTTGAGCAGCGGCGGCAGGCTCGAGCCGCTGTTGGCGTTGACATCGTACGGGCCCTTGTCGTTGAGCTTGGCGAAGTCGACGATCTCGTTGCTGTTGCCGTCGGCATAGCCGCGTGACTCGTAGCGCAGGCGCAGGTCGCCGTCAAAGCTGATGCGCGAGGCCCAGTCGGGGAAAGTGTTGGGCGCGGCCCAGTTTTCCTGCTTGGCGGTGTTCATCACCTCGGCCTTGATCTCATCGCGGATCTGCTGGCGGACGATGGCCGGCACATACTGCACGCGCACTTCGCCGTTGGCCGCGGGGGCCTGGGCGACGATCGGCGCGGCGCTGACAGCCCGCGCCTGTTGGGCCTCGCGCTCGGCCTGGGCGATCAGCGCATCGGCCTTGTCCTGCTTGAGCACGCCCTGCTCCACCAGCAGGCGGATCAGGTTGACGGTCGCGTTCTCCGACGGCGCGGCGTGGGCGACGGCCGGACCGACCGCGGTGGCGGCGGCCAGCAGGCCGAGCGCCAGGGTCAATCGGTTGACTGGGCACTTCATGGGTTTGCAGCTCCTGTGGGTCAGTCGTGCTTCGTTGTTCATGGCCGGCGCCCCTGCAGGGCGATCTTCACCGGCAAAGTCAGGTTGGCGGGCGGGCGCTGGTCGAGAGCGCGGGCGCCGCGCAGGGCGGCAAGCACCTGGGCATCGACCTCGGGCTCGCCGCTGCCGCGCAGCAGCTCGACCCGGGTGATCTCGCCGGCGGCGCTGAGCCAGATCTCGGCCTGCAGGTTGAACACCAGGTTGCGCAGCTCGGGGTTGTCGCGCAGCAGGCGCTGGAAGGCATAGGCCAGGTACTGGCTATAGGTGCCGCTGCCCAGGCCGCCACCGCCGCCACCGGCCATGCCGCCGCCCTTGCCAGCACCGACGTTGAAGCTGTCGCCGCCCGCTTGGGCGTCGCCGTCCATCTGCATGGGGTCGGCCAGGTCCTGGGCCGGGTCCGGCGCGTCCTCGGCGGGCTTGACCTCCTCGGCCTCAGGCACCGGCTGCGGCTCGACGATCTTTTCCTCGACCGGCGGTTCAGGCTCCTTGGGCGGCTCGGGCGGAGGCGGCGGTGGAGGCGGCGGCAGCGGGATGATCGCCGGCACCTTGGGCGCCTCGCGGCGCACCCCGGCCATGTCGTTGGCCCACTGCCACAGCAGCCAGGCCAGGCCCGCGCCAGCGGCGGCGAGCACGGCCCAGGTCAGCAGGCGGCGGAAGTTGGCTTTAGGTTCCATGCCTGCCCTCACCCCTGGTTCGGCTTGCCGGTGACCAGCCCGACCTGGGCCAGTTCGAGACGGCGCAGCAGGTCGAGCACCTCGACCACTTTCTGATACTGCACACCCGCGTCACCGCGCACGATCAACGGGAAATCCGGGCTGCGCGCCTTTTCGCTGCGCAGGCGGTCCTCCAGCTCCTGCAGCGTCACCGGGTAGGCGTCGAGGAACACCTGGCCGGCATCGTTGATCGAGATCGCCTTGGTCTTGGGCTGGACCAGCGACACCGTGGCGCTGGCCTTGGGCAGTTGCACCTGGATCCCGGAGACCTGCGCGGTGGCGGTGAGGATGAACATCACCAGCACCACCATCAGCACATCCACCAGCGGGGTGATGTTGATGCTGTCGACCGCGGCGTCGGCGTCGTCGTCTTGGGCGTTGTTCACGGATGCCATGGCTGCCTCCTCACGCCGGGATCGACGGGTTGACGCTGCGCCCGGCCGGACGCAGCGCCGCGTCACCGGCCTGGCCCTCGCCGTGCAGCTCGGCCAGACGGGTGATGAACTCGTCGACGAACACCCGCATGTCGGCGCTGACTTCGCGGTTGCGCGTGGTCAGGCGGTTGTAGCCGAACAGCGCGGGGATGGCGACGAACAGGCCCATGGCGGTGGCCAGCAGCGCTGCGGCCATGCCCGGGGCGATGGCGTTGATGTTGACGTCGCCGGCCATGGCGGTGCCGAGGAACACCACCATGATCCCCAGCACCGTGCCCAGCAGGCCGATGTAAGGGCCGCCGGCGATGGCGTTGGACAGGGTCGACAGTTTCGCCGACAGCGCCTGGTTCTCGCGGGTGCGCACGCCGTCCATGGAGCAGCGGATGGCTTCGATGGTGGCCGCGGACACTTCACGGGTGTCGGCGCCCTGGGCGCGGCGGGTGCGAATTTCCTGCACCGCCACCAGGTACAGGCGCCACAGCGAGGAGTCAGTCAGTTGCTTATGCAGGTCCTGATCGTCGGCAAACTGCTCGAGGCGCGTGCCGACCGTGGCGAAACGCTCGCGAAAGCGCGTATTGGCGGCGGTGACGCGATTGAGCGTGCGCTGCTTGCGCAGCATGATCACCCACGACTGCACCATCATCAGCACCAGGACAGCGATGATCACCCAGGCGTCCACCGGCACCGCCTTGAGTAGGAAGCCCAGGCCGCCGAAGCCGAAGCCGGATTGTTCCTCGTCGACGCCATAGACCACCAGGCGCGACTCGGCACCCTGGGCCAGCACGTCGGCCTGCAGGCTGGCCTGGCTGCGGGCGACGCGGGAAACACGCAGCTCGTCCAGGGCGCCAACAAAGGTCGCGTAGTGGCCGGCGGCCTCGCCCTCGGCCGCTGGCAGGTCGCCACCGATGCCGATGGCGCCGCTGAAGGCCGCCAGGCTCGCGGCCAGTCGCGCGACCGGCTGGCCTTCGAGCAGCAGCGTGAGGTTGCCGCCCTCGCCCACCAGCGCCAGGTGCTGCCATTGGCCGGCGCCGAGCGCCTGATTGGCGGCGGCGCGCTGGCCGTCCACCTCGATGAAGGGCACGCCTTCGGCCAGGCCGAGCAGCAGGCTGTGGCCGGCCTCGCGGCGTGCCAGCAGCAGTTGCTCACCCACCGCCTGGTCCTGGCGCAGCCAGGTGCTGAAGCTGAACGCCGCGCCCGCCGGCAGTTGCAGCGAGGCGCTGGCGGGCAGTTGCAAGGCTTGTCCCCCGAGCTGGATGGCCCGGCCAATCACACCATCGACGCTGACCGTTGGCCCTTGCAGCTGGTTACCATAAGGGCTGGCGTCACGGGCGGCGGCACCGTCGAAGTGGTAGAGCGCGGTGTAGTCGGCGTCGAAGCTCGGCTGGCCGGCGGGTGCCTGGGCCTTGGGGTTGCCGTAGTACATCCACAGGTCCTGGCGCTGGCCAGGCTCGATACGCGGCATGTCGACCCAGATCAGCGCCATGCCCATCAGTGGATCGAACTGCTCGACATGGTGGTTGAGCACGGTCTTGTCGTCGGCAGCGACGAAGCGGATGTCCGCGCCGGTTTCGCTGACGCCGTCGAAGCTGAAGTTGCCGGTGTGCAGGCGCACCAGCAGCGCGGTGCGGCCCAGCGCCTGGGTCAGGCCGGCGCCCTGGGGCGTGGTGTCCACGGCGATCTGCTTGCGGTACATCCAGTCGTCCTGCCACCAGGCGCTGGCGCTGCCCGGCAGGGCGAAGCCCAGGCATAGCAGCAAGGTCAATATCAGGCGTTGCATGAGAGGTCTCCAGGCCGATGCCGGTCAGTAGGTCAATCGTTCAAAAAGTCGCCTGCACGCTGAAGTGCACGCGGGAAGCGTTCTTGTCGGTGTTGGGGCCGTCCTTGAGCGGCAAGGCCCAGTCGAGGCTGCCGGACAACCAGTCGTTGAGCGTGGCGCGGGTGCCGACGCCGACGCTGGCCAGGCTGTAGCTGTCGTCCTGTTCGGGCAGTGCGTCCTGCAGGCGCAACTGGGCACCCTCGGCGAACAGGTAGAAGCGCCAGTCGCTGATGTAGCTGCCGACGTAGCGGCCAATGGAGGGGGTGCGCAGTTCCTGGGAGAACAGCAGGCCGTCGTCCCCGGTGCGTTCGGCGGCGAGATAGCCGCGCACCGAGGTGGCGCCACCGGCGGCAAACTGTTCGTTCGACACCAACGGCCCCGAGGCCAGCTGAAAGGCCAGCTTGGAGGCGCTCTGCCAGGCGCCGGCGAAGTCGAAGGTGTAGCTGCCGTCGCCCTTGAGCGCGGCGAAGCTGGAGTCGGCGCGGTAGCGCTTGTAATCGAACTCGGAATCGTCGCTGCCATAGCCCAGCAGGCTGCGCGTCCCGGCCACCAGGCTCAGGCCGAGGCTCAGCTGGTCCTGTTCGGTGAAGCGGTAGCCGGTATAGCCCAGGGTGATCGGGGCGTACTTGAGCGGGACCTTGTCGCTGCTACCGCCCAGGCCGACCTGTTCGTCGAAGTCCTTGAAGTCCACGCCGATTGACAGGGCGTTGGCCCAGGCGCCGACGCCCGGCAGGTTGTAGATCGCCGAAACGCCGTAGGAATGGCCCTTGCCCAACACATTGGTACCGCCCACCGTGGCGACGTTGCTGTCGGAGTGGTAGCCGGAGAACTGCACGGTCCAGCGCTCGTTCAGCGGCGCGGCGTAGGACCCGGACCAGACCTCGGCGTTGTCACGGTCCTGGGGCGCGGTGAACCAGGTCAGCGAGACGCTGTGGCCGGCCTGCCAGAGGTTGTTGTAGCCCAGGCTGACGACACTGCGCAGCTTCTCGGTGTCGGCGCTGTGGTCGTTGTTCAGGCCCAGGCTCAGGTTCCAGGGTTGCTTGTCCTCGACCTGCAGGTCGACGTCCATGGTGCCCGGGCGCTGGCCTTCGCGCACCAGTGGCATGACCTGCCGCCCCGGGGCACGGTTGAGCGTGGCCAGCTCGTTCTGTACCTGGGCGAAATCGGGGACCTTGCCCTCCTCCAACGCCGGCACCTGTTCACGGATCTCCAGCGGCGAGTAATGCTTGGCGCCCACCACCCGCACGCGGCCGACCTTGGTTTCGCTCACCTGCAGGTAGACCACGCCGCCTTCGACCTTCTGCTCGGGCAGCTCGACGAACACCGACTGGTAGCCCCGGGCCTGATAGCTTTTCTGCAACGCCTCGCGGGCGCCTTCGAGGTCGGCCAGGGTCTTGTCCGGCCCCAGGTAGGGATAGACCGCCTCTTCGATGGCCTGGGCGTCGAGCACGGTGTTGCCGCGCACCACGTATTCGTTGATCTCAACCCGGCGCTGCGCCTCGTCCGCGGCCACCTCGACCGCCAGCAGGCACAGCAGCGCCCCTGCGCCCATGCCGCATCGCTTGAAGAAAAAATGCTCCACACCGCCCCCTTGAGCGCCAGGAATTCGTTGGTTTTCTAGTGGTTGTCGCTGGGTGCGGCCTGGCCTTGGTGGCGGGCCAGCCAGCTGTGCAACAGGGCCAGGTTGAGGCTGAACTCGGGCATGGCCTGCAGGCTCGCGCCGAGCACTTCGTCGACCATGCGCTGCAGCAGCGAAACGGCCATGGCGCTGCCCAGCAGCACGCCGAGGTCATGGCTGAACAGGCTGAAGTTCCACACCCGCGATTTCAGCTCCAGGCCGGTGAACCAGCGGAACAGCAGGTTGTAGTTGAGCTGCTCGTAGAGCTGCTTTTCGCTGGGCACCGAATACAGCAGCTGCAGGAGCAGCACATGCATCAGCGTGCGCGGGGCGATGATCATGCCCTGCTGCTCGGCCAGCAGCGCCAGCGCGGGCTGGTGCGCGTCCAGCAATGCCTCTATGCGCGGCTTGAGCAGCGCCAGCGAATGGCCGGGCGGCACGCAGCTGGCCACCTCGCGCAGGGCGCCCTGCCAGTCGTCCTGGGAGACGATCCATACCCAGGGGGCGCCGTAGCGGTAGACCGAGACGGGCTGCTTGCGGGCGGCCTCGACGATCTTGGCCAGACGCTGGTCGAGCTCCTGCATTCCCACTTTCGTGTAGCGTTCCATAGTGCCCATTGCCCCGCTCCCAGGCCGGTTCTCAAGGCTTCATCGGCCTGATGGCCAGGTGCCTTGTTGGTGTCCATGGCTTTGACGGGGGTGGCGGATTGCTACCGAAGTTTTGTCATGAAAGGTTCATCAGAGGGGGTGGTTTCGAGGG
>NZ_JBYSYW010000048.1:0-30198 GCF_058783825.1 Pseudomonas sp. FW305-96
CCTCCGCAAGACCTGCGTTCGGCCTCCTGAAGTCGCGAAGTTACGGGCGGCGCCTGGGCTGACGCAGCTGTCGCTAGCTGGGTATGGCGCTAGACTCCTGATCGGCAACGGCAACGGCAACGGCAACGGCAACGGCAACGGCAACGGCAACGGCAACGGCAACGAGCAGCACATTTGCATCTGGGCAATCAGATAAACTGCCTCCATGTCTGATTTTTCTCTCCCCCAAGCCCCCCTGCAACGCCTCGACCTATCTTGGTTACGCCACGCAGGAATCGAAGCTGCGGTCCTGCGCCTGGACCTGATCGACCCGCTGATCAGCGGCAACAAATGGTTCAAGCTGCGTCATCACCTGCTCCAGGCGCGCAAGGCCGATGCACCGGGCCTGATCAGCCTGGGGGGTAACCATTCCAACCATCTTCATGCCCTGGCGGCGGCTGGCAAGCGCTTCGGCTTCGCCACTGTCGGGCTATTGCGTGGCCACCCCCAGGACACACCGACGGTGCGAGACCTGCGAGCCCTGGGCATGGAGCTGTTTTGGCTCGGTTTCGGCGGCTACCGCAATCGCCATGAACCCGGTTTCTGGGAGCCTTGGCAGGCCCGCTACCCGGGTTGGCACTGCATCCCTGAAGGCGGTGGCGGCCAAGCTGGCGCGCAGGGCTGCGGTTTGATCGTCGCGCAATGCCGGGCGCAGTTGGCAACGCTCGGCTGGACGGACTACGACGCCTGGTGGCTGGCGGCAGGCACCGGCACGACCTTGGCCGGAATGGTGCTGGAGGAGGCGGGCAGACATGTGGTCCATGGCGCCCTGGCCGTGCCCCTTGACCACGGTGTACCGGAAACCGTCGCAGCGCTGGCGGGCGTGCACGCCTACCAATTGCACGACGCCAGCCGTGGCGGCTTTGCCCGTATCGACGACGCACTGCTGGCGTTCATCGCCGACACCGAACGGCAAACCGGCATGCCGCTGGAGGCGCTCTACACCGGCAAGGCCCTGCTGGCCCTGCGCGACCGGGTCGAGGCCGGGCATTTCGCTCCCGGCACCCGCCTGGTATTCCTGCATACCGGAGGCCTGCAGGGACGACGCGGTTACTTGTAGGGCAGCATGCGCAGCAGGGTGTTGTCACGCCGCACGTAGTGATGATAAAGCCCGGCCAGTGCGTGCAGGCCGATCAGCCAGTACCCCCAGCTGCCGATGCGTTCATGCCAGCCCTTGATGAACTTGCTCAGGTCCGGATCCGGGGCGACGATGGCCGGCAGATCCAGGCCATAGAACGGGATCGGCTTGTCGGCGGCGCTGAGGATTGCCCAGCCGGCCAGCGGCAGGCCGATCATCATCAGGTACAGCAGCAGGTGCACCAGGTGCGACAGGCCGGTCTGCCAGGCTGGTGGCTTGGGCACGATCGGCGGCGTGGGGCGCGACAGGCGCATGGCCAGGCGCAGCCAGACCAGCACGAACACCGTCAGCCCGAGCATGAAGTGCAGGTCTTTCATCAGGTCGCGTTCGGCGCTGCCCTTGGGGAACAGGCCGCGCAGCTCGATGCAGGCGTAGACGGCGGCCAGCAGCACCAGCATCAGCCAGTGCAGGGCGATCGACAGGCGCGCGTAGTGGGCCGCAGGAGTGGATGAAACCATGGTGGGTCCTCGTCATCAGGTCGGAAAGAGCGCTCTTGATGGCGCCTGCCCCTAACTCTAATCGCTGGCGTGGAAATGTGTTTGCTTCAGATCTATCAATCATGGCCGACACAACGGGCCTGGGTAATGGCTTTGGGCCTGCACCCGATCTCCATCGCACAAGGATCCTGTGTCAATGAAACGCCTCATCTCCACCCCTCGGGTAGCGCTGTTTGGCGCCCTGTCCCTGCTGCTCGCCGGCTGCGAGCAAGCCCCGGCGGTCAAGACTCCACCGATTGCCGCGCTGACCATTCCACTGTGCGTGAACGACGAGTGCGCGGTGCTGGACCAGAACGGCGCATTTCGAGTCGCCCCAGGCAGCGAGTTCACCCAGATCTACACCCAAGCCTTCACCAACGCCTTCATCTTCGGACGTGGCGACTACTGGCACCTGGCAAGTGGTGACGGCAAGCAGGTGATTCGCGCCGACCTCACCGATGAGCTCTACACCTTGACCCCTGGCCTGTTCGGCTACGTCCGCAATGGCAAGGTCGGAGTAATGGATGAGCAGGGCAAGGAAGTCCAGCCGGCCATCTTCGACACTGTCTATGTCGGAGGTGACAACGACTTCATCGTCTATGAGATCGACGAACTGCGCGGCATCCTCACGCCTCAGGGCGAGAAGGTCAGCGAAGCGGTGTTCGACTCGCTGTACGTGCGCGAGGATTTCGCAAAGCGTGGCAACTGGGTGCTGGCCGAGCGGCAAGGCGAGAGCTGGGGATACAACCTCCAGACCAAGGTGTTGCGCAAGCTGGACTTCGACACCATTGTCAGCGCGGCTGACGGATATCTGGTGGTCACCCGCGAAGGCGGCGCGGGCAAGGGGCTGGCTGATGCCTCCGGCAACCTGGTGATTGCGCTCGACAAGGGTTGGCTGGGCACGCCAGGCGGTGGTCTGGTGGCCTTCAGGGATGGTTACGACAAACCTTGTGGCTACCTGGATTATCAAGGCAAGGTCGTCATCGAGGCGCAATACCAGAACTGCGAGACGTTCGGCAAGGTTGGCGGCATGGTGCAGTTGCAGCGCACCGGCGAAGACCGCGGCAAGGCCGGGATGATCGGGCATGACGGCAAATGGCTGATCGAGCCCGAGTACGACTCGATCGGCGATGCGGGTATTGGCCTGCTCGGTATGAGTGGCCATCGCCCGGGTTTCAACCATATCGGCAAGCTGCAGAACATGTTCCTGGCAACCTACGGAACCATCGACCTGGACCAGGGGAAGGTCGTGTTCCAGCCCATATACAAGCAGATCGGCGTGGTTGCGCCCAAGCGCTATGCCTTCACCGAGCTGAAATCGCCGAAGAAGACGGTGATGCTCCTCAGTATGCCGAGTGAAACCGATACCGTGGGCCTGATGGACGAGCAGGGCAAAGTGCTGGTTCAGCCGGAACAGTTCGTGTCGTTCAAGCTGTTGGCCGATGGCCGCCACCTGCTGGCTGCCGAGGGCAGCAATTCGGATACCCTGCGCGCGCTGTACGACATCGATGGCAAGCTGCTGGTGCCCGCCAAATGGCAGGACCTGGAAGTCGACGAGGCGCGTGGCGCGATCTTCGCCTATCGAGTCGAGGGCAATGGCGATGACGCCGTGCGCACGCTGCGCGCCCTGTATCGTCTGGATGGCAGCGTGGTGTTCGACACCAATCGTTTGCCCTGTGGCGCGGAACAGGTGGTCGATGGCAAGGGCCAGGTGCTGTGGCCGAAGGATGCCCAGGCCCATTGCCCGGCGCCTGAGCCGGTGGCCGAGGCGTCCTGACGCTTGAGCACCCGTCGCCGGTGAATCGGCAGCGGGTGCTGCTTCAGCGTGGGGGGAGGTGCGGCCAGTTGTCGGCCACCAGGAACATCCGTTCGACCTCTTCCCACGTTCCGTCCGCCTGTTCCTCCACTCTGCACAGCAAGTGTGCGTGGGCATCGGGTTCCAGCCCTTGCCGCCAGGCGGTGAAGCGCGTTGCGTTCCAGCAGGCCTGTGCTTCAAAGCGCGCTGGCGCCAGCCATGCCTGGCGTGGCAGGGGCTGCCAGCATCCGTTATCGGCTTCGCTCCATTCAGATTGGCGCAGCCAGCCACCGCGCAAGTGCCGGGGGTTGGCCCCGTCAGGTGGACGGGTCTGCCCCGACCGTGGGTAGAACAGGTAGCCGCCAAGCCACAGGTGGGCTTGCACCCGGTCCAGACCCAATCCGGCCAGCACAGTGTGACTCTGCGGTCCGCTCGACATGGGCAGCTGGTGGTGCACCAGGTGTGCCAGCTTGCGTCCCAGCCGATCATGGCAACCGGGGCCGAGCCAGAGGCCTGGGTCGCCACCGTCGCCGCTAGGCGGTCCCAGGTAGAGCTTGATGGCCAGCTCCAGATGATGATCGCCTTCGCGGTCACGCAGCAGAATGTCCAGCTCGCCCAGGGTGTGCCCGCCGTCGCGGATCGCCAGGTTGGCCGCCAGCAGCTCGATACCCGGTGCCTGCTGCAGGGCGAACTGCCACAGGCTTTCGTAGTACAGGCCCAGCCGCCGGCTGTTCAGGCGTGCCAGCCAGTCCAGCAGCGGCGCAGGCTCCTGGTCGAGCGTCACGAGCCATTGGCCCAGGCGCTGCGGATCATCGGCCCAGGCGCTGCCCTGCAGCGGGTGGCGCTGGGGGCAGCCGGCCTGCGCCAGCAGCGGGGGCGACAGCAGCGCCCAGGCCAGGTCGCGCACGGCAGGGTGGCGCAGCTGGCGGGGCAGGGGCTCGAGATCGGCGAAGGGCGTCATCCTGCGAGCATAGCCGGTTTGCCGCTGGCCGGTCCTTTCGCCCATAATCCCGGCATTGTCACCCCGCCGCAGAGCCTTGCAGGAGCACCATGGAGCAATTTCGCAATATCGGTATCATCGGACGCCTTGGCAGCTCCCAGGTGCTCGACACCATTCGCCGACTGAAAAAATTTCTCCTCGAGCGCCACCTGCACGTGATTCTCGAGGACACCATTGCCGAAGTCCTGCCCGGCCACGGCCTGCAGACCTCCACGCGCAAGCTGCTGGGCGAGGTCTGCGACCTGGTCATCGTGGTTGGCGGCGACGGCAGCCTGCTCGGCGCCGCCCGTGCCCTGGCCCGTCACAATATCCCGGTGCTGGGGATCAACCGCGGCAACCTGGGTTTCCTCACCGATATCCGCCCCGACGAGCTGGAGGAGAAGGTCGCCGAGGTGCTCGACGGCCATTACCTGGTGGAGAACCGTTTCCTGCTGCAGGCCGAGGTGCGTCGTCACAACGAGGCCATCGGCCAGGGCGACGCGCTCAACGACGTGGTGCTGCACCCGGGCAAGTCGACGCGGATGATCGAGTTCGAGATCTACATTGACGGCCAGTTCGTCTGCAGCCAGAAGGCCGACGGCCTGATCGTCGCCACCCCGACCGGCTCCACCGCCTACGCGCTGTCCGCCGGCGGCCCGATCATGCACCCCAAGCTGGATGCCATCGTCATCGTGCCGATGTACCCGCATACGTTGTCCGGCCGGCCGATCGTGGTCGACGGCAACAGCGAGCTGAAGATCGTCGTGTCCAAGGACCTGCAGATCTACCCGCAGGTTTCCTGCGACGGCCAGAACCATTTCACCTGCGCCCCGGGCGACACCATCACCGTGAGCAAGAAACCGCAGAAGCTGCGCCTGATCCACCCGCTGGACCACAACTACTACGAGGTCTGCCGCACCAAGCTCGGCTGGGGCAGCCGCCTGGGCGGCAGGGACGACTGATGCTCGATCCGGCGCGCAGTTTCGACATCATCGGTGACGTGCACGGTTGCGCGCTCACCCTCGAACGCTTGCTCGACGCCCTCGGCTACAAGCGCATCGGCGGGGTCTGGCGGCATCCGCGGCGCCAGGCGTTGTTCCTGGGCGACATCGTCGACCGTGGCCCACGCATCCGCGAGGCGCTGCACATCGTTCATGACATGGTCGAGGCCGGCCAGGCGTTCTGCATCATGGGCAACCATGAGTACAACGCCCTGGGCTGGGTCACCCCGGCGTTGCCGGGCAGTGGCAAGGCCTTCGTGCGCGACCATACCCCGCGCCATGCCCGGCTGATCGACGAGACCCTTACCCAGTTCGCCCAGCACCCCGGCGACTGGCACGATTTCATCCAGTGGTTCTATGAGCTGCCGTTGTTCGTCGACGCAGGCCGCTTCCGCCTTGTGCATGCCTGCTGGGACCCACGGCTGATCGAGCCGTTGCGTCAGCAGTACCCCACGGGCTGCATCGACGAGCACTTCGTGCAGGCCTCGGCAGTGTCCGGCAGCTTCGCCTCGACAGTGTGCAACCGCCTGCTGCGCGGCACCGACATGCGCCTGCCGGACGGCCTGACCCTGACCGGCGGCGACGGCCTGACCCGCGCCTTCTTCCGCACCAAGTTCTGGGAAGAGGACCCGCAGACCTACGGCGACATCGTGTTTCAGCCCGATGCGCTACCCGACGAGGTGGCCCGCACGCCGCTCAGCCACAGCCAGAAGAACGCCCTGCTGCGCTATGCCGAGGACGAACCGTTGCTGTTCGTCGGCCATTACTGGCGCAGTGGTCGGCCGGCGCCGATCCGCGACAACCTGGCCTGCCTGGACTACAGCGCCGTGCTCTACGGCAAGCTCGCGGCCTACCGCCTGGACGACGAGACCCGCATCGACCCGCACAAGTTTGTCTGGGTCGATGTCGACCGCCCGCAGGCCAGCCAATGAACGTGGTCGAAGTGCTGCGCCTGCCGCTGGCGGTCGATCTCAGCGGTTTCGTCGCCCTGCTGCGTCGTCTGCAGGTGCCGCACCGGGTGGTGGAGGAGGGCGAGGAACAGGTGCTCTGGGCGCCGCCGGCCATGGCCCACGAAGTACTGGAACTCTATCGACGCTTCCCTGAGGGCAATGCCGACCTTGAAGCCATGCCCGAACCTGTGGACGCTGGCATGCCGACCGCCCCGGCGGCGCCTTCGCTGAAGGAGCAGGCCCTGGCCTGCAAGGTCACCGCCGCGGTACTGATCCTGAGCCTGGTGGTCGCCGGGGTGACCGGCCTGGGTGACAACCTCTCGACCATCGGCTGGTTCACCTTCCTGTCGTTCAAGGTGCAGGGCGACTACCTGTACTTCACCCCCTTGCTCCAGGGCCTCGCCGAAGGCCAGTGGTGGCGACTGGTGTCGCCGATGCTGTTGCATTTCGGCGTGCTGCACCTGGCCATGAACGGCCTGTGGTACTGGGAGCTGGGCAAGCGCATTGAGCTGCGCCAGGGGCCGTGGATGTTGCTGGGGCTGACACTGTTGTTCAGTCTGGTGTCCAACCTGGCTCAGCATTTCACCAGCGGGCCGAGCCTGTTCGGCGGGCTGTCTGGCGTGCTCTACGGCTTGCTCGGGCATGTCTGGCTGTACCAGTGGCTGGCGCCGAACCCGCAGTTCAACCTGCCCAAGGGCGTGCTGGTGATGATGCTGATCTGGCTGGTGATCTGCCTGAGCGGCGTGGTCGGCCAGCTCGGCTTCGGCCAGATAGCCAACGCCGCCCATGTCGGCGGGTTGCTCATCGGATGCCTGACGGGGCTCTTGGGTGGCGCGCTGGCGAGGCGTAAACTGACCGCCTGACTGAGGAGACAGCATGTCCACGTTCGCGCAAATGATCGAAAACATCACCCCCGAGATCTACGAGAGCCTGAAGACGGCCGTGGAGATCGGCAAATGGTCCGACGGCCGCAAGCTGACCGCTGAGCAGAAGGAGCTGTCGCTGCAGGCGGTGATCGCCTGGGAAATGAAGAACCTCCCCGAAGAGCAGCGCACCGGCTACATGGGCCCGCAGGAATGCGCCTCGAAGTCGGCGCCGATCGCCAACATCCTCTTCAAGTCGGACTCGGTACATTGATCGAACTCGCTCGTGGCTCTCTGAGCAAGATGGCGGTGCGCCTGGACGCACCGGTCGTTCAATACAGTTTCCGCCTGGATGACACCGAGGTGCCGGTCAACCCGCTGATCGGCCAGTCGATCCGCCTGGAGTACCTCGGCGCGATCCACTGCAGCCATTGCGGCAAACGCACCAAGACCAGCTTCAGCCAGGGCTACTGCTATCCGTGCATGACCAAGCTGGCTCAGTGCGATGTGTGCATCATGGCCCCGGAACGCTGCCACTACGACGCCGGCACCTGCCGCGAGCCGTCGTGGGGCGAGCAGTTCTGCATGACCGACCACGTGGTGTACCTGGCCAACTCGTCGGGCATCAAGGTCGGCATCACCCGAGCCACCCAGCTGCCCACCCGCTGGCTCGACCAGGGCGCCAGCCAGGCGCTGCCGATCATGCGCGTGGCCACCCGCCAGCAATCCGGGCTGGTCGAGGATGTGCTGCGCAGCCAGGTGCCGGACCGCACCAACTGGCGCGCGCTGCTCAAAGGCGACGCCGAGGTGCTCGACCTGCCGGCCATCCGCGAGCAGATCTTCGACGCCTGCGCCGACGGTATCCGTGGGCTGCAGGAGCGCTTCGGCCTGCAGGCCATCCAGCCGCTGCCCGACGCCGAGGTGGTGCAGATGCGCTACCCGGTCGAGGCCTACCCGAAAAAGATCGTCAGCTTCAACCTCGACAAGGATCCCGTCGTGGAAGGCACGCTGCTGGGCATCAAGGGCCAGTACCTGATTTTCGACACCGGCGTGATCAACATTCGCAAGTACACGGCCTACCAGCTGGCCGTGCTCCAGTAAAAGGATCGTCACCATGCGTACCGAACAACCGCAAGTGATCTACCTCAAGGACTATCAGGCCCCCGAGTACCTGATCGACGAGACCCACCTGACCTTCGAACTGTTCGAGGACCACAGCCTGGTCCATGCGCAGCTGGTCATGCGCCGCAACCCCGAGCGCGGCACCGGCCTGCCGCCGCTGGTGCTCGATGGCCAGCACCTGGAGCTGCTGAGTGTGCAGCTGGACGACCAGGCGCTGGGCGCCAACGACTACCAGCTCGATGACGACAGCCTCACCGTGCATCCCAAGGCCGAACGCTTCACCCTGGATACCAGCGTGAAGATCCACCCGGAAAGCAACACCGCGCTGGAAGGCCTGTACAAGTCCGGCAAGATGTTCTGCACCCAGTGCGAGGCCGAGGGCTTCCGCAAGATCACCTACTACCTCGACCGCCCGGACGTGATGAGCACCTTCACCACCACGGTGATCGCCGAGCAGCATCGCTATCCGGTGCTGCTGTCCAACGGCAACCCGGTGGGCAGTGGCCCGGGTGAGGATGGCCGCCACTGGGCGACCTGGGAAGACCCGTTCAAGAAGCCGGCCTACCTGTTTGCCCTGGTAGCCGGTGACCTGTGGTGCGTCGAGAGCGAGTTCACCCGCCAGTCCGGCCGCGCCGTGACCCTGCGTATCTATGTCGAGGAAGAGAATCTCGACAAGTGCGACCACGCCATGGTCAGCCTGAAGAAGTCCATGCGCTGGGACGAGGAAGTCTATGGCCGTGAATATGACCTGGACATCTTCATGATCGTCGCGGTCAACGACTTCAACATGGGCGCCATGGAAAACAAGGGCCTGAACATCTTCAACTCGAGCTGCGTGCTGGCCCGCGCCGAGACCGCAACCGACGCCGCCCACCAGCGGGTCGAGGGCGTGGTGGCCCACGAGTACTTCCATAACTGGTCGGGCAACCGCGTGACCTGCCGCGACTGGTTCCAGCTGTCGCTCAAGGAAGGCTTCACGGTGTTCCGCGATGCCGAGTTCAGCGCCGACATGAATTCGCGCACGGTCAAGCGCATCGAGGATGTCGCCTACCTGCGTACCCATCAGTTCGCCGAAGACGCCGGCCCCATGGCCCACCCGATCCGCCCGGACAGTTTCATCGAGATCTCCAACTTCTACACCCTGACGGTGTACGAGAAGGGCGCCGAGGTGGTCGGCATGGTCCACACCCTGCTGGGGGCCGAGGGCTTCCGCAAGGGTAGCGACCTGTACTTCGAGCGCCATGATGGCCAGGCGGTTACCACCGACGACTTCATCAAGGCCATGGAAGACGCCAACGGTGTCGACCTGACCCAGTTCAAGCGCTGGTACACCCAGGCCGGCACCCCGCGCCTGGAGGTCAGCGAGGCCTATGACGCTGCCGCGCAGCGCTACAGCCTGACCTTCCGCCAGAGCTGCCCGCCGACACCGGGGCAGGTTGAGAAACTGCCGTTCGTGATCCCGGTGGCGCTGGGCCTGCTGGATGCCCAAGGTAACGACCTGCCGTTGCGCCTGGCCGGCGAAAGCGCCGCCACTGGCACCAGCCGCGTGCTGTCGGTGACCGAAGCCGAGCAGACCTTCACCTTCGAAGGTATTGCCAGCCAGCCGCTGCCGTCGCTGCTGCGCGGCTTCAGCGCACCGGTCAAGCTGAGCTTCCCGTACGATCGCGACCAGCTGATGTTCCTCATGCAACACGACAGCGATGGCTTCAACCGCTGGGAAGCGGGGCAGCAGTTGGCCGTGCAGGTGCTCCAGGAGCTGATCGGCCAGCACCAGCGTGGCGAAGCACTGTGTCTCGACCAGCGCCTGATCACTGCCCTGGGCACTGTGATTGGCAACGAGTCGCTGGACCCTGCCATGGTCGCCGAGATGCTCTCGCTGCCGGGCGAGGCCTACCTCACCGAGATCAGCCAGGTGGCCGATGTGGATGCCATCCACGCCGCCCGCGAGTTCGCCCGCCGGCAGATCGCCGAACAGCTGTTCGGTGCCCTGTGGGCGCGCTACCAGGCCAACCGCGAGGTCTCGCGCAAGACCGCCTACGTGGCCTCGGCCGAGCACTTCGCCCGCCGCAGCCTGCAGAACATCGCGCTGTCGTACCTGATGCTCAGCGGCAAGCCGCAGGTGCTCGAGGCGACCCTGGAGCAGTACGAGCACTGCGACAACATGACCGAGCGTCTCACCGCCCTGGCGGTGCTGGTCAACTCGCCGTTCGAGGCCGAGCGCGCCAAGGCCCTGGATGCCTTCTCCGAGCACTTCAAGGACAACCCGCTGGTCATGGACCAGTGGTTCAGCGTGCAGGCGGCCAGCACCCTGCCGGGC
This sequence comes from Pseudomonas sp. FW305-96, assembly GCF_058783825.1. Taxonomy (NCBI): domain Bacteria; kingdom Pseudomonadati; phylum Pseudomonadota; class Gammaproteobacteria; order Pseudomonadales; family Pseudomonadaceae; genus Pseudomonas; species Pseudomonas sp. FW305-96. The sequence continues at coordinate 10,681 of NZ_JBYSYW010000048.1, forward strand.
GGCCTGGCGCGGGTCAAGGCATTGATGCAGCACCCGGCCTTCACCCTGAAGAACCCGAACAAGGTGCGCGCGCTGATCGGTGGTTTCGCCGGGCAGAACTTGGTCAACTTCCATGCCGCTGACGGTTCGGGGTATCGCTTCCTGGCGGATCTGGTGATCGAGCTCAATGCGCTGAACCCGCAGATCGCCTCGCGTCAATTGGCGCCGCTGACCCGCTGGCGCAAGTATGACGACCAGCGTCAGGCGCTGATGAAGGGCGAGCTGGAGCGGATCCTCGCGTCCGGTGCGCTCTCCAGCGATGTGTACGAGGTGGTGAGCAAGAGTTTGGCGTAAGCCTGGTCCAACGCTATCGCGGGGCAAGTCGGGTCGCCGCATCGCCGCTCCCACGCCATACCTCGTGCGGCGTGGGAGCGGCGATGCGGCGAACCGACTTGCCCCGCGATGCGTTTGACGGTTAACAAAACATAACGTCCCGCTCGTTGTTTTCTGTCGGACAAGCCCGATACGATGGCCAGAAGCTATTCCAGGCCTCTGGACCAGGGGTTTCGGCAGTGCCTGGCAATAGATTGACCCACCACAAGAACACAACAGGGGGCAGTCATGAGAGAGCGGATTACGCCACGCCGCAGGCTGGCGGCAGGCGCGATGCTGGCACTGGCGCTGGGCATCGGCGCCGGCAATGCCGAGGCGGCGGTGGCCGCCGAGGAATACTCGGTGGAGTCGGCCAAGGCCAGCCAGAGCCTGTTGATCGGCGCCACCCACGCCGGCCAGCGCCTGGTGGTGGTTGGCGATCGCGGCCATATCCTGTTCTCCGACGACCAGGGCAAGACCTGGACCCAGGCCCGGGTGCCCACCCGGCAACTGCTTACCGCCGTGTTCTTCCTCGACGACAAGCGCGGCTGGGCGGTCGGCCATGATGCCCAGATCCTCGCCAGCAACGACGGCGGCGCGACCTGGAGCAAGCAGTTCGAAGACCTGTCCCGCGAAGCGCCCTTGCTCGACGTGCGCTTCATCGACGCGCAGCATGGTTTTGCCGTGGGCGCCTATGGCGCGCTGCTGGAGACCACCGATGGCGGCCAGCACTGGCAGGACGTCGCCGAGCGCCTGGACAACCCCGACCAGCTTCACCTCAACGCCATTACCCAGGTGAAGGACGCTGGCCTGTTCATCGTCGGCGAGCAGGGCAGCATGTTCCGTTCCAGCGATGCCGGCCAGAGCTGGACAACGGTGCAGGGCCCCTACGAGGGCTCGCTGTTCGGTGTGATCGGCACCGCCCAGCCCAACACCCTGTTGGCCTACGGCCTGCGCGGCAACCTGTTCCGCTCCACCGATTTCGGCGATAGCTGGCAGCCGATCGAACTCAAGGCCGAACGCGGGCCGCTCGAATTCGGCCTGGCAAGCGCTACGCTTCTCGAGGACGGCAGCCTGGTGCTGGTCGGCAATGGCGGCAGCGTGCTGCGCAGCCATGACGACGGGCAGACCTTCAGTGTGCGCAACCGCGCCGACCGCATCGCCCTGTCGGGTGTGAGTGGCCTGGGCGGTGGCGGTCTGTTGCTGGTCGGGCAAGGGGGTGTGCACCTGGCCTCGGCCGACGGTACCCAGGAGGTGCGTCCATGACCAGCCGGGAGAGCTTCGACATGCAGCACAAGGACAAGGCCACCCTGCTGGAACGCCTGATTTTCAACAACCGCCCCGTGGTCATCGCCATCTGCCTGCTGGTGAGTGTGTTCCTGTTCTGGCAGGCCACACAGATCCGCCCGTCCACCAGTTTCGAGAAGATGATCCCGCTGCAGCATCCGTTCATCGAGCAGATGATGGAGCACCGCAACGACCTGGCCAACCTCGGCAACACCGTGCGCGTCTCGGTGGAGGCGGTCAATGGCGACATCTTCGACAAGGACTACATGGAGACACTGCGCCAGATCCATGACGAGGTGTTCTACATCCCCGGCGTCGACCGCGCCGGGCTCAAGTCGCTGTGGAGCCCGAGCGTGCGCTGGAGCGAGGTCACCGAAGAGGGCTTCTCCGGCGGCGAGGTGATCCCCAATACCTACAATGGCTCCCAGGACAGCCTCGACACCCTGCGCGACAACGTGCTCAAGTCAGGCCAGGTGGGGCGCCTGGTGGCCAACAATTTCAAATCCAGCATCATCGACATCCCGCTGTTGGAGAACCATCCCGACCCGCAGGATCCGGGGCGCCAGGTCAAGCTCGACTACCAGCAGTTCTCCCACCAGCTGGAAGAGAAGATCCGCGACAAGTTCCAGGCACAGAACCCCAACGTGAAGATTCACATCGTCGGTTTCGCGAAGAAGGTCGGTGACCTGATCGACGGGCTGGTGATGGTGGCGATGTTCTTCGGCGTGGCGCTGGTGATCACCTGGGCGCTGCTGTACTGGTTCACCTGGTGCATCCGCAGCACCATCGCCGTGCTCATCACCACCCTGGTGGCGGTGGTCTGGCAGCTGGGGCTGATGCATGCGGTGGGCTTCGGCCTGGACCCGTACTCGATGCTGGTGCCGTTCCTGATCTTCGCCATCGGTATCTCTCATGGCGTGCAGAAGATCAACGGCATCGCCCTGCAGTCCAGCGACGCCGACAACGCCCTGACCGCAGCGCGGCGCACGTTCCGCCAGTTGTTCCTGCCGGGGATGATCGCCATCCTCGCCGACGCCGTGGGCTTCATCACCCTGCTGATCATCGACATCGGGGTGATCCGCGAGTTGGCCATCGGCGCCTCGATCGGCGTGGCGGTGATCGTGTTCACCAACCTGATTCTGCTGCCGGTGGCGATCAGCTACGTCGGCATCAGCCAGAAGGCCATCGCCCGCAGCAAGAAGGATGCGACCCGCGAGCATCCGTTCTGGCGCCTGCTGTCCAACTTCGCCAGCCCCAAGGTGGCGCCGGTATCGGTGGTGCTGGCGCTGCTGGCCTTCGGCGGCGGCCTCTGGTACAGCCAGAACCTGAAGATCGGCGACCTCGACCAGGGCGCGCCGGAGCTGCGCCCGGACTCGCGCTACAACCAGGACAACAGCTTCATCATCAGCAATTACTCGACCAGTTCCGATGTGCTGGTGATCATGGTCAAGACCCCGGCCGAGAGCTGTTCGATCCACTCGACCATGGCGCCGATCGACGAGTTGATGTGGACCATGGACAACACCCCCGGGGTGCAGTCGACCATCTCCCTGGTGACCGTGTCCAAGCAGGTCATCAAGGGCATGAACGAGGGCAGCCTGAAATGGGAAACCCTGTCGCGCAACCCGGACATCCTCAACAACTCCATCGCCCGTGCCGACGGCCTGTACAACGCCGACTGTTCGCTGGCGCCAGTGCTGGTGTTCCTCAACGACCACAAGGCCGAGACCCTGGAGCGGGTCACCGCCGCGGCCAAGGCCTTCGCCGACAGCCACAGCAAGGACGGCCTGCAGTTCCTCCTGGCGGCGGGTAATGCTGGCATCGAGGCCGCCACCAACGAGGTGATCAAGTCGGCCGAGCTGACCATCCTGATCCTCGTGTACATCTGCGTGGCGGTAATGTGCATGATCACCTTCCGCTCGTTCGCCGCGACCTTGTGCATCGTCCTGCCGCTGGTGCTGACTTCGGTACTGGGCAACGCGCTGATGGCCTTCATGGGCATTGGCGTGAAGGTCGCCACGCTGCCGGTGGTGGCGCTGGGCGTGGGCATCGGCGTGGACTACGGCATCTACATCTACAGCCGCCTAGAGAGCTTCCTGCGCGCCGGCCTGCCGTTGCAGGAGGCCTACTACGAGACCCTGCGCTCCACCGGCAAGGCGGTGCTGTTCACCGGCCTGTGCCTGGCCATCGGCGTGTGCACCTGGATCTTCTCGGCGATCAAGTTCCAGGCCGACATGGGCCTGATGCTGACCTTCATGCTGCTGTGGAACATGTTCGGCGCCCTGTGGCTGCTGCCGGCGCTGGCACGCTTCCTGATCAAGCCAGAGAAACTGGCGGGCAAGGAGGGTGGGTCGATCTTCGCCCATTGATCCTCAGCAAGGGGCCGCTGCGCGGCCCAATCGCCGGCAAGCCCACAGGTATGCGCTGGCCTTGAAGATGGCGCGATCTCTGTGGGAGCCGGCTTGCCGGCGATTGGGCTGCGGAGCAGCCCCATGGCTATAATGACTGCCCAATTTCCCGGATGTCCCCATGACCCTCGCCACCGCCCTCGCAGCCTGCGACATGCTCCTGATCGACGGCCTGCACGCCTTCGACTTCACCCTCGACGAATCCGGCCTCACCATCGAATGCATGGACGGCCGCCAACTGCGCCGCTGGACCTTCACCTCCGAGCAGATCGCTGCCGCCAATGGCGCGGGCGACGACTGGAGCTTGGCCACTGATGAAGGCGAGCATCGTCTAGTCTGTATGAGTGCTTTTCGTGCCCCGGATGAAGAAGACGATGAACAGGAAATGGACACGCCTGCTGACCGCTAGCCTCATGGCTTTGTCAGTCAACGCCCAGGCCGCCACGTTGCTGGTGGGCAGCTACACCGACAACGGCAGCGAAGGGATCTACCGCTACGACTTCGACGCTCGCACTGGCCAGATCGACGCCAAGCCCCGGCAGGTGGTCAAGAGCGTCAGCCCCTCGTGGCTGGTGCTGTCTGCCGACCAGCGCCAGCTGTTCGCCGTCAATGAAACGCCCAAGGGCAATGTCAGCAGCTTCTCGCTGGGCAGCAAGGGCGAGATCAAGCTGCTGAACCAGGTGCCCAGCCAGGGCGACGAGCCGACCCACGCCAGCCTGAGCCATGACCAGCGCTACCTGTTTGTCGCCAACTACGCCGTCGCTCCCGACCCCGGTGGCAGCCTGGTGGTGATCCCGGTGGCCCGGGACGGCAAGCTCAAGCCGGTGGTGCAGCAGGCCCGGCACACGCCAAGCAAGGTCAACCCCGAGCGCCAGGCCGGTGCCCATGTGCATTCGCTGGTGCTGTCGCCCGATGGCCGCCACCTGTATGCCAGCGACCTGGGCGCGGACAAGGTGTTCATCTACCGCTACGACGGCGCCAGCCCCGAGCATCCGCTGAGCCCGGCGATTCCGCCGTCGGTGGCGTTGCCACCGGGCAGTGGCCCGCGTCATCTGCTGTTCGACGCCAAGGGCCGGCATGCCTACCTGACGCTGGAGATGAGCGCCGAGGTGGTGGTATTCGATGTGCAGGACGGTGCTCTGACCGAGCGCCAGCGCTTGCCGCTGACCGATAGCAAGGATGCAGCGGCCAGGGCCGCGGGCGGGCTGCACCTGTCGGCCGATGGCCGCTTCCTCTATGTCAGCAATCGCGGCACTGCCAACGAGATCGTGGTGTATGCGGTAGGCAAGGATGACGGCCAACTGAGATTGGTGCAGCGCCGGTCGGTGGAGGGCGACCATCCCCGCGAATTCGCGCTCGACCCCAGTGGCAACTACCTGCTGGTGGCGAACCAGAAGAGCAACCAGATCGTGGTCGTGCGCCGCGATCCGCGCAGCGGCAAGCTGGGGGACACCGTGCAGAAGTTGGCGCAGCAGGCGCCTTCGGACCTCAAGTTCCTCGAATAATGGCAGGGGCTGAAAACCTCCGGCGTGGGAGCGGGCTTGCCCCGCGATGAGGCCGGCCCTGCGATCGCGGGGCAAGCCCGCTCCCACGTTGTTGCCCTCCCGCCTTGATTATCAATGGCCATGATAATGGCTACTGCCGCAATGAATTTTTACAGGCGGACCTATCGGCGTAAGTTTTGACTCAGGGCCCACGACGGGTCAACGTCAACCACCGAAGTCGAGGTCTGCCAGCATGAACTTCAATCTTTTCCCGATTATCGCCGCCTCTGCCATTTCCGCCTCTGTCGTACTACCTGCTCATGCTCAGTCGCAGATATCCGAGCGTAAAAGCAGCGTCCAGAGCTATACCCAGAAATACTTGCAGCAGAGTGCCAATTTCTATGCGGCGCTTGATCACAAGCCTCACCTCTGATTAATCAGGCGCCCACCTTCAAAAGGTGGGCGTTGCATCAAAGATCGACTGGAGCGCCCGGTGGCATGAGTGTCGGTACTTCGTTGCAAGCGATGCCGATCTGCAAGGGCGATTCAAGGATGTACGGATTACCGGTGCGGTCAATCAAATAGAACACTTCGTGCAGGTATTGCTTGCCCTCACTCTGGTAGCAGCGAAATGCCGTGTTTTTTGGAAACGCATCCTTGATCACGGTAAATGATGCCTCGGTACCGATCAGCTTGCTGAGTTTCTCTTTGTCGTAACTCACCACTTTCCTCAGGCTCACCAGATCGCTGAAGTAATCCTTGATAGTCCCACCATAGCAGGTGCCGTGTTTTCGCCATTCGTGCCGAAACATGCCTTCTGGATTGGAAGTGACCAGTTTTGCCAGGCGGGGAATAGTCATTATCTCGTTCATTTCTTCGTCAGAGATGACGCAGGCCTTGCCGGTGCAGCCGGAGGGAGCCTCGCAAAACTGCGGATGACGGTTGGTGATGGGAGACGCCCCACCTTCACTTTTGGAGTAGGGCCAGATGCCATGGCTCAGAAAAGCGTTAGGAGGACTATTGCATCCAGGCATCTTTGGATTCATCAGGCAAAAGGAAGGTTGCCAGGTAACCGAATAGACCAGGAAGTCGACGGGGAAGTCCTTCAGTGAAGGCCCCGCTCGCTCATTGAGATCTTCCCCCCAAGCGTGATTAAGACCCATTGTTAAAAGCAGTGCCACAAGAGCTGCTCGCGCGTGCATATGTCTATCCTCCTTGATACGGCCAACGTATTGGTGGCAGTTGATACATCATTAGTAGGAGCGCGATCAGTGCTTGGCTACTGGCAAAAATGACAGGTGCATCGGGGCAAGTGTAAAGAACGTGGTGATATCACAAGGCCATGTGATTTAATTTGACGCTAAATTTTTGACTCGCCAAAGGGGCAGAGCATGATGTGGCGTATCACGGCGGTAGTGCTGTTGCTGATGTCCGCGCCGATTCTGGCGTTGTGAGTAGCGGACCGCAGGAAAAAACGCAGGGCGAACGACGCTTTTTCCTGCGGCCTGCAGTGTGTCGCGTGGGGCACTATGGCTTCGCCATGACGGCCTTGAACAGGGATGACCCCAGCCAGCCCTGAAGCCAGCTCCGCAGCCGCGGATAAGCCGCCTCGGCGAACCATTGCGGTTCGACCCCGGCAAACTGGCGCATCAAGGGCAGCAAGGCGGCGTCGGCCAGGCACGGGTGGTCGGCCAACAGCCAAGGCCGGTTTTCGAGCAGGCTTTCCAGCTCGGCCAGCCAGGGTTCGGACTGTGCCCGGTAGTGGGCCCGGGAATGCTCGGGATAGCGCTCGGCATATTTGTACAGGTTCACCTGCGCCTTGAACGTGCTGTCGTTGCGGGCGATCAGCGCTTCGGCCTGGCGCGCCGCCGCCGGGTCGGCCAGCAGGCGCCAGTCATCGGGGTCGTGTCGGTCGAGCGCCCAGCGCATGATGTCGAGGCTTTCCTCCAGTACGCCATTCCCGCTATCGAGCACCGGCACCGTGCCCTTGGGCGACAGTGCCAGCAGTGCGGCGGGCTTTTCCTTCATCTTTACCTCGACCACCTGCACCTCGCACCCGGCGTAGCGCAGCGCCAGGCGTGCGCGCATGGCCCAGGGGCAGCGGCGGAACGAGTAGAGGATCACCCGCACACCTCGACATCGCTCAGGCCATTACCCTGACGACGCACCTTGATCTGCACCGGGATGCGCTCGTGCATCTCCTGCACGTGGGAGATTACCGCCACCTTGCGGCCCTGGGCCTGCAGGCCATCAAGGGCGTCCATGGCCAGTTGCAGCGACTCGGGGTCGAGGCTGCCGAAACCTTCGTCGATGAACAGCGATTCGATGCGCAGGGTGCTCGAGGCCATCGACGCCAGGCCCAGAGCCAGGGCCAGTGAGACCAGGAAGGTTTCGCCACCCGACAGCGAGTGCACCGAGCGCAGCTCGTCGCCCATCTCGGTGTCCAGCACCAGCAGGCCCAGGGCGCTGCCGCCACGCTTGAGGCGGTAGCGTTTGGCCAACTGGCGCAGCTGGCTGTTGGCGTGGTGCAGCAGCAGGTCGAGGTTGTAGCCCTGGGCGATCTTGCGGAACACATCGCCGGAGGCTGAGCCGATCAGCGCATTCAGCCGCGCCCAGCGCTGCCATTGCTGGTAAGCCTGCGCGATCTGCTCGGCCAGGGCCTGGCTGGCGTGCTGGCGGCGCTGGTCGTCGGCCTGGCGCGCGCGTAGCTCGGCGCAGCTTTGTTCTTGAACAGCCAACTGCTGCTGGAGCTCGCTTAGCGCTTGCTCCAGTTCTTCCACCGGCAACTCGCCGTGGGCCTGGCTGGCATGCTGCTGCAGGCGTTGTTCACGCTCCTGAAGCAGCACGCGGCCCTGCTCGATGGCCTTCTCCGCGCTTTGCAGGTGCTGACGCAGTTCACCGAGCTGGGCATCGTCGATGGCCAGCAGGCGGTCAAGGCCGGCATCGTCCAGCTCAGGGTGCGCGCTGCGCCAGTGGGCGATCTCGCCCTGCAACTGCTGATGCTCCTGTTCCAGGGCCTGTTGGCGCTGCTGGTTGGCCTTGAGGTCGGCGGCCAGCTGCACGCTTTGGGTGTGCAGCGCTTGCAGTTTCTGGGCGCAGTCGGCCTCGGCGCTGCGCGCCTGTTCCAGCTGGGTGTCCATGTACTGTTGCCAGGCTTCGGCGCTGGGCTGTTCACCGAGCAGCTCGCCCAGGGTGGCGCGGACCTGCTGGTGTTGCGCGTCCAACGCGGCGAGTTTCTGTTGCAGTTGCTGCTGCCCTTGCAGGCGTGCCTGTTGCTGGTCGCGCAGCTTGTCGAGCTGGACTTGTCGGGCCTGTTGCTCTTCCTGCTCGTCCTTGCGCCGGTCGAGCTGTTGGCGGCGCTGGGCGATCTGCTGGTCGAGGCCGAGGAAGGCGTTGGCCGGATCGTCGCGCAGGGCCTGGAGAATGTCCTGGGGCAGCACGCTGCCCAGGTCGTCGAGGCTTTGTTCCAGTTGCTGGGCGTCGGCGGCCAGGGCCTGGTGCTGCTGCTCGAGGTGACGCTGCGCCTGTTGCTGGGCTTCGCCTGCGGCCTGCAATTGCTGGGTAAGGCGAGCGGCATCCTTCTGCAGGGCGAGCAGGGCGCCCTGGCGTTTCTCGTCGCGCTCGATTTCCTCGCCGAGTCGACGTAACTGGCCGTCGAGCCACTTGCCGCGGGCCGCGTCGTCCTGCGGGGCAAGCGCCGGCCACAGGGCATGGGCCTGGAGCTGTTCGGTCACAGGCTGCAACTGCTCGCCGAGCTGCTGCTGTTGTTGCTGGTAATCCTTGAGCTGGGCATTGACCACGCCCAGTTCGGTGCGCAGTTCCACCAGCTTGCCATTGAGCTGCTCGACTTGCTTGTGCGCCGCCTCTTCCTCGGCCTGGTCGTGCCGACCAAGGCTGTGCAGCAGCGCTTCGGGCTGGTGGAACGGGTGTTCGGCGCTACCGCAGACCGGGCAAGGCTCGCCGTCGCGCAGTTGCGTGCGCAGCTCCTCGACGCTGGTGTTGCGCGCCAGGCGCTGGCGCTCGAGCAATTGACGGGTGAGGGTCAGCGCTTGCTCGGCGCTTTCCAGCTCGACCTTGGCTGCGGTGCCTTCGCCGATCAGTTGCTGGCGCCGCTGCATGGCTTGTTGCTGGCGTTCACGCAGGGTGGCGATGGCCTGGCGCAGTTCCTGCTCGCGGCCATGCAGGCGGCTCAGCTCTTCGACGGCGCGCTGTTGCTTGCGGTTGTCCTGGAGCATGGCGCCGAGCAGATCGACCTGCTCGGCCAACGCATGGGGTTCGGCACCGGCTTCGCGGAACAGCAGTTCGAAATGCTCGCGTTGCGCTTGCAGTTGGGCGTTGGCCTGGCTGGCCTGGGCCTGCAGCCCGGGCAGCTCTTCGCGGCCCTTGGCCAGGCGGCCGCCGATCAGCATGACCTGCTTGAGTTGCGGCAGATAGGCCTGCCAGGCGTCGGCGAGGCCGCCCAGGTGCTGGCTTTCGGCCAGGGCGGCATCGATCTGCGACAACTGCTGCTGGCTGCGCTGCTGATGGTCTTCCAGCTGTTGCAGTTGCTGCTGTCCTGCGCTGGCCTCCTGCTCGGCCTGGTTACAGGCTTCGCGCTGCGCGGCGAGGTCTTTGTCCAGACGTGCGATGTCACCTTGAGCGGCGAAGGCCTGGCGCAGGCGCGGTGCATTGTCGCCTTGCAGGGCTTGCTGCCGGGCCAGGTGCTGGCGGGCTGCCTCGAGGGCCTGCTGCTGTGTGTCGATATTTTGCTGCAGATCGCTTTGCTGGCGTTGTTGCTGGTCGATATCCGCCTTCACCGGGGCCAGTTGCGCGGCCAGGTGCTGTTGGCGATGGAATTGGTGGCGCTGGGGCGCCAGGCGCTCCAGGCGTTGCAGGTCGACGCGCTGCTCGGCCAGTTGCTGCCACGCCTGCTCGGCGGCTTGCAGGGCAGTGCCGGCCTCATGGTGCTGGACCTGCAGGCGCTGCTGTTCTTCGAACCAGGTGCGCTGTTGCTCGAGCAGGCGCTGGCGCGCCTGGTCGGCCTTGAACTGTTGCTGGGCCTGTTCCAGTTCCTGGTCGAGGGTGGCGCGGGCTTCGGCGTCCATCGGCAGCAGGTGCTCGGCCTGTCTCTTCAGGTCGTTGTGAACCTCGCCGGTTTCCCGAGCCTTGCTGAACGCGCGCTGGCCGAGGCGGGTGTAGATCGCCGTATTGGTGAGCTTTTCCAGCAACTCGCTGCGCTCACGGTCGTCGGCCTTGAGGAACGCGCCGAACTCGCTCTGGGCGAGCATCACTGCACGTGTGAACTGCTCGAAGTTCAGGCCCAGGCGAGCCTCGACCAGTTGCTTGTATTCGTTCTTGCCACTACCCAGCAACTGCTCGCTGTCCAGGTCGTAGAGGCTCTGGCGGCTGTTCTGCAGCTTGCCGGTGGCTTTCTCGCGGGCGCGATTGGCTTCCCAGCGGGCACGGTAGCGACAGCCGTCGATGCCGATGAAATCCACTTCGGCAAAGCCGCTGCCGGTACCTCGGCGTAGCAGGTTGCGTGGATCGGAGGTGGGGATCTCGCCGTCGGCATCCGGCACCTTGGCTTCCCGGGCGATATCATTCAGCCGTGGCACGTTGCCGAACAGGGCCAGGCACAAGGCGTCGAGCAGCGTGCTCTTGCCGGCTCCGGTCGGCCCGGTGATGGCGAACAGGCCGGCGCTGGCCAGGGGCTCGGCGGTGAAGTCGATGTCGAGGGGGCCGGCAAGGGAGGCCAGGTTCTTCAGGCGGATGGCGAGAATCTTCATGGTCGTTCCTCTTCTTGCAGCACGTCCTGCAGCAGCTCGGCAAAGTCGGCCAGGGCCTGCTCGTCGGCGGGGTTGCCGTACTGTTGCTGCCAGGCACGGCCGAACAGGTCCTGCGGGGTCAGCTGCGCCAGTTCGACAAAGGCTTGTTCATCCTCCTCCTGGCGCCCGACGCCGGCATACTCGGCGCTGATGCGCACCAGGCGCACAGCCTTGCCCTGCAGGGCTGTCTCGATCTGCTGGCGCAGGTCGGGCTGCGGCTCGTCCAGGCTTACCCGCACCTCCAGCCAGGGTTGGCGGTTGGGGTCCTCGAGCAGGTCGATCACCGGCAACTGCCCCAGTTGTCCGAGCAACTCGCCCAGCGGTGCCGGGCCGACCCGCTGCAGGGCCACGGCACGCGGCACCGGGCGCGGCTCGACGCTGATCAGGTCGGTGCCCTCCAGCTCCACTTCCAGCACCTGGTGCGGGTAGTTGATCTCGGCGAACGACAGCGGGATCGGCGCGCCGCTGTAGCGGATGCGATCCTCGCGGTTGACCTTCTGCGGCTTGTGCAGATGACCCAGGGCGACATAGCTGATGGCCTTGTCGAACAGCCGCGCTGGCAGCGCCTCGGCATTGCCGATGATCAGGCTGCGTTCGGAGTCTTCCGAGATGCTGCCGCCGGCCATGTGCGCATGGCTGATGGCGACCAGCGCCTGGTCCTTCTTGCGTTTCTTCTGCGCCGCCGCGATCAACTGCTCGTGGACCTGGGTGATGCCCTGCAGGTAGTCGTCACCCAGCGCCGGCCCGGTGACTTCGGCGGGACGCAGGAAGGGCAGGGCCAGGCACCAGGCGCCGACCTTGCCGCGGGCGTTGGTCAGCGGGATCAGCAGGCGCTCGGCGTCCAGCTGGCCTTCGTCGAGCCAGTGCACGCGGCCCAGGGCGTGGGTGCGCAGGCGGCGCATCAGTGGCGCCGGCAGCTCGATGCGCGAGCCGGAGTCGTGGTTGCCAGCGATCATCACGATATCCAGCTTGGGCTGTTGCTCGTGGGCCTGGACGATGAAGTCGTAGAGGCGCTCCTGGGCTTTGACCGGCGGATTGACGGTGTCGAAGATGTCGCCTGCGATCAGCAGCGCGTCGGGCTGGCGCAAGCGCAACTGGCCGAGCAGCCAGTCGAGGAAGCAGGCGTGTTCGAAGTCGCGTTCCTGGCCGTGCAGGCTCTGGCCCAGGTGCCAGTCGGAGGTGTGAAACAGACGCATGGAAGATCCGTAGGGTAAGCGGCAGGGGGCGTTTGGATTCGGGCGGTATGGTAACCCATCGCGGACTTGTGGGAGCGGGCTTGGCCCGCGATGAGGCTACTTGGGATACAGCGGTGGCAAGCTACTGGCCTCACCCGTTGGCGCCAGCACCTGCTCGGCCGGCGGTATGGCACCGATGGCGCGCCACAGCTCGTCGCCATGCCAGTACTGGCCGCTCTCGCTGTACAACGCACCGTTCAACCCATCCAGCGCATCGGACAACGGCACGAAACGCGCCGCCATCTCGGCCAGGGTTTCCGGCTGCTGCCGCGCCCAGGCGTCCAGCGCCTGGCGGGTGGCCTGCGGGTCGTTGGCCTGGCAGGCGCGCTTGAGGTCGTCGAGCAGCGTGCGTGGGCTCGGGCCAGTCTGCGCCGCCCGCAGTACCGCCGGTTGCGAACGGGCGCGCCACCACAGGGTGAAACCGAGCAGGGTAGTCAGCGCCAGCACCAACGTCGCCAGTTGCCAGGGCCAGAGCAGGCCTGGGGCCATGTTGCTGTCGCCGGGCGGGGTGTCGGCGCTGAGCGCCGGATTGTCCTGCACGTTCAGGGTGCGTGCCGGCAGGCTGCTGTGCTCCAGGTGGTCCTCGCGGGTGTTCCACCAGGTCACCTCCAGCGTCGGCAGGGCCAGCTCGCCAGCGTGGGTCGGCACCAGCGCCTCGCGCTCCTCACGGTTGGCGACCATGCCGCGCTCGCCGATCTCGTTGCGCAGCAACGGCTGGTCGGGGTAGCGGCGCAGGCCGATTGCCTCGGTGGCCGGCAACGGCGGCAGCTGGGTGCTTGAAAGGCCTTCGGCGCGCACGCTGATGTTGCGGGTCAACGAGTCGCCGATCTGCGTCGGCTGGTTGTTCGGGTCGGGGTTCCAGTGTTCTTCAAGGGTCAGGCTGCGTGCCGGCAGCCAGGGGCGGTCGGCCGGGTAGCCGGCCGGGATCGGCTTGACCGTCAGGCGCAACGGTAGCGAACTGACCTGCACCTGGCGACCGACCCTTGGCGTGCCGGCAGGTTGCTCGCCATTGTCGGCTGCGGTGGCGGTGAAGCGCAGCGGCGGCACGTCAAGGTTGCCGCTTTGCTGGGGGTAGATGGCGTAGCGGGTCTCGATCACCCCATGGCGCACGCCGTTGATCTCTTTCTCGTAGGTGCGCGACTCGCCCAGCGGGTCGACCTTGGCGTTCTCCAGTTGCAGCGGGCTGAGGTTGCTGTCGTCGTACAGCGCCACCGAATGGTAGATGCGCAGGGTCAGCACGGCCTGGGCCTGGACATAGACCGCGCTGCTGTCCAGGGTGGCCTCGACGAACACTTGCGACGCTGCGTCCGGGCGCTGGCTGTCGGCCTGCTGCACCTGCAGCTCGATGGCCTGGCTGCGTGACTGGCCCAGTTGCAGCTCGGGGATGCGCAGGCTGCCGCTGCGCCGGGGCAGCAGGGTGATGATCCAGCGGGTGCTGGCGCGGGTCTCGCCGTCGAGGGTGTGCAGGCTGTTGAGCTGGCGCGTGCCACGGACCTCGAAGTCGGGCTCAAGGGTGCGCAGGTCGGGCTTGCCGAACTGGGTCACGTCCTGGCTCTCGAGGGTGAGCTCCAGGGTTTCGCCGGCCTCGAGGCGCGTGCGGTCGACACTGGCCTGCAGGGTCGGTTCGGCCTGGGCCGCGAGGCTCCACAACAGGCCTAGGAGAAAGACGCCGAAGCGACTCATCGTGGGGTTTCCTGATGCAATTGCTGTTCATACCAGAATTTGCGCCGCAGCAGTTCCGCCGGATTATCGGGGATCTCCCGCAACCATTGTTCCAGGGCCTGGCGCTGTTCGGCGTCGAGGCCGGTGGAGAGCGGCCGCTGGGGCGGCTGGGTGATGCTGTCGTCATCGCCGCCGGCAGTGCCGGACGGGGCCTGGGAGTTGCCCTGGCTGTCACCGTTCTGCTGGCCTTGTGTCGGGTTGTCGCTGTCCGGCGTGCCCTGGGCCTGGCTGCTGGTCGAGCTGCTGTTGCCTTCGGTCTCGTTGCCGGGCGTGTCCCGGGCATCGGCGTTGTTCGGCTGTTCCTCGGCCTTGGCCTGGCGCTGTTGCAACAATTGCTGGACCAGCGCCTGGTTGTCCAGCGCGGCTTTCAGGTCGGGTTGGCGCTCCAGTGCTTGTTCGTAAGCGTCCAGCGCCGCTTCCAGTTCGCCGGCGCGGGCCAGGGCGTTACCTCGATTGTAGTGGGCGGCTGCCGTGCCGGCCTGGGCGAACGCGGCGGCGGCGCCTTCGAAGTCGCCGGCCTGGTACAGGGCCATGCCGCGCCACTGGCTGTCGGCGAAGTGCCGGGCGGCCTCGGCGGGGCGTTGCCGTTCCAGCAGGCGCTGGCCTTGCTGGTCGGGGCGCAGCCACAGATCGTTGAACTCGAAGGCCTGGCTTGGCTGCGGCAGGGCTAGCAGCAACGGCAGGCAGAACAGCCAGCCACGTCGACCGGCGCAGGCGGCGAGCAGCAGCAAGGGCAGCAATAGCCAATAGCCCTGGTCGGCCCAGCTGTCCAGTTGCAGGGTCTGGCCATCGTTGTGCAGCAGGCGCGGGTTGTCGAACAGGCCGAGGCCGCGCAGGTCGAGGTCGTCGATGCGGGCATGGCGATAGCGCCCGCCGGTCGAGCCGATGAAGGACTTCAGCGAGGCGCTGTCCAGGCGCGGCAAAAGGATGCCGCCCTGGTCGTCCTTGAGGTACTCGCCATTGGCCTGGCGCACTGGCGCGCCCTCGGCGCTGCCGACGCCCAGCATCAGCAGGCTCGGGCCCTGGCGGCCAAGGGCCTGGCGTATGCCTTCGCGCTCAAGCTCGCTCAGCGACGCGCCGATCAGCAGCAGGCGGCCTTGGCCCAGGCCGCTCTGGGCCAGCAGGGCCAGGCCCTTGCGCACGGCCAGGTCGGCGCGCTGGCCGGGCTGCGGCATGATTGTCGGGTCGACGGCCTCGAGCAGGTTGCGCGTGGTGCCGAGGTCATCGGACAACGGCACCAGGGTGTGGGCGCTGCCGGCATAGACGATCAACGCGGTCTGGCTGTCGCGACGGTGATCGAGCAGGTCGAGGACCTTGCGTCGGGCCTGCTCCAGGCGGTTCGGCGCGCTGTCCTCGGCGAGCATCTGCGGCGTCAGTTCGAGCAGGATCACCAGCGGGTCGGCCGGGCGCTGGCGGGTTTCCTCGAGGCGTTGCCAGCTGGGGCCGAGCAGGGCCAGGACGATCAGCAACCAGGCCAGGCCCAGGGCGATCCACGGCAGCTTGCTGGTGCTGCCGCTGCCGCCACCGAGCAGTACCGCGTGAAACGGCTGCGGCAGGATCAACTGCCAGCGTCCGGCGCGTTTGCGCCGGTGCCAGAGCTTGAACAGCAGCCAGCCAAGCAGTGGCAGTACCAGCAGCCAGAGCGGGCGCAGCCATTGCGGCCAGAGTTCGATCATCGCCGCCTCCTCAGGCGCAGGCGTTTGAGGCGCTGTCGCCATTCCGGGTGGGGCTGCAGGAAGCGCGGTTTGCGCAGCAGGCGTTGCAGCAGGTTGTCCGGCCACTGCACGGCCACCACCAGCAGCACGCTGAGCAGCAGCGCCAGGGCCAGTGGCCAGGCGTACAGCTCATGGGCGGTGCGGGCCTGGGTCGGCTGCTGGGCCACTGGCTCGAGCTGGTCCAGGGTGTCGCCGATGGCACCCAGTTCGGCGCCGTCGTGGGCGCGGAAGTAGCTGCCGTGCGTGATTTCGGCGATCTCCCTGAGCGCGGCTTCGTCCAGGTCCAGGCTTGGGTTCAGCCCCAGCAGGCCCGGCGTGCCGCTGGCCTCGGGGTTGGCGCCGATGCCAATGGTGTAGATGCGCACCCCTTCCTGGGCCGCCAGGCGGGCGGCAGTCAGCGGGTGGATCTGCCCGCCGTTGTTGGCGCCGTCGGTGATCAGGATCAGCACCCGGCTCTGCGCCGGGCGCTGGCGCAGGCGTTTGACGGCCAGGCCAATGGCGTCGCCGATGGCGGTGTTCTTGCCGGCGATGCCGATCTGCGCTTCGTCGAGGAAGGTGCGCACGGTGCGTCGGTCGAAGGTCAGCGGGGCCTGCAGGTAGGCCTGGCTGCCGAACAGGATCAGGCCGACGCGGTCGCCCTGGCGGTCCTGCAGGAAGTCGCCCATCAGTGCCTTGACCAGGTCCAGGCGGCTGATCTCGTCGTCCTTCCACTGCATGTCGGGGTAGTCCATCGAGCCCGACACGTCCACCGCTACCAGCAGGTCGCGACCGCTGGCCGAGACCGGTACCGGGTCGCCCAGCCATTGCGGGCGCGCCGCGGCCAGCAACAGCAGCAACCAGATCAGGATGAACGGTGCCTGCTGGCGCCAGGTTGGCAGGTTCAGGCGGGCACGGCGCCCGGCCAGGCCCTCGAGCTCGTCAAGGAAGCCGACCTTGAGCACCGGTTCGCCGCTGTCGGCTGCCGGCAGCAGCAGGCGCGCCAGCCAGGGCAGCGGCAACAGCAGGAAGATCCACGGCCAGGCCAGTTCAAACATGCTTGCGGATCCAGGTTTCGACCGCCTGGGCGAGCCCGGCGATGGCCTTGTCGTCGAGCTTGCACTCGGGCTTGTAGGCGCCTTCGACCAGCACCATCCAGCGGGTCAGGCCGGCGGCCGGGCAGCGGTTGTCGAGAAACGCCAGCCATTGCCGGCCATTGAGGGTATGGCTGTTGGCCCCCGGGTAGTGATTACGGCACAGACGTTTGAGCAGGGCGTTGATCTGCTGCAGCCAGGCCCCGGCGGGCGCCCCGTCATAGGGACGCGGCAGGCGCGCCAGTTCGGCCAGGGCCTCGACGCGGATCGGGTCCAGCGGCAGTTCGGCGCGCACCACCTTGCGCTTGCCCGGGCGCCAGTGGCGCAGGCGCCAGGCGCCCCAGCCGAGCAGGGGCAGCATGGCCAGCAGCAGCCACCAGCCGGGCGCGGGCGGCCACAGGCCGATGGCGGGTGGCGCGATCAGTGGCTGCAGCTGGTCCAGCGGGTTCATTTCGCGCCTCCCAGGCGCTGTGCATTCAGGTACTCACGCAACTGCTCGATCATCTCGCTCTGGGTGCTCAGCGGCATCAGCACCACGCGCAGTTTCTGCGCCAGCAGCTCCCAGCGCTCGATGCGCGCCTCGGCCTGCTGGCGGTAGGCCTGGCGCAGGTTGGCGTCGAGGGTGTCGAGCTCCAGCTGCGCGCCGCGCTGGGCGAAGCGCAGCAGGCCGGCGGCGGGCAGGGCGTGGTCGAGCGGGTCACTGACCGGCATCAAAAGCACGTCGCAGTGGCGCGAGAGCATGGCCAGGTGCTGCTCGACGCTGGCGCTGAGGGCGCGTTCGTCGCAGATGACGATGGCCAGGCTGCCCGGGCGCAGTACCTCTCGCGCCCGGCGCAGGGCAAGGCCCAGGCTGTCGGCCTGGGGCTGGGCCTCGGTGTGCAGGGCCTGGTTGATCTTGGCCAGGCGGTTGAGCAGTTGCAGCAGGCTCTGCTTGCTGCGCCTGGGCTTGACCTCATGGTGCTCGTTGTCGCCGAACACCAGCCCGCCGATACGGTCGTTGTGGCCCAGCGCGGCCCAGCCGAACAGGGCAGCGGCCTGGGCCGCCAGCACCGACTTGAACATCAGCCCGGAGCCGAAGAACAGCCGTTGGCTCTGCTCGACCATGATGAAGATCGGCCGTTCGCGCTCTTCATGGAACAGCTTGGTGTGCGGCTCCTGGGTGCGGGCGGTGACACGCCAGTCGATGTTGCGCACATCGTCGCCGGCCTGGTAGACCCGCACCTGGTCGAAGTCCACCCCGCGGCCACGCAGTTTCGAGTGGTGCAGGCCCACCAGCGGGCTGCGTTGGCCGGGCCGGGAGAACAGCTGGATCTCGCGCACGCGATGGCGCATGTCGATCAGGTCGGCCAGGCCGATGCGGATGCCGGGTTCGGCCAGCTGCGTGGTGGGCATGGGGTCAGGCGACGGCGACGACGTCGAGGATGCGCTGGACCACGCGGTCCTGGTCGACCCCCGCGGCCTCGGCCTCGAACGACAGGATGATGCGGTGGCGCAGCACGTCGAACAGCACCGCCTGGATATCCTCGGGGCTGACGAAGTCGCGCCCGGCCAGCCAGGCGTGGGCGCGGGCGCAGCGGTCGAGGGCGATCGAACCGCGGGGGCTGGCGCCGTAGGCGATCCAGTCGGCCAGTTCGCTGTCGAACTTGGCCGGGGTGCGGGTGGCCATGACCAGTTGCACCAGGTATTCCTCTACCGCGTCGGCCATGTACAGGCCGAGGATTTCCTTGCGCGCGGCGAAGATCGCCTGCTGGCTGACCCGCCGCTCGGGCTTCACCTCGCCGCCCAGGGCCTCGCCCCGCGCTTGCAGGAGGATGCGCCGCTCGACGGCGGCATCGGGGAAGCCGATCTTCACGTGCATCAGGAAACGGTCGAGCTGGGCTTCGGGCAGCGGGTAGGTGCCTTCCTGCTCGATCGGGTTCTGCGTGGCCATCACCAGGAACAGCGGCGACAGCTCGTAGGTACTGCGCCCGACGCTGACCTGGCGCTCGGCCATGGCCTCGAGCAGCGCCGACTGCACCTTGGCGGGTGCGCGGTTGATTTCGTCGGCCAGCACCAGGTTGTGGAAGATCGGGCCTTGCTGGAACACGAAACTGCCGGTTTCCGGGCGGTAGATCTCGGTGCCGGTGATGTCGGCGGGCAGCAGGTCGGGGGTGAACTGGATGCGATGGAACTGGGCTTCGATGCCTTCGGCGAGCTCCTTGATGGCCTTGGTCTTGGCAAGGCCCGGGGCCCCCTCGACCAGCATGTGGCCGTCGGCCAGGAGCACGATCAGCAGGCGCTCGACCAGTTTTTCCTGGCCGAGGATCTGGGAGGAGAGAAAGGTGCGCAGCGCGATCAGCGCCTCACGGTGTTCCATCGTTGACGGTTCCTGGGGATGGGCCCTGGCGCGCTGGGAGCGGATGCCGGGCGAGGGGTGATACTTTAATCCATCCGGGGGGGCGG